>DCYT01000001.1:51351-223027 GCA_002331145.1 Candidatus Minusculum obligatum | reverse complement strand
GTTGGAATGGCAACAAATATTCCTCCACATAACTTGGGAGAAGTTGTTGATGCGGTTGTGTACCTTGCTGACAATCCAAAGGCAACAACAGAAGACCTACTGCAGTTTGTAAAAGGCCCTGATTTCCCGCTTGGAGGAATTGCATTTAATCAAAAGGATATTGCACACGCATATGCTAATGGGCGCGGGGGAGTTGTAGTGCGTGGAGAAGCTGAGATTGTAGAGGATAAGAAAGGATTCCAGATTATTGTCTCTTCAATTCCATTTAGGGTAAACAAGTCAGATCTTATTATGAAGATCGCTGATCTTGCTCGAGACAAGAAGATTGAAGGTATTCGAGATATTCGAGATGAATCTACAAGTGATATCCGTGTCGTTATTGAGCTTAAAGGAACAGCACATCCTCAGACTGTTTTAAATAATATCTATAAGTACACACAGCTTGAAGATACTTTCCACTACAATACCGTTGCTTTGGTAGATGGTGTACCACAGACACTTTCTCTTAAGGAGATGCTTGAGCAATTCATTCTCCATCGAAAGGATGTTGTAAAACGCCGAACACAGTTTGAATTAAACAAAGCAGAGGAGCGAGAGCATATCTTACTTGGGCTTAAGAAAGCACTCGATCACATTGATGAAATCATCAAGATCATCAGGGCTGCAAAGGATGTGCCAACAGCACACGCAGGACTGATGAAGAAGTTTAAGTTCTCAGACCGTCAGGCAACTGCGATTCTTGAGATGCGACTGCAGAAGCTTGCAGGTCTTGAGCGACAGAAGATCGAGGACGAGCTTGCTGAAGTACAGAAGCTTATTGCAGAACTTAAAGCAATCCTTGGAAGTGAGAAGAAAATGCTTACGGTTATCAAGAAAGAACTTTCTGAGCTTTCAGAGAAGCACGGAGATGATCGTCGAACTAAGATCGTAAAGGGAGGAGTGAAGAATATTTCAGTAGAAGATCTTGTTCCTGAGGAGGATAGTGTATTGGTGCTAACAAAGGGAGGGTATGTAAAGCGAACAAATCCAAATGAGTACAAGAAGCAAAAGCGTGGGGGTGTAGGAGTTATTGACCTTTCAACAAAGGAGGAGGATGTAGTTGATACCTTTATTACTGCTTCAACACACGCTGATCTACTCTTCTTTACCGATGCTGGAAAAGCATATCAGGTAAAAATGTATGACATTCCAGAGGGGCGTCGTGCTACAAAAGGAAAGAGTATTGCAAACTTCCTCGCACTCGCTGCAGACGAGAATGTAACTAATGTAGTTGCAGCGCCTAAGGGAGCTGAGCTTGATGCAAAGGGACTTCTATTTGTAACAAGAGACGGAACAGTAAAGAAGGTGGCTGCTAAGAGTTTTGCAGACGTACGGCGTAGCGGAATTATCGCTATTAATCTAAAGGATGGTGACAAGCTCGTAACAGCACACTTTGTAGGAGAGGGAGACGACATCATGATCGTAACAAGAGACGGTCAGGCAATTCGATTTGTAGAAGCGGATGCTCGTGAGATGGGGCGAACTGCAGCAGGAGTGCGAGGAATTAAACTTTCAAAAGATGACTCTGTGGTATCAGCTCATATTATCCCAGCTGGAATGGAGAAAGAAGCTGAGCTTCTTGTGGTATCTGAGACAGGATATGGAAAGCATACAAAGATTGGAGAGTACAAGCAGCAAAAGCGTGCAGGATCTGGAATTAAAACTGCGAGTCTAACATCTAAGACAGGAAAGATTGTGGGAGGACGAATGCTTTTGGGAGATCTTGGAAAGTACGAGCTCGTTGCTGTTTCAAAGAAGGGGCAGGTAATTCGAACAGGAGTTCCAGAGATTCCATCTCAAGGACGAAGCACGCAGGGTGTGCGAATTATGAAACTTCGCGCAGGAGATGCGGTTGCATCAATTGTGCTTCTAACTGTTGAGGAAGAATAATTTTTATACAACCTCTTGGTATACTGCTAGGTAATGGACTTTTCTAAGCCGCAGGAAATTATTTTGCAGATGGGACTACGTGATGGAATGCGCGTGGTTGATATTGGAAGTGGTGTAGGGCACTACACGTTAGCTGCCGCTCCAATTGTGGGGGAGGAAGGGCGTGTCTATGCTGTAGATGTGCAGGAGCCGGTGCTTAAGGCACTTAAGCGTGAAGTAGTTGAGCGTGGATTCTCTAATGTAAGTACTATCTGGGGAGATATCGAGCAGCAATTTGGTACAAAATTAAAAGGGGAAGTTGTTGATGCTGCAATTATCGCAAATACTCTTTTCCAACTTGATGATAAAAATGCGGCAGTAAAGGAAATCAAAAGAATCTTAAAGCCAGGAGGGACAGTTTTGGTAGTAGATTGGGCAGGTTGTTACAACAATATCGGTCCTGAGGAGAAGTGTATTATTGAAGAGCATACAGCAGAGCGACTCTTTATTGACATGGGATTCCATAAAGAGAAAGCCTTCCGTGCAGGGCCGCATCATTACGCATTAGTATTTAAGAAGCCATCATGAAGCCATTTCAATTAATTCTTACTGCAGCATTCGTTATCTTTGCTATTATTGGCCTTTTGGTATTTGCGGGAGCAAATCCAAGTAACAACAAGAATGTTATTGGAGATGTTGTTATCTGGGGAACACTTCCAAAGGAAGCAGTTCGAGAGACTTTGGCGTCAGTTAGGGAGATTCGAACTGACTTTGATGGTGTTACATATATAGAGGTGCCTCTTGATGAATTCCATACTACATACACAGAAGCGCTTGCTGTAGATCGTGGGCCAGATCTTATTCTTGTGCCGCATACACTGCTCCTTGCAGAGGCTGGAACGATCTCTCCTATTTCTGTTGAGACAATCCCAGCACGAGATTTTGAAGATACATTTATTGATGGGGCAGATATTGTAATTGCTAATGGATACTATGGAGTACCGGTTGGTATTGATCCTTTGGTGATGTATTTCAACAAGAGCATGTTAAATAATGCGCGCGTAAGTGAGGCGCCAAAATTTTGGGAGCAATTCACTGGTCTTACACCTCGTTTTGTAGAGACAGCAGGAGGGTTCTCAATTGAGAAGAGTTTTGTAGCGCTTGGTGCGTATGAAAATATTACCCATGCAGAGAAAATACTTGCGAGCTTCTTCTTCCAGGTTGGATCTCCAATTAGAGGTGCAAGCGGGCAGGTAGAACTTGTTGGAGGAGAAAATGAGGATGTGGAGAGTGCGCTTCGTTTCTACACAGAATTTGCCAACCCAAATACAAGTGCGTATAGCTGGAATAAGAGTTTGAAGAATGACCGTCAGGCATTCCTTGCAAATGATTTGGCCATTTACTTTGCACCTGCAAGTGAAGGGAAAAGTTTAGCTCTTGCTAACCCAAACATTTCCATTGGATCTGCGGCATTTCCGCAGCTTGAGGGAGGGGATTCGGTTGTATATGCAGATGTGTATGTGTTTGCAACACCAAAGGATGCACGAGATATAACAGCAGCAAAGACTGCAGCACTTGCCTTTACAGGAAAGAATGTGGCCGAGGTGTTCGCGCAGGTACTCAACATGGCTCCTGTACGCAGGGATTTGGTAAGCACATCTCAGAATGACCCGCTTCTTGATCTTGCATATGACGAAGCGTTTATTGCAAAAGGATGGCTCTCTCCACAACCAGCAAGAGTAGACACTGTGTTCTCTGCTATGGTTGATGATGTAGTAAGTGGTAGAAGTGACGCATTAGATGCGCTCACAAAAGCACAACGTTCACTAAAATAATATGCGTACAATACTCTCAATTATATTTGGACTTTCTCTTATTTTAACTCCTGCTTTTGCATTAGCGCAGACGCCGGGAGGAAATCCTGGTGGCACTGGTACTCCAGGGGGCAACCCTGGTGATGTAGGAACTCCAGGAGGAAACCCTGGAGGTGGAGGATTCACTCTTAAAAACCCACTTCAAGCAGATTCTCTAGAGGAGTTTCTTACAGAAATTCTAGACTTCATTGTTCGCCTTGGAACAATTGTGGTTATTGTAATGATTGTTGTGGTTGGGTTCTTGTTTGTAAGCGCCCGTGGAAACCCAGAAAAGATTAAGGAGGCGAGAGAGGCCTTACTTTGGACACTCGTTGGGGGTGTGATTCTCATAGGTGCGTTTGTTATCGCAGAAGCAATTGAAGCAACAGTAAAAGCAATTAGCTCATGACGTTTAAAATTTTTGTTGAGTTACTTATAAAATTCTTTAATGAAAGTGTAATTCCTCTTCTGTTTGCACTAATGTTTTTCATATTTTTATGGGGAATATTCCAATATTTCTTTATAAAAAGAGAAGATCCAAATGCTCGATCTGAAGGTGCACAATTTATGATGTGGGGGATCATAGGATTTGCCGTTGTTATTTCAATGTGGGGTCTTGTACGAATTCTTCTAAAGAGTTTTGGTATAGGGATATAGGTGATTTATCCACATTAGAGAGGTTATTTATTAATACCGGCCTGTTTGGCCGGTATTATGTGTCTATATGAAAAAGAACACACAAATTTTAGGAGGAGGCCTTTTTAGAGGTCTTGCATTATACGCTGTTGCAGTTATGCCACTTGTGGCTTTTGCTCAAACGTCAAACATTCAAGAAGGTTATTTGGGTACTCTAGGAAGAGATGTATTTAACTTTATAAATGAGACTCTTGTGCCGCTTGTTTTTGCACTTGCTCTTGTTGTCTTTATTTGGGGTCTATTTATGACCTTTATTCTTGGAGGTTCTAATCCTGATAAACAGAAGGAGGGAAGAGATCTTATGTTGTGGGGAATCATTGCATTCTTCGTGATGGTATCTGTGTGGGGGCTAGTTAATATCCTTACAGGAATTACAGGAATTGATGCAGGAGACACTCCTACAATACCGACAATTGAAAATTAGTTTCAAATGACATTAGACGGATTACTTAGCGGCATTGTCCGAGAATTAGTAAACCCATTCATTTGGCTACTAACTGGAGTTGCAACAATCATCTTCATATACGGAGTTCTTGAATTTCTTGGAACTTTTGGAGAGGGAGATGATACGCGTGCAAAAGGAAGAAGTCATATGATTTGGGGTATTGTTGGGCTTGCCATTATGTTTGGTGTGTTCGGAATCTTACGGATTGTATTAAATACGTTCGGCTTAGATGCTCCAATAGAATCGTTATAAAAAAGAAAACGGCGGGCCATAAAGGCTCGCCGTTTGCAGTTAGAGAACTCAGGACTTTTTACGGTCTTCTTGACCGTGCCTCCAGCCTTGAGAATAATCCTTTTTTGCTTCGATAGATTTCTGGCTTTCGCCGAAACCAAAGGTGCTGTCGCCGCTCGGGGGTTTGTAGCTGTTTGCTTGTCCATCGCTACGTCCGCGGCCATATTCTTTACCACTCATTTTCTCTTTCCTTTTTCTATAGCTCACAAAATTATGAACTATAGACAAATATTAGGTTTTCAGAAAATGTTGTAAATATTTAACATATTCAGTAAGAAAATTAACTAAAAAATCTTTATTTTAAGCCATTTTCTTAATAAGTGAATCAATTTCATAAAAAATGACCTATTGTCTCAACACGCAAAAAAGAAAAACGGCGGGCCATAAAGGCTCACCGTTTTGCCAATTTATCTAGCAAGTTTCATTATATGGCCTATACCAGAAGCGAATTGGGAGAGAATCTCCCGAGTCATTTCTGATCTGGAACCGTACAAAAGTAACTTCTGAATCCTCGTATTTTTTGAGAGATCCAGTGGAGTCATCATCGTACCAAAAGTATGGTCGAACAATGCTCCAAGAGTCAAAACAAACTCTGCGATTGCCCCGCACATATTGAATTGGTGTATTCTCACCAGGAGCCAGGGTTAAGGTTTCAACCCCGACTTCCTGGGTCTGTGTGGGTGAGGAGCGAGAGCTCTGTAAGCTGCGCCGCTCAGTTTGATGGGCATAGTAGATGCCATTCAAGCTGAGAATTACAGCAATAACCAACCAAAGCCAAAGCCATCGAGGTGTTGCTTTCGGACCGTGCTCTACGGTGCGTGAAGTTGGCATACTCATGATGCGTCTCCATCATTCTTACTGTCGTTTTTTGAACCTTGTTTCCGTAGCTCTTCAACAACAGCAACGATTGCTCCGAGAACGTCACTCGTATTGATACCCTCAAGGTCGAAGGCGGTACGAGTGATTTTCCCTGACTCTGCCTGAAGCAGATTGAACGCTTTATCAGGTGTCATGCCGACATCGCCGAACTTGTCCATAAGAACACTTACTTTCTTTTCGAGGGTTTTGGCCTCATATATTTCGGCACTACGCTGATACTCTTCAATTTTCTCCAGTTCAGCAGCCTTAGTTATCTCTTTGGGAGGTGTGATTCCTTCGAACCGAACTTCTTTGATTTTGATACCCCAGCCATTTCTGTCTGAGGACTCCTGAAGTTCACTCAGGACCGCAACGGAAAGTGCTTCGTCTTCCATGACGATCTTGTCGACATCAAGGTCATTTGCGCGAGCGCGCGTAGCACGTCGCGTCAATTGACGAACAATCTCTTCGAGACCTTCAACGTTTAGGTATCCGCTCGGGCACTCAACGGCGAGCACGATGGTCGGGTTGGTCTTGACCGTCATGTAATCAGATGTAAGTACGTCAAACTCAGAAACATTGACCTCAAAGTCCCTTGCATCGACGGCAACAGCATCCATGATCCCAGGGAAGAGCCAGGCAGCACCTTCGCCAAGCGTAGGGCATTCATTACGACGCTCTTCGAGCACGGTGATGACCGCCCTGTGCTTTAGGGGAACAAGAATGCTTCCAGCCCGAAAAAGCGTAAAGCCTGAAGTGGCTCCAGCAACCTGTGCGAAAATCTGCGAAATCCAGGAGGGAGCAAAAAGCTCGATTCTGAATCCGTAGATAATCAATCCGTATATGATGAGGCCGAGCAACACGCTGAAAGCGATACCGATGGCCAAAGAAAGCGTAGTTCCTTTTTTAGAAAAGAAAAACGCAGTGATCAGTACGAGGAGAGTCCCCGTAGTGACCGCAATTGATAGGGTCCACATAGGGAGCCTCCTTTGTAGCTAGATTTTTTGACGAAGATCTGTACGTCTATATATATTATACCATAAACACTCTCTTTGTCAAAAAGAAAGACCGCTTTGTATAGCGGTCTTTCTTTCAATATATTGGTGGGGATGGGGAGACTTGAACTCCCACAGGTTGCCCTACTAGTTCCTAAGACTAGCGCGTCTACCAATTCCGCCACATCCCCATGTGATCGGTTCGCAGTATATCAAAAACTTGCGAGTCCGCCCACTAGGACTCGAACCTAGGACCCACTGCTTAAGAGGCAGTTGCTCTACCAACTGAGCTATAGGCGGATATGCACCAGATAGTAACGAACTATCAAGATTTTGCAACGTTTGTGCCGGGAGCGGGACTTGAACCCGCACGATCATAATTGATCAAGGGAGTTTAAGTCCCTCGTGTCTACCAATTCCACCATCCCGGCAAGAGTGAGGCCTGGGCGGGAATCGAACCCGCGCATGGAGGTTTTGCAAACCCCAGCGTTACCACTTCGCCACCAGGCCTTTAATCTTGCTGTGACAGCTCATCAATACGCTGTCTATTTTTTTCTCCTTCGTCAATTTTAAAATCAACGAATGGTAGTACTTTAAACGATATTCTCTGCTTTAGGAAGGTCCTAAAATCATTTCGATGTCGCTTTAGGAAGGCAAGAGCTCCTTGCTCATTGTCATTTGGGAATACACTAATGAATACAGTTGCTTGCTTTAGGTCGGGGGAGATTGATGCATCTGTTGCGGTAATAAGGTTATTCCTATTTGCTTCACGAGAAATAAACTCTCCCGCAATCTTCAGTAGCTCCTCTCTAACTTTTTCTTGTCGCTCAGTCATTATGATTCAACAATGTGGTATGCCTCAATGTAGTCTCCTTCAGCCATTTCAACTTTTGAATCAAGCTGTCCTCCAAACTCAGTATCTACAGGAACTGAATCTACATCTACTCGCATACTCTGAAGGTTTATAAGTTTTCCTTCTCCAAGTACCACATCTCGTCGTAAGACACGCACGGTACTATTTAGACGAACTTCTCCTTCTTTTACCTTCCCTCCAAATACTTGCTTTGTTCCAACCTTATTGAAAAGACGGATAATCTTTGCTCGTCCAAGCACTTCTTCCTTTTGTACTTTAGGAGCACGAGAGTTAAGAATCTCTTCTACGTACTCAGCAAGCTCATAGATGATATCAAAGCTCTTTGCTTCAATATCAGAGCGATCTGCAAGATCTGCTGCTGCCTTATCAATACCAGTGTGGAATGCCACACAGACTCCATTAGGAGCCGCTACTGCAGTTTTAATATCTCCTTCATTAATAGCTCCAACACCACTATCAAGCACCTTAATGGCGATATTATCGTGTGAGAGCTTTTTAAGCTCGTGCTCGATAGCAGGAATACTTCCAACTACATCAGCTTTGATAATAAGAGGGAGGATGGCTCCAGTTTCAGTTTCTTTCTGTTCCAAAGTCTCTTTGGGTACTGCAACTCCTTCTTTTGCCAACTTCTCGGCATCTTTCTTTTTGGCAACGGTAGTGAAAGCAGATCCAACAGTAGGGAGTTCGTTAAATCCAACAATACGAATAGGAGATGAGAATGTTGCAGAATCTATCCGATCTCCTTTAAAGTCTTCAATAAATCGAATAGGTGCCATAGTATTTCCTGCCACAACAAATGAACCAGTCTTTAGAGATCCATTCTTGATGATAAGAGTGGCTGAGTCTCCTCGCTGCTTGTCTTTTGTTGCCTCAAGCACGACTCCTTCAGCTGGAAGAGATTCGTCTCCTGTTAGCTCCTCAAGGTCTGCAGTTAGAAGAATAAGGTCAAGAAGCTCAGGAATACCTTCTCCAGTTTTTGATGAGATAGGAGCGAAGGGAATATCTCCTCCAAGACCCTCAAGGTAGATTTCATTCTCAAGAAGAGAGGTCTTTACCTTCTCAACATTTGCATTGTTGGTGTCTATTTTTGTAATAGCAACAACAAAAGGAATGCCAGCTTCTTTAATAGCAGTGTATGCCTCAAGAGTTTGAGGTTTTACGCCATCATCTCCTGCAACAATCAAAATAGCGATGTCAGCAATAACAGCTCCGCTTGATCGCATTGCCTGGAATGCTTCATGTCCTGGAGTGTCAAGGAAGGTAATCTTCTTTTCACCATCATCGGTTTTGTGATTTACCTCATACGCTGATACGTGCTGGGTGATTCCTCCTGCTTCTCCATCTACTACATTTGTCTTTCGAACATAATCAAGCAAAGAAGATTTACCGTGATCGATGTGTCCCATCACGGCTACTACTGGAGGTCGTACTGTTGTTTTGTTACTCATATTATTTCTTTGCTTTAGCTAGCACTGCTTGCTCTTCATCAGTTAGTTCAAATGATGATGTGTATTTCTCAACAGGCTTTGCATAGATGCGCATCTTGTCGCGCATATAAAGGCTTGAAAGCACCATACCATCCCCATCCTCACTTACAAGGGCAGTGGCAAAACTCTGCTTTCCACCTTCTCCCGTTCCATTAAAAGCATCAAAGCGCATAACAGATGGCATCTGGGCACTTTTCTTGATTCGAGCGTCATATGCGATGAATGTTTCTGCAACTTCTCTGTGAAATTGCTCAGCATCTTGCTTATGTTCTACAAGTAAAGTGACAACAGCTTCAAGGTCTTTTCCATTTTTTCCTTTGAAAACCTTTCCAAGACGTACAAAAAGAATAACTACCAATATAAGGAGAATGAGATTGAAAAGAAAAAGACCTCCTATAAAGAGTGTGGTGGGTGTTGCACTACTAAATACGGTGAGAAGCTCAGTCATAAGAGCATGGTAGTTGCTCTCTTGCAGTTTTGCAAACAAGAGCGTACAACAGTAGGTAATGAGTAAGCGAGTATATCTAGATTATGCCAGCGCAATGCCAACAAAGAAGTCGGTATTTTCTGCAATGAGGCCACACATTCTTAATTTCTTTGGAAATCCAGGAGCAAACCACCAGGAAGGAAGAGAGGCAAAGGAAGCGCTTGAGAAAGCACGCTCTGATGTTGCTGACGTTGTGAAGGTAAAAAAGGAAGAAGTTATTTTTACATCAGGAGCAACTGAAGCAAACACACTCGCAATCCTAGGGCATATAGAAGGACTGCGTCAGCAGGGACGCACATATAAGGACATGCATGTTGTTACCTCTGCTATTGAGCATGTAAATGTACTTAAGAGCATTGAGGCGCTAAAAGAGAAAGGAGTATTGGTAAGTATTGTGTTTCCAAATGAAGAGGGAATCATTACACCCGAAAGTGTAAAAGAGGTTCTAACAAATAAAACAGTTCTTGTTTCTGTTCAGTATGTAAATAGTGAGATTGGAACAATCATGCCGCTTCGAAAGATAAAGCAAAAAGTATCTGAATTTAATAAAGAGATTGCAGTGCATACAGATGCAGCACAAGCTGCTCTATTTCTTCCAGTCCTTATTGAAAGTATCGGAGTAGATATGATGGTGCTTGACGGACAGAAGTTTGGAGGACCACGAGGAATTGGAGCCCTTATTAAAAAGAGGCCTGTAGCACTAGCTCCAATTCTATTTGGTGGAGGACAAGAGGGTGGCATGCGACCAGGGACAGAGAACGTAGCGCTTGCCGTTGGATTTGCTCACGCACTTGTAGATGCGCAAGAGAATCATGAAAAGGTGGGTGAAGAGATAACAATGCTTCGAAACTGGACTCTTAATGAGATTGAGAAGGAAATAAAGAATGTGCATTTAAATGGAGACAAGATCAAGCGAGTCGCAAACAACATAAACATTTCTTTCCCTGGAAGAGATAGTGAGTACCTTGCTGCATTTTTAGATAAGAAAGGATATGCAGTTTCTACGAAGATAACTTGTGACAGTGGAGCAGGAGAAGGTTCAGATGTTGTGCGAGTAGTTACAGGAGATGAAGAAAAAGCACTTTCAACACTTCGAATTACATTAGGTCCAGATCATACAAAACAGCAGATGAGAGGGTTTGTGAAAGCTCTAAAAGAGGGCGTAGAATTTCTTGACGAGCACACAATTTAGTCGTACATTTTAAGCAGTACAGGCGTAACGATTTGTCATTCTGACGCTTGCTTCGTATACTGCTCTTATGGATATTGAACAGCTCTCAAAATCACAATTACTTCTTCTTACTTTGCTAGTTTCTTTTGTTACGTCTACTGCAACAGGAGTACTTACCGTGTCACTTCTTGAGGAGACTCCTCAGACGGTGACACAGACAGTAAACCGAGTTGTAGAGCGAACAATTGAAAAGGTGGAGCAAGGAGAAGCTGGAGCAGCTGTTGTAACTCGAGAGACTACGGTAGTAGTGAAAGAAGAAGATGTGCTTGGAGATTCTGTAGAAGCACATGCAAGTCGTGTTGTTAATCTGCATGTTGGAACAACAACAAGCGCATCTGTAGCAACAGGACTCTTCCTGCCAAATCAAGGACTTATTGCGTCTGGCTCTGATGGGGTCAGTGCAGACGAAGTTCTTATCAAATTTGCAGGAGGTTCTGTATTTGAGGGAGAAGTAGTAGAGAATACTGAAAGTGGCGTTGCACTCATTAAGCCAGCATTAGGAGAGGGCGAGACTCTTCCTGTAATTGGGGGATATGAGTTTGCAACACTTGAGGGAGTGCGGCGGGGACAAAGTGTCTTCGCACTTGGCGCAGGATCTGCGCTAGAGACAGGAATTGTTTCTGTAGTAGAAGGTTCTGATATTGGTACAAATCTAGCGCAGTCTCGATTGCCATACGGAACAACACTTATTTCAACGCTCGGAGATATTATTGGAATGCATGTAGCTGTAACCGAAGGATCTGGTGCACAGTTCATCAGTGCTGAGGACATTCTAGGAGCAGTTGATGCATATGTATCTTCGCAGCAAGTAGCTGAAGAAGAAAATGCAACCATTTAAAAATTTCACAACCAAAGCGAAAGAGGCAGTACGAAAGGCACATGAACTTGCAATAGAGAGAGGGCAAAATCATGTGAACCCCGTACATCTTCTTGCTGCACTTGTATTGCAGGAGGAAAGTCTCGTATTTTCAGTACTAGATAAAATGGATGTAGATGCCATTTTGCTTGCAGATTCATTGCTTGAGATGCTTGAAGCTCCAGAGAATGCTTCAACACTTTCTCCAAGCTACCAGCTTTATTTAACTCCAGATCTAGCACAAGCTCTTGAAAATGCTGGAACTATTGCGTCAGACCTAGGAGATTCATTTATTGGGACAGAGCACCTGTTTATTGCTCTTATCGAGAACCCAGGGCCTGCAGCTGATCTATTGCAGCGATTCACTATTGATCAGGAGACATCGCTTAATGTGCTTTCTGAAATCAAGCAGAATAATGGGGGAGAGATTGTAGAGCCAAAGAAATTCAGGGCTCTTACAAAGTACACACGAAATCTAACGCAGATGGCTCAAGACAATAAGCTTGATCCTGTTATTGGACGTGATGAGGAGATTAATCGTGTTGTGCAGATTCTTTCTCGAAGAACAAAGAACAACCCTGTTCTTATTGGAGAAGCTGGAGTTGGAAAGACTGCCATTGCAGAAGGGTTAGCACAGCGAATAGCATCAGGTGACATTCCTGAGTCTCTAAAGGATAAAGAGCTTCTCTCGCTTGATCTTGGAGCGATGATTGCAGGTACAAAGTACCGAGGAGAGTTTGAGGAGCGGATGAAGAGCATTATGAAAGAGGTTGAGAAGTCTGAAGGAAAGGTGCTTCTCTTTATTGATGAGCTACACACACTTGTGGGAGCTGGAAATGCAGAAGGCGCAATGGGAGCAAGTGAGATGCTTAAGCCGGCGCTAGCTCGTGGGGAGATCAGGACTATTGGAGCCACAACTATTAAGGAGTATCAAAAGTATATTGAAAAGGATGCAGCTCTTACCAGGCGTTTCCAGCCAATTTATGTACATGAGCCAA
Source organism: Candidatus Minusculum obligatum (assembly GCA_002331145.1). Lineage (GTDB taxonomy): Bacteria > Patescibacteriota > Minisyncoccia > Phycocordibacterales > Phycocordibacteraceae > Minusculum. The sequence continues at coordinate 210,048 of DCYT01000001.1, read as the reverse complement.
GTATTGAGGACGCGGTGGCTATTTTGCGAGGACTTCGAGATAAGTACGAGCTCTTCCACGGTATTCGGATTACAGACGACGCCATTGTTGCAGCAGTAGAATTATCTTCTCGATATCTAACAGAGCGACATCTTCCAGATAAGGCTGTTGATCTTATCGATGAGTCAGGGTCAATGCTTCGCATTGCGCTTGAGAACAAGCCGGTTGAGCTTGAAGAGACAGATCGAAAGATTCGTCGTCTTGAGATTGAAAAGGCAGCACTTGCAAAGGATCTGCAGGATGAAGATATGGAGAAAGAGATCAAGTCTCGTATTCGAAAGGTAGAAAAAGACATTGCGGATCTAAAAGAGAAGACAAGTGAGCTTGAGCTTAAGTGGAAGAATGAGAAGGAGGTTCTTGAATCTATTCGAGGTATGAAGACACAGCTTGGAGAACTTAAGCAGCAGGCAGATGCAGCAGAGGCAACTGCAGATCTTGGTACTGCAGCTGAGATTCGTTATGGAAAGATCCCGGTGCTTCAGAAGGAGCTTGAGACAAAGATGAAGAGAATGAAGACGCTTCAGAAGTCTCGACGAATTCTTAAGGAAGAAATTACCGAATCAGACATCGCAGCTGTTGTTTCAAGGTGGACTGGTATCCCAGTGTCACGAATGCTTGAGGAGGAAGCTCAGAAGCTTGCTCGTATGGAAGAAGCCCTCAAGGAAAATCTTGTAGGACAAGATGAGGCAATTCAATCTGTTGCTGATGCTGTGAAGCGATCACGTGTAGGAATTGCAGATCCAAACCGCCCTATTGGATCATTTATGTTCTTGGGGCCAACAGGAGTTGGAAAGACAGAGCTTGCTCGTCGTCTTACAGAATTCATGTTTAATGACGCGGATAATCTTATTCGTGTAGATATGAGTGAGTTTATGGAAAAACATTCCGTAGCGAAGCTTGTGGGAGCTCCTCCGGGGTATGTGGGACACGAAGAGAGTGGAACACTAACCGAGCAAGTACGACATCGTCCGTACTCGGTGATCTTATTTGATGAGATTGAGAAGGCTCACCCTGAAGTGTTTAATATCTTGCTTCAGGTTCTAGATAGTGGACACCTAACAGATGGAAAGGGAAGGAAGGTGAACTTCAAAAATACTATCGTTATTCTAACTTCAAATGTTGGGGCTGAATATATCGACAAGATGAGTTCAATTGGTTTTGCAACGCATGAGAGTGAAGCACATGAGGTGGAAGATCAGCAGGAGCAGGCAAGGGAGAAGGTGATGAAGCAGTTGCGTGAGCAGTTCCGTCCAGAGTTCTTGAACCGTCTAGATGACATTGTCTTCTTCAAGACTCTTTCAAAGGAAGTGCTTCGAGAAATTGTGGACATGCAAGTGGCAGATGTTATTGAGCGACTTTCACAAAAGAAAATTGCCTTGTCTATTGCTCCTAAAGTTAAGGATTGGCTTGCTGCCAAAGGATACAATCCACAATATGGAGCGCGACCATTGCGGCGTGTAATTCAAACAAAGCTTCTAACTCCAATCGCATCTCTTATGGTAGATAAGGGGCTTATGGCAGGAGGGTCTGTAACAGTAGGAATTAAGGGAGATGAGCTTACATTTACAGCTCGAAAGAAAGCCGCAACAGTAAGTAAAAAGGTGAAAACAGTTGCGTAAATCCCTTAATTTGATAGAGTAGCCGCACTATGAGTCAAGACCATTTGGCAAAAATGAAATCAACCGAATCCGATCATATGTATTGGACTCGGAAGAATAAGAAGCGTGTAGAGCGAAAGCTTGAGCTTAAGAAGTACGATCCCAAGGTTCGAAAGCACGTAATGTATACAGAAGTGAAGAAGTAGAACTCTTTCTTCTTTATGCTACACTCTCCGCACGGCACACTGTCGTGCGTTTGTGTATAGGGCGATTAGTTAAGTGGCATAATGAAGGTCTCCAAAACCTTAGTCGGGGGTTCGATTCCCTCATCGCCCGCAATTAACAGAAAGAGCTCCAGATAGGAGCTCTTTCGCGGTATTATGAGTGCATGTTTGAACAACTTGTACCTGCTTGTCGAGATTCTTTGTGCGGATGTGATTTTGTAGATGTCATGCAGCTTGTGCAGAACATCATGAATTTCATGATTTACCTTGGAACGATGGTTCTTGTTCTTATCTTGGTATATGTTGGCTTTCTATTTATAACAAGTCAGGGAAATCCAGGGGCGATTCAAAAAGCTCGAAGCATGGCAATGAGTGCCGTTATTGGGTTTGTCATTATTCTTGGAGGCTTCTTAATTGTAAGTACTATTATGAGCACCTTTGCAGATAAGAATGAATACGGAGATTGGGATAGCTTCTTTGGGATTGAAAAACAAGCTTGTGAAGAATCTCTTATCTTTCCACAAGACCCAGGTACAGATAACCGTCTTATTGGAACAGATTCCATCACAGAAGAATTTGCTGGGTATGTCGCAGCTTTTATTGCAACAGCACAGGCAAATGGGTTAAGTGCGATATATGAAGTTTCTAGAGCATCACAAAGACAAGCTCTAATAGATTTTGGAGTACCTGCAGAAAATGTGTTGCAAGTGCGAAGAATTACATCACCTCATTTCTCAGTCTATAGTTCATATGGTTCTGGTGGGACAGGAAGTGATGAATGTCATGATTGTGTAGATCTTAATGACTATGGAATATCAACAAAAGATGGAGACATGGCAACAAGGGTTCTTGCCGAAGCTCTTAGTAGAGTAGATCTGGATGAAAATGTTCCAAATTTCAGAGTAACTGAAGCATACCCAAAGACAGTAAGTCATGCTGCAGCTTGCCATAATGATGGAACGTGTGTAGATGTTAATTTCTAAGAAAACTTTCGGATTCTTCTAAGAGTTTTTCTCTCGTCCCCCAAACGATATCCTCATTTTTCTTAAACCACGTCATTTGTCGTTTTGCATATCCCATAAGTTCTGAGATAAGTTTTGGTATTAAATCTTCTTCCGCAATAGTCTCGTCTAAATATTCTTTTATAACTCGATACTCAAGTCCAAATGCATCAAGGCGCTTGTCACCAACACGTTCTCTAAGTTCTCGTGTTTCTTTAATAAGTCCTTTCTTCATAGTTTCAGAAAGTCTTTTTGTTATTTTCTCTCGAATATCTTCTCGAGAAATATCGATTCCTAAGTAGAGCGTGTCGTAAAGAAGTTCTCCTTTCTCTTTTTTTGGAACTTCTCCTAAAGCCTCAATTATTTCAAGGGCTCGAATAAGACGTCTTTTATTTTTAGGGTCTATAGTTTCAGCTCGTGCTGGATCTTGTGACTCTAGAATTTTAAAAAGTGCTGTAGTTGGCACGTTCTTTAATTCTTCTCGAAGTTTTTCGTTTGGCGGGACAATAGGAAATGTTCCGTCATATAAAACAGCGTCCATGTACTGCCCTGATCCTCCAGCCAGAATAGGAAGTTTATTTCGAGACAAAATGTCTTCAATTTTCTCTTTCGCCATTTCTTGAAATTCTTGCACAGAGAAAGTTTCCTCTGGCTCTACAATATCGATCATATGGTGAGGGATTCCACTCATTTCTTCTTCTGTAACTTTCTCAGTTCCAATATCGAGTGTTTTATACACTTGTCTTGAGTCAACAGAAATAACCTCGCCGTTATATTTCTTGGCAATTTCTATAGCAAGAGACGTTTTTCCAGATGCTGTTGGGCCAACAATCGCAATAACTTTTGCGTCTTTCATTAGCTTCGTTATACTACGCATACAAAATTAGTAAACTAAGAGAAATTATTATGGATAGTTCAGCACTAGAAGGAAAGAAGGTTCCACAGACGACTTTCAAAATTAGAGCAAAGGATGATGCGGGAGAGTATCAGTGGAGAGACATTACAACTGACGACATCTTTAAAGGAAAGAAGATTGTAATGTTTGCACTGCCTGGTGCATTTACACCAACATGTTCTTCAACACATCTTCCAGGGTATGAGGAGAAGTTTGATGAGTTAAAGGAGCTTGGTATTGATCACACATACTGTCTTTCAGTAAATGACACATTTGTGATGAATGCATGGGGGAAGGACCTTGGGGCAGATAAGGTGCGCCTTCTTCCTGATGGAAACCTTGAATTTACTCGGGGGATGGGAATGAACGTAAAGAAAGAGAATCTTGGGTTTGGAGAGCGGTCTTGGCGATACTCTGTACTTGTAGAAGATGGAGAAATCAAGAAGGCATTTATTGAGCCTGGATTTGAAGATAACTGCGAGGAAGATCCATTTGAGGTATCTGATGTAGATACAATGCTCAAATATCTTAAAGAGAACTCATAAATAAAAAAGCGCCTTCGGGCGCTTTTTTATTTATTTAATGCCTCTTTCCAATGTTTCCTACACACAGAGACGTATGATTCGTTTCCTCCAACCTGATTTTGTGGACCGTCTTGCAGTACTTTCCCATCCTCTCCAAGTCGCAACACCATAGTCGCTTTCTTTCCACAATGACAAATAGTTCGTATTTCTCTTAGAGTATCGGCAAGTGCAAGTAGCCTCTCAGATCCTGGAAATAAATTTCCTTTAAAATCAGTTCGAAGTCCGTAGCACATAACAGGAATATGTAACTCATCAGCAACATGCGCAAGCTCATCAACGTGCTTTGGAGATAGCCAGTGTGCTTCATCTATTAAAACGCAAGAGATAGGATTTTGTTCTTTTACTTTTTCAAAGAGGTTGTCTTTTTCATCATACGTATCACACTCGTGTTTTATTCCAATGCGAGAAGAAATAAATCCTTGTCCATCTCGAGTATCCATTTTTGCGGTAAGGAGATACACATTCATACCACGCTCCTCATAGTTGTGTGCCACTTGGAGTAAGGCAGTAGATTTTCCTGCATTCATTGCTGAGTAAGAGAAATAGAGTTTTGACATCGACCTATTGTACCAAAAAGAAAAAGCGCCGTAAGACGCTTTTTCTTGTTTGTGCCGGGAGAGGGACTTGAACCCTCAAGCCTTGCGGCAATAGGTTTTGAATCTATCGCGTATACCAATTCCGCCACCCCGGCAATACACGTTATCCTACGTAAAGTTCTTAAATGGTGCAAATTACATATGATACAATTGGCTGTATATGGACGCGAAATTAGCTGAAGCACAGCGGTATGATTCGGTATTCTGGATTGAGGTAGAGAAAATTCAACCTAATCCATACCAACCACGGAAAGAATTTGACGAGCTAAATCTAAAAACTCTTGCAGAGAGTATTCGGCAGTATGGAGTATTGCAGCCACTTGTTGTTACTCGTACTGAAACTGAAAAAGAAGATGGAGGTCTTCAAACAAGCTATGAGCTTATCGCTGGAGAGCGAAGGCTCCGAGCTTCAAAGCTTGTAGGGTTGCGTGAGGTTCCTGCAGTGATTAGAACTCAAAATGAGGATAGTCAGATGAAGCTTGAGCTTGCGATTATTGAGAATCTTCAAAGAGAAGACCTCAATGCTGTAGATCGAGCAAAAGCCTTTGATCTTCTTGCACAGAAATTTAAATTAACTCATGCAGAGATTGGAAAGAAGATGGGGAAGAGTCGAGAGTATGTAAGTAACAGTATTCGGCTCCTTGGACTTCCTGAAGAGATGCAAGAAGCCATTCGAAGTAAAAATATTACTGAGGGACATGCAAGGCCACTCCTAATGCTTTCTGATCGTCCTGATGAGCAAGCAACCCTATATAAGGAGATTGTTACCCGAAAGATTTCAGTGCGAGATAGTGAGCAATTGGCGCGGCGCATTGCTGTTGAGAAAACTCGGAAGAATGATCTTTCTCCTGAATTACAAAAGCTTGAAAAAGAACTCTCAGATGCTCTTGGGACACGAGTGCATATTGAACGAGCTGAATCTGGAGGGAAGGTGGTTATTGATTTCTTCTCAGAAGATGATCTAAGTGCGATTAGAAATCACATTGCAGAGGAGGCTGTAAAAGAGGAAGAGCTTTCAGAAGAAGAGATTGTTGAAGATGTAGAAAACGCCCTTGAGGGCGTTGTGGAGGAAAAGAAAGAAGAGAAGAAGGATGATGATCTCTACAACATCTCAGGATTTACTGTATAGGTTTCTTTCCTGTTTTCTGTCGAATACTCTTTCGTGCAATTGATGTCTTTACCATGTCGAGCCACTTTTCAGTTGGCGCGGCATTTTTTCTTGTCATGATTTCAACTCGATCTCCATTTTTTAGCTTTGTATCAAGCGAGACAAGCTTTCCGTTTACTTTTGCGCCGGCTAGATGGTCTCCAATGTCGCTATGAATAGCGTATGCAAAATCAATAGGGCTTGAATCAACAGGCAAATCAATCACATCTCCTCTTGGGGTAAATACAAATACTCGATAGCTTGTCACATCTTCTTTTACTCCCTGTAGGAATTCGTCACTCTCTGAGAGTGCAGTTTGTGCTTCTGCTAGGTCTGCAATCCAAGTTGGAGTTGAGGCGCTTTGTTTAGCTTCTTTATTTACCTTTGGAATAAGTTCTCCCATCCATGTGCGGGCAAGAGTTTCAAAAGTTTTCTTATTGCTATCTCCAAGTTGTTTGTATGAAATATGAGATGCGATTCCGTATTTTGCAGAACGGTGCATTTCTTCCGTTCGAATTTGCACCTCTACAATTCCAGCGTTTCCCGTCATTACTGTTGTGTGAAGACTTTGGTATCCATTTGGTTTGGGGAAAGCAATGTAGTCTTTGATTTTTCCTGGGATTGGCTTAAAGAGATTGTGAACAATTCCAAGTGTTGCATAACAATCATTTACATCTTTTACAATGATGCGAAGTGCGGCAATATCAAAAATCTTTGTAATATCTTTATCTTTTCTCTCGAGTTTTTGGTACAGGCTATATAAACCTTTTACTCGAAGCTCTGTACTGAAGTCAGTAATAGAGCCCTTCGCAAGTTCTTTTCGAAGCGTTCTCTGAATCTTTTTAAGACCATCTTCATTTTCTTTACTCTTTTGCTTCATTACCTCAAGAGTGTGCGTGTATGCATCAGGATCAACATGGGGGAATGAAAGATCTTCAAGGTCTCGCTTCATAAGTCCCATTCCAAGACGGTCTGCGATAGGAGCATAGATTTCAAGAGTCTCAATTGCAATTCTCTTTCTCTTTCGCTCAGGCACATGATCAATAGTTGTCATGTTGTGGTAGCGATCAACAAGCTTAATAAGAAGTACTCGGATATCAGCTGAAGTAGCAACAAGAAGTCGTCGCAAACTTTCGGCGTGCCGCTTCATTCCTCGGTACTTATGCTTTCCAAGCTTAGTAACACCGTGCACCAGAAAGCGAACATCTTTGCCAAAAAGTTTTTCAATCTCTTCTTCGCTTGCTCCTACATCCTCTACAGTGTCGTGCAATAGTCCTGCAGCAACAACTGATCCATCAGCGCCAAATTCTGCCAATTTCTTTGCAACAGCAGCAGGGTGCATGAAGTATGGTTCTCCAGAATATCGAGTGTGTCCGTCATGAGCTTTCTTTGCAAAAGCATATGCTTCTTTAACGAGTGCAAGTTCTTTCTCACTTGCTCCCTGCATCTCTTTTTGAATTTCCTTGACGGATGTCATATTATTTAGCATACTATCGAACAGGAAATTGGCAAGGGGAAAACCATGAGTGGCAACAAAAGGGAAAAACCTCAGTCACAATTTGCTTGCACTGGGTGCCTTCAAGTTTTTAAGGATTCAGAAGCAAGAGGTTGTTGTCTGAATTGTCCTTCAACTGGACAGCCTCTGCCGCAGGAAGAAATTGCTGCAAGTCAGGCAAGGTGTCCCAATTTTAAGGAAAGGAGAGTAGCGTGACAGATTCTTCAGAAAAACCAACTCCTAAACTTGAGTTGGTAGATGATGGCGGTCCGAACGAACACGTTCTGGATGTCTCTGATCAGATTCCTCCGCCAAGCACCTGTCCCGGAAGGGAAAATTGTACATATTGTGATGGAGAACCCTGTTGGGTAATGCATCATAGCGGGTAACATAAATTCGCTGCCAAAAATAAAGCCGATCCTCCGGGATCGGCATTTTTTTATTTATCTTTCTTCTTTGCGCCCCTTTTCTTCTTTGGTTCAGCTAAAATCTCCAGAGCTCGTTTAAGCTCAATCGTATATACATCGTCTGTCTTAAGAGACCTAAAGTCACTCTCATGCACAATGTATGGCCCAAAGCGTCCAATGCTCGCACTAATCATCTCTCCAGTATCAGGATGCTCTCCAAGCTCTCGAGGAAGTGAGAGGTATTTCACTGCATCTTCTATAGTTACTTCTTTAGGTTCTTTGTCTTTTGGAACAGAAGCTCGTCGAGGTTTTTTGTTTTTATCTGTTTTTTCACCAAGCTGTACGTATGGCCCGTATCGTCCACTAAGTACAAAAATCTCTTCTCCTGATTCAGGGTGAGTTCCGATTGGCTTATCTTCTGCGATTTCTTCACCTTCTTGTGTTCGCATACCATCACAATCAGGGAACTTGTCACAACTCATAAAGATTCCTCCACGCCCAAGCTTAAAGTGCATGTTGCTTCCACACTTTGGACATTTGAATTCTTCTGGAGCATCTCCAAGAGTTGTTAGCTTTGGAATATCTTCTTTTGAATCTACAGCCTTTTGGAATGGTCCATAGAAATCCTTGAGAGTCTTTTCGTACTTTGCCTTTCCAGCAGCAATATCATCAAGCTTATCTTCCATCTCTGCAGTAAAGTCATCATCTACATAGTCAGTGAAGTGCTCTTCTAGGAAACTAGAAACAACATCTCCTGTGGCAGTTGGGAAGAGTGTTCGTCCAACTTTCTCTACATATTCTCGATCAACAATAGTTCGAATAGTTGAAGCATATGTTGAAGGTCGTCCAATGCCACGCTTCTCAAGCTCCTTAATAAGGCCAGCCTCTGTGTAGCGTTTTGGTGGCTCAGTCTGCTTTTCAGTAGATGTAATATCTTCCAGATCAAGCTTATCTCCATCTGCAACCTTTGGAAGCTCTTTATCTTCTCCTCGTGCTTCAGTATCACAAGCCAACCATCCTGGATTTAGTACTCGTGATCCAGTTGCAGCAAATGTAGGAATATCTTTATCACATACTGCCACAATCTTTGTTCGCATAAGTTCAGCTGGGATCATTTGAGAAGCTAGTGTTCGTGTACGGATAAGTTGGTACAGCCGCTTTTCATCATCAGTCCTTCCAGCTGTGGCGCGGAGTGCGTCTGTTGGACGAATGGCTTCGTGAGCTTCTTGAGCATTTTTTGAAGTTGTTTTAAATGCCTTTACCTCAAGATTTTCTTTTCCGTATTCTTTTTCAATTGCAGTAGAGATTTGCCCAATTGCTTCCTTTGAAAGAGTTGTGCTGTCTGTTCGCATGTAGGTAATACGTCCCGCTTCATACAGCTTCTGTGCTGCGCGCATAGTTCTGCTCGGAGAGAAGCCAAGACGAGTTGAAGCTACCTGCTGAATAGTAGAGGTAGTAAAGGGTGGCTTTGGCTGCCTATTTTGTTTTGTCTCAGTAACACTCTCTACACTCCAAGAACCCTCTTTAGCTTCTTTTAGAATTCTATCTGCTTCCTTTGCTTCTTTGGGCTCTTCGGTTCCAGTTGCTTCAAATTTTCCTGCAGCTGATTTAAAGAGTGCTTCTAGTACAAAATATGTCTCAGGAATAAATGCTCGGATCTCTCGCTCTCGCTCCATAAGGATACGAAGTGCAGGGGACTGTACTCGTCCTGCTGAGAGTCCGTATCGAACCTTCTTCCAGATAAGACCAGAGAGGTCATATCCTACAAGTCGATCAAGAACACGCCGAGCTTCTTGAGCTCGTAATAGGTTCTCATCAATAGCACGAGGATGCTTCATTGCTTCAAGCACAGCGTCTTTTGTAATCTCGTGGAACACAACTCGCTTTGCCTTTTTAATTTCAGCTGCTTCTTTTACGTGCCAAGCAATAGCTTCTCCTTCTCGGTCGGGATCGGGAGCAAGATAAATTTCGTCTGCTTTCTTTGCTGCTTTTTTAATATCAGCAATAACCTCTTCTTTTTTTGGAGAGTTTACATATCGAGGAACAAAGCCTGCCTCAATGTCTACGGCATCCTTGTTACTCTTGGGAAGATCTCGCACGTGTCCAACCGATGGAAGGACTACAAAATCATCTCCCAGATACTTTTGAATTGTCTTTGCCTTTGCAGGCGACTCTACAATTACTAGTTTGCTCATGCACACTGCATACCGCACTTATATATGTAAGGTCAAGTCTTTCTATTGCGTATAGATACGTATGCGCCACCTTCTGAGCTTATAATTCCTTTAAGTTCAAGACCTGATAGTAAAGATAAAATATCTTCTCGAGGAAGACTTAAAAGAAGAATAAGTTGCTCAAGTGTTTGTGGGGTATCAAGTAAATCAAGAACTTTTCTCTCAAGAGGTCGCAGTGATACAGAGAGATCTTGCTGCTCTATATCAAGGCCAAGTATCTCTAGAAGGTGTTCGGCTTCTGTAACAATAGTCGCGCCAAGTCGCAAGAATTGATGTGGGCCTTTCCCGTGCTCACTAAAGAGTGGGTGAGGAATAGTACAAAGTTCCTTATTGTACTCAGCACTCATTTTTGCTGTTATGAGTGTCCCGCTTTTCTCTCCAGCTTCAAGCATAAAAACAGCATCACTCATTCCTGCCATAATTCTATTTCTCTTAGCAAAGGACCACATCTGCGCTCTAAACTCAGGAGGGAATTCAGAAAGGAGTGCGCCACCTGACTCTAGTATATTTTGAGCAAGGTATGCATGTGTTTTTGGATAGAGTGCCTTGTCACTTATTCCAGAGCCTGGCACCGCAATAGTATGGAGGCCGTGCTGTAAGGCTAGTTTGTGAGCTAATCCATCAGTACCAAGGGCTAATCCTGAGACTATAGATATAGGATGGCCCTGGAGTGTTTTAAAAAAGTGAGTAAGTACACGTCTTCCATAGTCACTTAGTGCCCGAGAGCCAACGATGCAAAGTAACTTGTGGTCTTTGGGAGGAAGTTTCCCTCGCACATAGAGTGTTTTAGGAGGGTCGGCGATATGCCTGAGTGTCCCAGGAAAAGATTCTTTAGAGACTTGGTACACATCCTCTGGCATAGTACAGTAGTATTTACTGTAGCAGATTATGTTGGATATAAATTTCATTAAAGAGCACAGCGATATTGTGAAAGCTGGTGCCAAAAAGAAACACATCGATGTAGATATCGATGCTCTATTAAAAGTAGATGATGAGAGGAGAGAGCTTCAGCAGAAGGTTGATGATAGACGCGCTGAGCAAAATAAGATTAGTGAAGAGATTCCAAAGCTTGAGGGAGGTGAGCGAGAGGTAAAAATCGCAGAATCAAAACTTCTTAAAGACAAATTGAAGAATGACGAGGAAAAGCTAAAAGAAGTTATCCAGAAGTGGCGGAATCTTATGGTCGAGGTTCCTAATGTGCCTGACATGTCAGTTCCTGAAGGAAAGGAAGATTCTGATAATGAAGAGATTAGAGTCTGGGGAGAAAAACCAACATTTTCATTTACTCCAAAAAGTCATATAGAGCTTATGGAAAACCTCGACATGGTTGATCTTGAGCGTGGCGCAAAAGTTTCAGGATTCCGAGGATACTTCCTCAAAGGAGATGGAGCACGACTTAACTTTGCTCTATGGCAATTTGCAATGGACTTCTTCTCTAAGAAAGATTTTGTGCCAATGGTAGTGCCATCACTTGTTCGAGGGGAGCCGTTCTTTGGAACAGGATATCTTCCACAATCTGAAGAGGATCTATACAAGACACAAGACGGAGAGTACTTAGCTGGTACTGGAGAGGTTGCAACCATGGGGCTCCACATGAATGAAATTCTTGATAAGAAAGAATTTCCGATGAAGTACTTCTCTTTCTCTCCCTGTTTTAGGCGAGAGGCAGGATCTCACGGAAAGGACACAAAGGGACTTGTTCGAGTGCATGAGTTCTTTAAGTTTGAACAGGTGCTTTTGTGTGAAGCGTCACACGAGGCGAGTGTAAAATATCACGAAGAACTTACAGCAAATGCAGAGGAGATGCTGCAGGCTCTTAAGCTTCCATACCATGCGGTAGTTAATTGTGGAGGAGACCTAGGATTAGGGCAGGTGAAGAAATACGATCTTGAGGCATGGGTGCCAACTGAAGAGAAGTATAGGGAGACTCACTCGTCTTCATACTTCCATGATTTCCAAACACGTCGTCTAGGTATCAGGTATCGAGATGAAGATGGAGAGGTTCGTTTTGCTCACTCTCTGAACAATACATTTATGGCAACGCCACGACTTCTAGTTCCTCTTATTGAGAACTACCAGAACGAAGATGGAAGCATTACGGTTCCTGAAGTGCTTGTGCCGTACATGGGCAAGGAAGTAATTAAATAATATGGGAAAGCGTCGTCTTAAAGAGCGCCGCACCATAATCATCAGGCTATATACGCTTCTTGGCATTTTACTTATCTCCATTTTATTTGGAGGAGGAGCATATGGAGTATGGCGCCCTGAAGTTCGAATAGATTCTGTTGCTGTATCAGGAGCGCAGGTTCTCTTGCCTCACATAATTGGAGAAAAGGTAGAAGAAGTGCTCTCGGGTGCACGTTTTTATATTTTTCCCAAAGACAGTATTTTCTTAGTCTCAGAAGAGGAAATAGAAAAAACTCTTAAAGACGCATTTCCGCGGATACATTCTGCATCAGTGGCACAAACTAGTTTTACAAGTATCGATGTATCAATTGCAGAGCGGGTAGCAAAGTTTGCATGGTGCACAGAAGCTACAAGTACACCGTGTATGGCAGCAGACAATGAAGGGTTTATATTTGCGCAAGCAGATCAAGAGCTCATTCCTATATATGGGTTACTTGCAGATGATGGGCCAGCTTTACGAAATACAATTTTTGAAGAAGGTGCGGTTTCTAAAGTAAATTCTCTTAGAAAAGCACTCGAGACATTAGGGCAAGAAACAAAAAGTATTTCATTTCGTAATCCAGATGAGGTGGTATTAGAACTTGTGTCAGGTCCAAGGCTTGAGTATGTGCTTGGAGAAGAAGCTCAAATTGCAGAGGCCTTTCCATCAGTTCTTGAGGGAATAGAAAATCTAGAAGAGGTTCTATATATTGACATGCGCTTTGGGAAGCGGGTATACATTAAGCGTAATGAATAACTTTTGGCAGACACTGAAGAAGCCACTTTTTGTATTAGCGCCGATGGCAGATGTCACGGACGTGGCTTTTCGGTCTGTAATTGCAAAGTATGGAAAGCCTGATGTTATGTGGACTGAGTTTGTCGCAGCAGACGGACTCTATGCTACGCGAGAGAAGGTAGGCATGAAGGATGAGGAAAATCCCCTTATGCAATCTCTTTTGTTTACTAAAGAAGAGTCTCCAATTGTTGCTCAGCTTTTTTCAAGTAATCCAGAGAATATGGAGTATGCGGCAAAGCTTTGCGCGAAGCTTGGGTTTGATGGGATTGATATCAATATGGGGTGTCCTGACAGATCTATTGAGAAGCAAGGAGCAGGAGCAGCACATATGAAAGATCCGGAGACTGCAAAGAAGGTAATCCAGGCTGCAAAGAAGTCAGGACTTCCCGTGTCTGTTAAAACTCGTATTGGGTATAACAAAGAAGAAATTGATGCTTGGATTCCAGAGCTTCTCTCTCAGGATCTAGTTTGTTTAACTGTGCATCTACGTACTCGAAAAGAAATGAGTAAGGTGGCAGCGCATTGGGAGCTTATGCCGCGTATTGTTGCGCTTCGAGATGAGCTTGCTCCAGACACTCTTATTCTTGGGAATGGGGATGTGGAGAGTATTGAAGATGGAAATAAGAAGATAGAAGAGACGGGGTGTGATGGCGTTATGGTTGGTCGTGGAATTTTTGGAAACCCATGGTTTTTCAGTGGAAAGGAAGTTTCAAAAGACGAGAAGCTGAAAGTAATGTTTGAGCATACAAAGTTGTATGAAGAGCTGCTTCCACAAAAGAATTTTTCAATAATGAGAAAGCATTATAAGGCGTATGCAAATGGATTTGATGGTGCTGCAGAGCTAAGAGCTAAATTATTTGAAACAAAGAGTAGGGAGGAGGTAGAAAAGATTCTCATTGACGAGAAAATAATTTAATTGTACTTTTATTTATGGTAGTTAGAGGAGGTGGTTATGACCTTTGCTCAAATGAGAGCAATCATCAGCCGCGCCAAAGCTCTTGCAAAGTATGAATGGGAAGTTCTTTGGGGCAACTGTGCTGATTCCAGCGTTGTTCAGAAAAGGCAGGTTCGTGCTATTGCAGACGGGCTTCGTGAAGAAGGCCGTAAAGACAATACCGAAAATGGTCTTGTGAAGCGGTTCGCGGCTCGTATTTGCGAACGCAGGTATGTGCGTTCAGCATTTTGATCAATTTCAGCGTCGCCGGGTTTTATACCCAGGCGGCGCTTTTTCTTTAATGGTATACTCGTCCCATATGGCAGAAGCGCTCTATCGAAAGTATCGTCCGAAAAAATTCTCAGAGGTAGTAGGACAAGATCACATAACAAAAGTTCTAGAAGGTGCTATTGAACAAGAAAACATAGGGCACGCATATCTCTTTGCGGGTTCTCGAGGTCTTGGAAAGACAACTATTGCTCGTATCTTTGCAAAAGCTATTGGATGTACTGAAAATGATCTCTATGAGATTGATGCTGCATCTCACACAGGAGTAGATAATATTCGAGAGCTTTCAGAGAATGTATATACACTTCCATTTGATTCTCCATACAAGGTCTACATTATCGATGAGGTACACATGCTTTCAAAGAGTGCCTTCAACGCATTTCTTAAAACTTTAGAAGAGCCGCCAAAGCATGTTGTATTCATTCTTGCTACAACAGAGACAGATAAACTTCCAGAGACTATTGTTTCTCGTTGCCAGACTTTTACCTTTAAAAAGCCTTCACGAAAAGTACTTACAAGTGTTGTAAGTAAAGTTTCGAAGAAAGAAGAGTTTGAACTTGAGACATCAGCTGCAGAACTTATAGCACTTCTTGCAGATGGATCATTTAGAGATGCGCTTTCAATCTTGCAGAAGATTCATGCTTCATCTAAAGATAAGAAAGTATCAGTAGATGAGGTAGAGGAAGTAACTGGAGCTCCAAAGAGAAAGCTTATAAGTGACTATGTAGAAGGAACACTAAAAGGGGAGAAAGAGAAAGCGCTTTCTTCTATAGCTTCAGCTGAAGAGTCTGGAGTTGATATGCGCACCTTCCTTACACTTGTGCTTGATTATCTTCGAGCAGTGTTGCTTCTAAAGAGCGTGGCAAGTATGGAAAAGGACTTTATAGCCCAGTATGGAGAGGATGAAGTTGCTCAAATGAAAGAGCTTACAGGTGCAATATCTCCTGCAGCTCTTATAGCTCATCTTGAGGCAAGTAAGGAAATGCGCTTTGCTCCAATTCCTTCTCTTCCTCTAGAACTTGCAGTAATCAAACTTATTGGGCAAGATGATGCCTAAGAGGTAAGTAATTACCCGATCGTCTAATGGTAGGACGCTTGGTTTTGGTCCAAGAAATTGGGGTTCGAATCCCTGTCGGGTAGCCAGTAGGGACGGAGTGGCGTTTTTCGAGCGCTTGATAGCTCAAAAACAGCTCAACAGAGACGTTTTTTCCGTCCACCCAAAAGTTCGAAGTAGTCGTTTTCAGGATTTCGCGCATTTCAGCCCGATCTTGAGAAAAATGGCTCAATGACGGGCTTTGCACGAGTTCGAAGAATTTTTCGAACCGTTCACGTTTCGCGGCCCCTGAAGCGCCTAGTTTCGCCATGTCTTGCTTGAGCTCATTTTGCTCACAAATGATGCGCTCATGCTGGCGGCGGTAGCTTTCACGGGTCATGGTTTCGTCCAAGACCAATTCGTCCAGCCGATCGAGGCGCTGTTCCAAGTGCGCGTGGCGCGCGACAATGCGTTGGCGCTCGTCGGCGAGTTCAGAGCCTTCTTCCTGTTCGATGGCTTCAAATGCATCAGCCAGCTTTTTTGCCTCCGCTTCCGAGAGCCTTAGCTTGGACAGTGTGGCCTCGACCTGACGGGTGACGAGCACCTCATTGATGCATGCACCGGAGCAGCCCTCGCTACGACAGCGATAATAGGTGCGGCCCTTCTGCACCTCCCCGATCAAGAAGGATTGGCACTTTCCGCATTGCAAAAGCCGCTTGTACAAAAAGCTATGCCGACAAACGCGATTGACGGTTTTTCCGGCCAGACGGGTTTGAACCCGTTTGAACGTTGTCGGCGATATCAATGGATCGTGTACGCCCTGGAAGGTCTCGCCTGTTCGCCTGACCTTAATCAGCCCCATGTAGAAGGGATTGTTGAGGATGCGCCCCATCATGCCCTTAGAGATCGGCTTGCCCTTGCTGGTGGTGAGGCCTCGCTTTGCGAGATGCGCGCGGAGGGGTGCAAATGAGTACTCGCCGGTGGCATAGAGGTCGAACGCCTCTGCGATGAGCGGACCGAGCTTGGGGTCGATTGTTTTAGGGTTGCCGGGGCCGTTGTTGCGATAGCCCATTGGGGCTGGCAGCGGATAAAGACCCTGCTTGAAGCGGCCATAGATACCCTTTTTCGTTTCTTCTCGAAGGTTGCGAATATTGTCGGCCGCCATCACGACTTGGATGTCCGCCATGAGTTGACCGCTGCGAGAGTTGAGGTCCAACTCATCCATGGCGAAATGTATCTCGATATTGAGTTCACCAAGCTCGCCCAGATCAGCCCAGTCCCGAAAGTTACGGGTCGCTCGGTCGACTTTGTGAAGGATGACACCGACCGCTTTGCGCTTTCGCAAGCGTCGAACCATATCATTGAACACAGGCCGTCCGGTCTTGGCAGCGGTCTGTCGTTCCTCAAACCACTGGGAAATCACGATCTGCTTGCGCTGAGCGTATCGCTCAATGGCGTCGCGCTGTTCCTGCAGCGACACGCCCTTTTGGCCTTGTTTGGCGGTCGACACTCGCGTGTAGGCAAAATATTCATTCATAAACAGTTACTTAATGTCTCCTAGCATAGAATCGGAATGGCAAAGAGTCGAATCTTGCTCGCCTTCGACAGCGCGTTTTGCAGCTGCGCGGTAGAGACGTAGATAGGTCCAAAACCGCGCTTCTTCCGCTTCGATCTCGGCCTTTGCCAAGCCGGCCGGCAGGAGTGTCCGCAGAACCTCGATATGTGGGGGCTTTGGAGGGGGCTTCGCCATACCCCCTAAGCCTACTGGCCCACGACTATCCGACGAGGCTTGGAGAAGCGCGCTATTCGCGCGCCAGCAAGCCTGAGGGGATAGAGGCATCGCCGGTAGGCTGAAACTCTATGACACAAAATAATCAGGACGCTCCTAAAGGGTCGGAGCGCAACAGGCAAAACAAGACCCTTGTCCCGGTCGTGTCGGCAATCGGTCCATCTGGCGAAATCATCGAGACGGTGTTTGATAGCAAGGACGACAAGCCGCGCCTGGCGATCTGGCGGCACGGCAAAGCGGCGATCCTCGATAGCTATTGTCCGGACACGGCCACGCGTTATGTGCCGATGCGCAATATCGCAGCCTTGGTCGAGCATAATGTGGTGCGCTTGCCCCAGGCACCGATGGATTATGGCGAGGTGGCGGATCTGGTCGAGGCGATCCGTGCCTATATCCATAAATATGTCGATGTGCCGGACGCCTTTGAGCGACTGGCTGCCAACTATGTCCTGCTAAGCTGGGTGCATGACCGGTTCAACGAGCTGCCCTATCTGCGCCGACGCGGCGATTATGGAACGGGCAAGACGCGCTTTCTCACGGTCATCGGATCGATTTGTTACAAACCGATCTTTGCCGGGGGTGCCTCAACGACCTCGCCGATCTTTCATCTACTCGATCAGATCGGCGGTACGCTGATCATCGATGAGGCAGATTTTCGGTTTTCCGACGAGAGCGCGCTCATCGCGAAAATCCTCAATGCCGGCAATGTCAAAGGCTATCCGGTGCTGCGTAGCGAGACCAGTAATGGCAAGGACTTCGTGCCGCGCGCGTTCAAGGTGTTCGGACCCAAAATCATTGGTATGCGCGGCCGTTATGATGATCCGGCCTTGGAGAGCCGATTTTTAACCGAGACCAGCTCGAACCCCTCCTTGCGCGCCGATGTGCCCATCAGCTTGCCCAGCCAGCAGGAGGCCGATGCTTCGATCCTGCGCAACAAGCTCTTGATGTATCGCTTCACCCAGTTCGCGCGCTTTGGTGACCCCAAACCTCTGGACGTTGACCAACACGCCATCGAACCGCGTATGCATCAGATCCTGGCACCGCTCTTGTCGGTGACAGAGGCGCAAGAGGACCGCGAAGCGATACTGGCCCATGCGGTTGCCGCTCAGGCCGCATTGGCGGATGCGCGCGGACAATCTCTGGAAGCGGAAGTGCTCACCGTCATCAAAAAGCGTATGCAGGCGGAGACAGGACCGGGCGTGAGCGTGCAGTCCATTGCAACAGATCATGCCCGCGCCTTTCAGGACCGATCGGTCAAACCGGTGGGCGCGCGCGCCATGGGGCATGTCGTGCGCACCCGGCTCAATGTGAAGACCACCAAGAGCCATGGCGTTTTCATCGTGCCAAAGCTGCAGGGCGAAACGTTGGAACGGCTTTATCGACGCTATGGCGTGAGCGATGAGGATGTGGCCCTTCTGGCTGAAAAGCTCGGTGAGATCACGCGGGTGGAGACCGGGGATGTCGGGGAGGATGGCCGGTAGGCCGAGACGGCTTAGCCGTCCACCACCGATACGCGCCGTTCGCCCTGGCCTCGCGCCGTCGCGCCTTCGGGGATGTCCCTAACATCCCCGAAGGCGCGCGCACGCGCGAAAACCGCGCATGACCCAGCCTGTGGGGATAACGCTGCTCATGCGACCATGATGGGTGTGCGGGACCTGCCGCCCGCACAAACAAGCGTTCAGTTTGGAAGACACCGTTTTGCTCGGTGTCGTCCGCCGGCACCGATCCTCGATGCCGGCGACGCGATAAGGAGCAAAATCATGTCGATGACTGATGACGATTGTCGAACCTGCGCGATCCGCGACCTCAATGATGCCTTGCGCATCAAAGGAGAAGGCGGACAAATCCTGATCACCCCGGGGGTAGTCCACCGCGGCGATGCGTTCATTGCCCAAGCGGTGACAGCCATGCAGGCCCAAAGTGAGTTCTCCGAAGAAAACGACCCATATGGCGAGCATGATTTTGGGCGGGTCGTGATTGAGGACGAGCCGGTCCTGTGGAAGATCGATTATTATGATCCGACGCTGAAATATGGCTCGGATGATCCCACCGATCCGGAAAAAACGACGCGGGTTCTGACGCTCTTTTTGGCAGAGGAGTATTAGGTCCTTTAAGTCCCACGCGATGGGCAAAAAAGAGCGGGCGCAAGCCCGCTCTTGATTATTGAGGTGATGGCTCACGCGGCATCGGGAACCGGTTCCGCGGTAGTTTCACCGACCGTCTCGCTCGCAGCTTCATCGCCAGCTGTGACCGCTTCGATGATGGCGGCATGGTCTGCCAACTCGCCACCAGACTTGTCCGTATAGATGGAGAAGGGAAAGGCCAGATAGGCCGGGGCCCAAGGCTCGTCGCTTTGGCCAAGACCGGTCTTGAGCGCTTCAATCTGCTGGTTGCGGGTCTGGTTCTTGTTGGCGTTCGCGATGGCCTCGCCGCGCGTCTGGACAAGCATGGCGTTGATCGCGGGCTTATCCCGCAGGAGTTCAAAGAAGGCCTCATCCGGTGTCCAATGCGCGGCCGGATCGATGCCCATTGCACTTCCCGCCAATTCGACACCGATGGACCCGACTTCAAGGCTTTCGGCCATCAAGAAGGTGAGTACCGTCATCAGCTCAGGCTGTGACAATCCAGCCAGGCGCTTGAACATTTCGGCGAAGGCTTTCGGCTTACCGGAGGAGGTGACCAACGGGCTGGCATCAAATGGCATGTCGAGAAGAGAGCAGACCCGTTCACGGGCCATTTCAAATCCGGCCTTTGCGGAAGAGTCCGTAACGCTCGTGGCGGTTGACGCACACGCGGCCCGCTGCGGATCAGCGCGCACAGACCAAAGATTCGAGCCGACCAGAAGATGGGCTGCCATCAGCACCAAGGCCAGATCGGGCGCTTCAAGAAGCGCCGTGCGCACCATCCCATGCCGGTGGAGTGCGACATAGTTTTCAAGCTTCTTGGTCATTTCCGGCCTGATCGGCTTGGAAGGCACCTCGCCGGAAGCTTCCGCTTCGAGCTGTCGAATGGCCCGGCGGGAGAGATAACCCTCATGCGTACTCACAGCCCCGCTGGAGGCGACGTCGATGACGACATGGCCTCCTTTGGCCCTGGTACGGCTCTCATACTCCCACGTCTCAAAATAGCGCTCTGCGGGGATCACCTCGACATCGGACCAACCGGCTTCAAGGTATTTGTCGCGCAGGGCGTCGATGGCAGACATCTGGAGTGACCAGAAGGCTTCGCTATCGTCAAAATAGCTCGCCTCGCCGAAAAGGTCTGTGATGATCTGGCCGGGGTAGTCGTTCAGATCAAAAAGAGCCGTCTCGGTTTGGATCGATTGGCCGCCCATCAACCATTGCTTCAAGCGCAAGCCGGTCGGGGCGTAGTCGGCCTTGTCGGTGAGGCGTCGCATCCATTCGCGTTGTTGGTCCTTGCTGGCGAGGGTGAGGGTTTGCAGCGTTGCGGCATCGATCTCGTCCTTGCGGAAGGCTGATTTGATCGGCGTGATCAGCTTGCCCAGAGCGAGGCGCTGTTTGATATGGCGGGGCGTCTTGGCGAACAGGGCCGCGACCTCTTCGACGCTGCGGCCCTTGGCAACGAGTTTGGCGAAGGCTTCGCATTCACTCATCGGGTCCGGCTCGAGCCGGGCGAGGTTTTCAATCAGCGAGATTTCCAAGGCATCGGCATCGCTTTGAGTGTCCAAGACCATGCAAGGCAGCTCGGTGAGGGTCTCTGCAGCCTTGGCGGCGAAGTAACGGCGCCGACCTGCGATAATCTCGAAACGGTCTGATTGCTCGGTTGGCACCACGATCAGGGGATTGAGGAGGCCCCTTTCTTTGATGCTGGGGATGAGATCGTCGATGTCCGGAGCCTTTCGGCCATGGCGCATATTGAGCTTGGAAATGGAAAGCTGCTCAATTGGGAGGGTAATTATATTCATCGGGGTTTCTCCGCTGGTTTGAAGGCCCGCCTGGATGCGGGCGACACGAAGAGACCCAGCGCTGTGTTCAAGCCGCAGAGCGCATCCAATGGACCGTAGCGAAGCGAAGGACCCGGCTTGCCGGGTTGCGATCGGCGGCGCACAGCGCTAGGCGCGATGAGGAGCCCTGACAGGCGGTGCACACATGAAGCCTCTGGTAAAGTCGATCTCTGTCTGGTTGGTCAGGACAAAGGCGCGCAAAGCGCGCCGCACCCAGTCTGCGGGGATAGCCCGTCCTGGCGCACACTGAAGGGCATGTCAGATCTTGCCGCCAATGTCCGCCGATTTGCCCGTGTCCGATTTCGCATCGACACGCGGCTTTTCGGGATCAAGACTGAGGATCGCTTCTCTCATGTCTACATCATCGGCAAGACCGGTACCGGCAAGACGACTTTGCTGGAGACCCTGATTGCAGGCGATGTGATGGATGAGGCCGGCTGCGCGGTGCTCGATCCGCATGGCGACCTGGCCGAACGCTGCCTGGCTCACGCGAAAGCTCTGGGCCGCGAGGATGTCGTCTATCTTGACCCGGCCGATCCGGACTGCGCCTTGGCGTATAATCCGTTTGCGCGGGTACCCAGTGTTTTGCGGCCATTGGTGGCGGCCAGCCTCTTGGATGTCTTTCGCATGATGTGGGCGGATGCTTGGGGGTCGCGCATGGAGCATGTCTTGCGCAATGCGATCATGGCCCTGCTTGACCAGCCATCAGCCCATTTGCCGGACTTGCTCAAATTGCTCACCAGCGCGGATTATCGCCGATCCATTTTGCCGCACATTGAAAACCCGACCATCAAACGCTTCTGGCAGGTTGAGTTTCCCAAATACTCTTATCGATATCAGGCTGACGCCATCGCGCCGGTTCAATCCAAAGTCGGGGCGCTATTGGCGGACCCGCGGCTTTTGCGCTTTTTCACCGATGATGGGGGACAGATCCGGCTTCGCAAAATCATGGATGAGGGACAGGTCTTGATCGTGAACCTCGCCAAGGGGCGATTGGGCGCGGACAGTACGCGTCTGGTTGGCGGTGTCCTGACGACCATGTTGGCGGTTGCTGCGTTCTCCCGGGCCAGTATTCCGGAAGCCGACCGACGGGACTTTTTTGTCTATGTCGATGAGTTTCAGAACTTCACGACCCTGGCGATCGCCCAGATGCTCTCCGAGCTACGCAAATACCGGCTCGGCTTGACGATGGCCCATCAATATCTCCATCAGATCGATCCGGATATCCGCCGGGCCGCGCTGGGTAATGCCGGCACGCTCATCGCTTTTCGGGTGGGCGCGGAGGATGCGGGATACTTGGCCAAGGAGTTTGATCCCAAGTTTGCTCGGCTCGACATGATCAATCTGGCCAATCAGCAGATTTACTTGCGCCTGCTGATCGATGGGAACCCGTCCAAGCCCTTTAGTGCCTGTACCGTGTTGCCCGATGTCGTGTTGAAATCCATGGCAAAACTATAGATCGCCAAATTTATCTCGACTCTTTTAGGTTGTCTTGCTTTGATCGGTTCGCGCTTGACGCGAATAACAGGGGAGGCAGAGATGCAACTCAAACTACGCCGTAGCCAAAAATCAGGACTGACCGGAACACCGATTTTCATTCTCGACGTGATGGCTGAACTGACCGACGAGGAGGCCGAGCTGGTCAAAAAGTACAAGCTCAAAGGCCAACTCGTTTACACATCCGAGGCGGCTGACCAAAACCTCGCAAAATCAGAAGCGGGAAGCTGGGCCGGCCTGGGCGGCGCGCTCATGGACCGCGTGACGAAGCGCTCTTTTTCGCTCGGCGACCTGGTGAGTGGCCAGCACTTGGAATGCAAGGATCTGAACGAGGTGGTCGCCACGGAAAACCAGGTTCATCAAGCCTGCCGGAACATTCGCGGCTATATCGATGTCGCGCGGCAATTTGACGGGTCCGAACAGATTGTCGAGATCGAGCCGGCCTGACCACGATGGCGGGAGACTTTTTCTCCGAGATCGCCAAGGCCTGGCAAGAAGGCTGGAATAGTTCTGCCAATATGCCCTCGCTCGGCCCCAAAGTCGGGCGAGGCCTTTTTTCCAGCTGGGGCATGAGTGAGCGCGACCGTGAGCTGGCGGAGCTGGTGGACCTGCATGCGCGTTTGGAGGCGCGACAGGATGCGCTGCTGGAAGGCCCACTTGAAAACCGGTTTGATCTGATCACCGAAGTTTTAAGCGGTGCCTGGCATGCTAGCGATGCCCATTATTCAGGAGCGCTCGCAGAGGCGCTTTTTGACCTGATCGATCATGTCCTCATCGAAGAATGCTATTGGTATCCGCGCTACGATGACCCACCCACCGAGATCGCGGCCTTGCCGATGCGAACGCGGGTGGAGCTGCGCAGCTATTTGCTGCGGCGTGAGCGGCTCTTTGATCTTTTTGATAAGCGCCTGCCCCTTTTAAAGGGCTTACTGCTGCACATGTGTGCCAGCGTTCTGGACGCAGTCGCGGAGCGGTCCGCCATTGATGATGAGCATTCAGCCGATGCGGTTGCGCTTGAAGTGCCACTCGCGGGCATGATCGAAAACCCGGCCGACGTGATGGATGACTGGGTCCGGGAGGTCTGCAGCGAAAGCGGTCCCGCCTTTATGAACGAACTTTTCTTCGATTGCCGGACGCAGCTGATGGCCAATCTGGCACTGGCCTCCAACATCAACCCGCAAGACCCGGCACCCACCCGGCCCTATATCCTGCCTGCAGACGCCCGCTTCGATAGTCCCGCTGAGTTGGTTGAGACCTATTTGCGTCATACGCCCTTTCAGGGCCTGCTTGAGGCACATGTTCCAGTCTTTCTGCCTGATGAGCTTCGCTGTGAGCATGCGCTCATTGTCGGTGGGTCCGGACATGGCAAGACCCAACTCCTGCTCAAGCTGATCCATCATGATCTGGTTAGGGGGGCAGACTGCGCGCCTGGCGTCATCGTGATCGATAGCCAGGGCGATCTCATTCAGACGATCTCGCGACTGGCACTCTTTGATCCCTATCTCGCGGAAGGGTTGGCCGACCGGCTGGTTTTGATCGATCCGAGCGATGTGGAGTTTCCAGTCGCGCTCAATTTATTCGCTTTCGATCATGACCGGCTCGAGGGCTATTCCCGGGCCGATAGGGAGCGCGTCCTCAACTCTGTCATAGATCTTTATGAGTATTTCTTCGCGGCGCTATTGGGGGCGGAGCTCACGCAAAAGCAGGGTGTCGTCTTTCGCTATCTGGCTCGGCTGATGATGGTCATTCCCGATGCGACGGTTCAAACGCTGCGCGCGCTGATGGAGGATGGCAAACCCTTCAGGCCCTATATGCAAAAGCTCGACGGATCAGCCAAACGCTTCTTTCAGACCGAGTTCTTCGCGCCAAGCTTTTCGGCGACCAAAAAACAAATTCTGAGACGGCTTTGGGGCGTGCTCGCCAATCCGGTATTTGAGCGAATGTTCTCGCACCCGCAAAACAAACTCGACGTCTTCGAAGCGATGAGTGCCGGCAAGATCATCCTGATCAATACGGCCAAAGATCTCCTCAAGGCCGATGGGTGTTCCATCTTCGGGCGCTTCTTCATTGCGAAGATCGCCCAGGCCTCCCTTGAGCGGGCGACCTTGGAGGAAGATGCGCGCCGGCGCGTGCATGTCTATATCGATGAAGCTCACGACTACTTCGATGAGACGCTTGAGCAGCTTTTCAACCAGGCCCGAAAATACCGCGTGGGCCTTCACATCGCCGCTCAACACCTCGATCAGATGCCAACGCGCCTGCGCTCGACGGTCATGGCCTCGACCTCCATCAAGTTTGCTGGTGGCGTATCGGCCAAGGATGCGCGGGCAATGGCAGAGGACATGCGCGTTGACGCCGGCATGATCCAGTCCATGCGCAAGCGCCGCGACCGCACTGAGTTTGCGGTTTACGCCAAGGGTGTGACCGAACAGGCCTTGCGCATGGATGTCCAGCTTGGCTTGGTCAACACACAAGCCTCGCTCGACGACGACGCATATTACCGCCTTCTCGACCAAAATCGGGAGCGCTATTGCAGCACCTTGGATGAGATCGAGGCGCTGATCGAAGCGGCCGATGCTCCTGATAATCCCGCGGCGCCTGAGCCGACAGAGCCAACGCGGCATACCGAGAACCAAGCACCTCCACCCGCTAAGCGGGCTGAAGACCCACCCTCCGCGCCAGATCACACCGCTAGCGCCAAAAAACCCGATGCACCTGGAGACGAGGCTCGATCCGATCCGGCGAAGAAGGATGCAGCCCCCAAGGAGAATGTGAAAGAGACCCGCAAGGCGGAAATCGATGCATACGCGGCTGGCGTGGGAGGGCGCCAACACAGACGGTTGCAGCAATGGGTGAGAGAGCTGGCCCAAGCGCGTGGGTTCAAGGCGACGGTCGAGCAAACCGTTCTGGACGGCAGCGGGAGCGTCGATGTCGGGCTCGAACACGAAAAGCTTTCGATCGCGGTTGAGATATCCGTCTCAAACACCGCAGACGCTGAGCTGCGTAATGTTGAAAAATGCTTCAAGGCTGGATTTGACGAGGTCATCCTGGTTGTCCCGGATGTTGGCCGGCGTACGCGATATCGCGCCCATATCCAGGAACACCTTGATCAAGCCAACACACAGTCCTGCTCAATCATCGGGCCTGATGAGCTGACCGAACTAATCAATGCGCGAGCTGCCAAGCTCACCGTCGACGAGACCGTCGTGCGAGGCTGGAAGGTAACGACCCGCTATACGCCGGTTTCTGAGGAAGAGGCCAAACACCGCCGAGAAACAGTTGCGAAGATCATCGCGTCGAGTGTGAACAAACCGCCTCAGGATGGCGACTGAACGCCGGTCACCGTGCCGCGTGAAATAGCGTGTTTTCAAGAAACATAGTTAAATTTGAACACTATAGTGCATAGTGATTATCAGCTAACAGCGCGCGTCAAGACCGTTTGAAATCGGGTTCGGTTAGCGCAGAGTTTTATGATGTATTCCAACGCTGGAGCGAGAATGTACCTTAATCGATCCGAGCGGGCGCGCTTTCTGAGCTTGTCCGAGAAACTTGCAGCTGCCGATCGGCTCTTCTGCGTCGTGTTGGCGTTTACCGGATGCCGAATTTCCGAGGCTTTGGCGACGACAGTCGATCTAGTCGACGACACAGATTGCGTCGTCATATTCAAGAGTCTCAAGAAGCGCGAACGGCGGGAATTCCGAGCTGTGCCAGTTCCGCCGAGCGTGATTGCGGAATTGAAGGAATACATTCGAGCAGCGGGGTTAGAGCAATCGGATCGCCTGTGGCCGTGGTCCCGCACCACTGGTTGGAGCAAGGTCAAGGGCGTCATGTCAGCCGCGAAAATCGTCGGCGCACACGCGTCTCCTAAGGGGCTGCGGCACGGATTTGGTGTAAACGCGATACAATGCGGAGTGGCGCTTAGCCTGGTTCAAAAATGGCTTGGGCACGCTAAGATGGAAACGACGGCCATCTACGCAAATGCAGTTGGCGAGGAAGAACGACTGATCGCGTCTCGCATGTGGGGTTAAAGACCGACCATCTAAGCTGGTGCGAGTTAAGCCGTCAGCCGCTAGCATGTGAAATAGATAGAGACTGCCATGCCGTATGAAACTCAACTAGAATCTGCTGCGCGTTGGTTGCGAAAGAATCGCAATCACAACGGCGGCTGGGGATTGACCCATCAGCAACCGAGTTCAATCGTAAATACTGCTGAGGCAATTCGTGTACTTAAACTTGCTGGCGATGAAGATACGGCTCTGTCGGGGCTGGACTTCCTCCTCGACGTTTACGCGAGTCATATTGAGGAGCGTGGTGCGCGCACCCGTTTTTCAGCGTTCGCCGCAATGGCTTGCTATTGGGCTAACAGGCCAGATGCAGCCTCGCTCGCTACCGGTCCGATAAATCATCTTCTCCAAGCGGTTAACAGTGATGGGGGATGGGGTGCCACGGCGGCTGACGATCAGTCAGATGTGTTTTCGACGCACCTGGCAACAAAGGCGCTTTCGCTTGCTGAACAGTTTGATGATGAAATTAGCAATGCGGCGAAGTGGCTCCGCGTTCAACGGCGCGGAAATTCTTGGTCGCTTGCCAGCGACGATGAGCCGACTGTGGTAGCTACGGGGTACGCAATTCAAGCGCTGGCTTGTTGTCGTGATTTCGACCCGGGAGATTTTGAGGCCGTTCGCGATCAATTCGAAGCGCCGTTCTCATGGGGCTTCTTTGAGGCGCGTGTCGATGGCACGCTATGGAAGCACTGCGATGCCTACGCAATCATTCCAGCTATGATTGCACTAGGGGTGCCTGTTTACGGCGAAAGTATTTCCCAGGCCGTGCGATGGATAAACAGTACGCATCTCAACGGAGCTGGTTGGACAGAGAGCGGGCGTTCTTCTGGGCGGACAGTGCGCGTTCAGTTCTGGGCCGCGGAGACGCTGAATGCCATTCAGCGCGGATTTGATCCATCACGGGATACGCTTCGAGTGGACGCGACTATCGTGCAGCCGAAACTCGAAGAGCCTGATTTTGTGAAATTCAAAGTGCATAGCCGCTGGGCGACGATAATGCCGGCTCATTTGTACCGGGCGGCGTTTTGGTTTTTTGTATGCTTAGCGGTCATCATTATGTTTGGACTTCACAGATTTTATCTGTCGGCCCCGAGTTACCTGGACATAATTGTTGTCGCGCCAATGGTGTTGATTCCGTTTTATATGATCAAGGTGAGGCCAAAAATATTCAAGAAATGGATAACATATTCGTTTGTTATTGTGGTATATTTATTCGGAATAGCGAGAATGGTATATGGGGAGAATATCGGCTCCATAATTGAATACATAAGAAATATAATCTAAATCATGAACACGATATTGTCATATTCGAGAGCCTATGGGTCGCGGTTTGAAGACTTTATTGTGGCTGCAGCGGAGCAAGAATTTTCTGCGGTTCAGCTAATTCCCGATCAAACTCCAAATCTCATTGTGGAATTCGACAGTGAGCGTAGATCAAGCCTTCGTGCCTTAGCCGAAAGTCTCGGAGTCGAACTTCACGTTCACAGCGTCTATTACGACATCAATTACACTTCACTCGTGCCTGAGGTCCGCGACTCCTCCAAGGCTGTTGTCAGGTCGGTTATTGATTTGGCGAAGGACATTGGCGGCCGTTCTGTCACCATCCATACCGGGTATATGTTTGGCGGATGGAGGTCCCAGGAGCAGCAGACCAAGAATTACTGGCGGAACGCTGAGCCATCAATGCGTGAACTCGGTGACTACGCAGCCAGTCGACAGATGCCGCTCCTAATTGAAAATGGCTCGTACTATTTGACTTCCGCGACCGGCCAACATCGGACGCCCTTGCATATCGGAGTGTCGCCTGAAGAACTCCGAGCCGTGGTAGAGATGTTCGGAAAGGCAGCCAGGATATCGCTGGACCTTAACAAGGCTCGCGTGTCCGGATTTGGTGTGGATGAGCACTTGAGTGCAAACGCCGATATCATCGATCAAGTTCAGGTTTCGTCGGAAGCAGCGATCACAGAAAATTTGCCAGAGCTGTCGGATTGGACCCGGTGCCGTGGGCCAGATGCGTCGTTCGTTCTCGAAGGGCGTCGAGAGGCGCTGCGGGGTGTTCAACAAGCGTTGACCCGAATCGAGAGCCAGTCACCACATTGAACGCTATGCACTATAGTATTCAAATAAATGAATTATTACCCAATCTTTTTTTGGTGTCTATGGTCCACTACTTCACTTGGAGGGATCCACTGACAGCGCTAAAGTATTCGTGAACACTTTGGGGTAGAGTGTTCACAGTCAGGCGGCCTGCTTGGGCTGTACGTCGCCCCATAACCGAGCGGCGATAGCGCGCTCCTCATCACCAATCGCATTGGTGTAGATCGCGGTTGTTTCCAGCTTTGCGTGACCAAGCCACCTCTGCACCAGATTTAGCGGCACTCCGCTTTGAACCGCTGCCACCCCAAACCCGTGGCGCAACCCCTTCGGCGTCGCATGCATTCCAGATATCCTCGCAGCGCTCATCACGCGCTTGATAGTTTTCCAACCGTGGGTGCGGCCCCAGGGCCACAAACGCTGGTGAGGATCCAAACCTTCGCTGAGCCTGCTAAACTTATCGAGAAGCCATGAAGGTAGGGGAACAGCACGATATACTGGCTCATCAACACGCTTTTTGAGCGATCGAATAACTAGCGCCTGCATATCCCGGTCGACCCGACCAGGAGTGCAGGCGAGCGCCTCCGATATCCGGCATCCGGAAAACGCGAGGGCGAGGCAAAAGGTTTGTTCTTCTTCAGGCAATGCATAACAAGCATTGATAAACCTCTCCCGCTCGGCAGGCGTGAGGTACTTCCTGTTGCCGTGAAGATCGAAAATCATGGATGTGAAGCGCGCCAAGGTGGGCCGGTGGCCTATTTCTTTCTTGACGGGCGAAATACTACGATGAACACTCTACCCCAAAGTGTTCACAGCAGGAGATAGCGATGAAAAAGCAGAGTTGGTGTCGTCAGGCCGTGCTAGGTTGCAGCTTGGCAGCGGGAGTTCTCAGCCTGGCCGGATGTGCCACGCCCGTTGAAACCTCCATCATCGATGCGCGAGCGAGCGACGTAGCCGGGTGTGAGGAGCTTGGCAGCGTGTCCGGGTCCAATGCGGTCTTCGTGGGCTTGAGCGCCTCGGTGGGCCGGACACACGCGCAAAACGCCGCCCTCAATCAAGCCGCTCACCTTCGAGCCACTCACGTGGTCTGGCGCGAGCGCGGGACCAGCCTCACGAACGAATGGGTCGGAACTGCCTACGCGTGCCGATAGCGCGCTCGCAAACTCATAGGGGACATTCAAAATGAACAAGCAAGCAGCGGCTGGCCTTGCGATCGCCGGCTTCGTCATCCTTCTTATTTCTTTGATCATCCCGATCTACGGTCTGTACGTCGGCGGGATCGCGCTCGGCCTGGTCGCGTTTGGCGCCTTTTTCGGCGAGCGATTGTTCACGATCATCACCGTGGTCTTGTCCGGCGTGAAAGTGTTGTTCCTCAGCCCGACATTCCGGCTGATGACGCACGAGTTCACCGAAGGGGAGAGTGGCCCGACCATGGTCTGGCTCATCTTCATCGTGGCGCATGCCATTCCGATTGCGGCTCTGGTCTGGTCGGCCCTTCGTGGAAGTGACGCTGAGGCGTCCACAGGCAAGCCATAGCGTTGCCGGGGGCAGACGTGCAGGACGCGATTGATACGAGAATTGGCGGGCAGGTGCGTCTCTGGCGATGCCTCAAGGGAATACGCACCAATGATCTCGCTCGAGAGATTGGCCTTACTCCCGCGCACCTGGCGTTGATCGAAGATGCCCGCGGGCGCCTGGGCGCATCCCGCCTGTTCGCCGCGGCGCGAACGATGGATATCTCGGTATCAACTTTGATCGACGGGGCGAGCCACAACTGGCTCTAAACACGTAATTCGAGTATCGGTGAGGATATGCACCAACAGGATGTCAGATCGGTCGGCGTTTGGATTCGCGTATCGACGGAAGACCAAGCCAAGGGCGACAGCCCAGCCACTCACAAGGCGCGCGCCGAGCAGTATGCGCAGTTCAAGGGTTGGTCGGTCGCGGAGGTCTATGACCTCTCTGGGGTGTCCGGAAAAGCGGTTATGGACCATCCTGAAGCCAAGCGGATGCTGGACGACGTTCGAACCGGCCGCATCTCGGCATTGGTCTTCTCCAAGCTGGCGCGCCTGGCTCGTAGCACCAAAGGTCTGCTGGAAGTCTCCGAGTTCTTCCGCGAGCACAATGCCGACCTCATCTCCTTGCAAGAGAGCATCGACACCACCACGCCGTCAGGCCGGCTCTTCTACACGATGATTGCCGGGCTGGCGGAGTGGGAGCGCGAGGAGATTGTTGA
This sequence comes from Candidatus Minusculum obligatum, assembly GCA_002331145.1. GTDB lineage: Bacteria > Patescibacteriota > Minisyncoccia > Phycocordibacterales > Phycocordibacteraceae > Minusculum. The sequence goes on along the minus strand of DCYT01000001.1, from coordinate 178,967 downwards.
TCGCGTCAAGGCCGCCGTCGTCACCCGCGCAAAGATGGGCAGAAAAGTCGCCGGTGCGGCACCCTATGGCTACCACTGGGTCGGGGATGAGTTTTTACCCCATCCGGACGAAGCGCCGGTTCGCGCGCTCGCCTACGAGCTCTTCGCGGAATACCAGCGCAAAGGAACCGTCGCGCGCATTCTCAATGAGCGAGGCTTTCGCACGCGCCGAGGCAACAAGTTCTCAATCCAGTCCATTCAACTCTTGCTCGTCGATCCGGCAGCGAAGGGATTGCGCCGCTGCAACTACACGACGGCCGATCAGCGCGGTGGCAAGGTCTCGATCAAGCCAGAGGATGAGTGGGAATGGCATCCTTGCGAGGCGATCGTCGCACCGGAGCTTTGGGAGCGCTGCAACGCAATTTTGAAGAAACAACGCGAAGGGCGATCGCCAGGGCCGCGGGGCAATTACCTGTTCTCCGGGAAGGTGAAATGCGAGGCGGACGGCGAGACAATGTACGTCCTCAATGAGTCACCGAAATTCGTTTGCCGGAAGTGCCGTCGCAAAATTCCTCAAGATGATCTTGAGGCGATTTTCTGTGACCGGCTTCGCGCCTTCTTCGCGTCTCCGGAAGAGCTGGCAGATTTCCTCAAAACGACCCTCGACGAAGTCAACGCGAAAGAAGCCCAGATCCAGGCTCTGGAGAAGGAGCGATCCCAGCTCGGCAGAGACCGTGAGAAGCTGCTTCGTGGGTATCTGGATGAAGAGGTGGAAGCCACACGCTTTACGCCGCTCGACAAGGAGATGGGGGAGCGGATCGATGAACTCGCCCTCGGCATAGCTGCCATCGAGGGCGAAGTTGCAGCGCTCCGCGTGACCTCAGACTCCAGTGAGGAGATCATCTCAGGCGCTAGAACCCTCTATGACCGTTGGGACGAACTAACCTTCGAACAAAAAAGGTCGGTGATCGAGGCGATCACCGACCAAATCGTAATAGGGGGAAGGGACATAGCGATTCACCTTCACTATGTCCCTTCCCAACAAGACGACGGGAATTACATGAAGAATACGTTGGGTTGCTGCATCTTTTTCCCCAACAGGCCTCTGAGCCTTTGGGGGCGAAATACCGAGTACGCCGATATAGCGGTCGGATCAGTTGGCGAGCAACTGTTTCAAAGGCGGCGAGAACTCGGCGTGACCAAGCGACAGCTCGCGCATCGCCTCGGCGTACATCATGAGATGATTGGTCTGTGGGAGCGCGGCGAGCATGAACCGAGGATCAAGCACCTTCCAAAGGTAATCGAGCTACTCGAGAGCGATGGTTGGCTGCCGAACACCTCGTTCGGCGAGCGACTATATCGTTTCCGAGCGATACGGGGGTGGACACAGAATGAGTTTGGGAAATGGATAGGTGTCGATGGGCGAACTATTGGCCGTTGGGAAGCTGGCAAATCTGTCCCGAACCATCGCCAACGGGATTTGGAGAAGCGGATGAGGTTCGCATCTGGTCAGCTGCTTTTTTGATGCCACGATTTAGGAAAGCAAATTGCAGAGTTGCTCAAGTTCCTTGTCGTCTTCTTGGTGAAGCTCTTTGCCAAGCGCTTTACGTAGCTCTTGAATGCTCTTCTTAACCGCCGCTTTCTGCTGGACCGTCACAAACTTCCACAGGCGCTCGCCCGTCGCCCGTTGATCACCCTCGTCATCGCGTTGCTGCAAGGCTTCTAAGCGCAGCGTTTCCGTTGCCGCTGCGATCAGCAGCATGGCCTGCCGCGACGGCTCATCAGGTTTTTTCGCCAATTGCCGGAGCGCCTTGGCGCGCTCTAGCGCGAGGCGGAAGGTCAGCCTCGGCCGATCCATATTGCCGGCGATGAGATCGTCGGCTTCGCCGAGAAGAACCAGAGCTTTTTCCGGCGCGTCGCGAACTGTGCGTATCACAGCGGCCTCGCTCATGAGCAAACTCGGTCTTTCGGCCAAAAACTGAAACTGAAACCGGGTTACGAGATCTAGCTGTTTTTGGGCTTGATAGGCAAAGAACTGAGCGAGCAGACTGCACGCATTCGGCTTCAACGTTGTGCCCTCGTCTGAACCCCTCCAGTCTCCTTCTGCGCCGAGCAATAAGCCTGGAGCCGATCGTCGCGTGTGATCTCGGAGAATGGTATGTAGCTTCAAGCTAACCCGCACGAAGACCCGGTTGGTATGCGGGTTCGGTAAGTAGTCCCGGCCCAACGGGTCGGTTTGAAAGACTTGATCCCGCAGAACCTCTGCCACATGGAAAAAGCCCCAAGCGGTTACGAAGCGTGATAGCGCGATCTTATCCGTGTTGTCTGAGCTACTGTCTGCTCGTATGGCTTCCGCTTCGGCCAGGCGCGCGAATAGATCCGCACCGCGTTCAATATCCTGTGTGCTCATGCCGCGGGTCAGTTGAACCGCCGCTGCCTTGATGTCGGACTTTAGCTGATGATGAAAGTCGTAGACATTGGTCAGATCTTCAAACGGTCCGGCTTTATTGAGGCGGCTCGGCAGCCAGCGCACTGTTTTCTCAATTCGATATTTCAGTAGGCGCCATCTGCGCGGTCCCGCGATAAGAACTTTATCGAATAGCCCCTTGATATTGGCGATATTGCGCGATGGATCCGTCCGCAGCAATTCCAAGTCGATCTCGACTTTCGAAAGGGCATCCAGGCCCGTGCCGTTGGCCCGTGGACCGGTCCAGTTTTCCTTGGCCTTCTCAAGCGCCGAATGAGCTAGGTCCAGGCGGTTTGCGTTGATGAGGTTGCGAATTAGCGAGACATAGATGTCTTTGGCGAGTGCCTTGTGCGTATTCTTTTCGCGTATCCCATTATCGGGCAGGTTGTGTGATTCAGACCTGCTGAGGTCTGGGTTCAAGTACGGGGAATTGGTTGGCGGTAGACTAGTAGTCCGGTGGACCGGCGGGTTGCGAATGCCGCACCAAACCGCACTCATGATGAGATCGGAAGCGATTGCTGGCCGCCCCAAATTGCGGGTCAGTGCAAAATCTGGCGCATGCTGCAAGACGTGCCGGTAAAAAGTTAGATACAAATGATTGAATGCGTTTCTCGGATTTACGGCGAGACTTCGGCTTAGGACGCGCAGCGACTGGTCGATACTCGACGGATCGTTGGGCAAGCTGGCAAACCCGTAATGAAGCCCTTCACACATGCGGCGCAGGCGGCGGACGTTTAGTGACGCAGCTCGCGGTGCATGACGCATGATCGCCGCTTCTTGCCGGAAGGCTTCCTCGGCGAGGAGCCGGTACATGTCAAGCCGCTCAGCCTCCAGCGCGTCGTCATCGCGGCGAAACTCCAGAAAATCCGAACAGATTTGATTCGTCACGAAAGAGTAAGAGCGAGTTCGACGATAGGCGGGGATGGGCGATGATTTTTTGCGTGCGATCGGAATTCGTTCGATCGGTGGAAAGTAAGGGCCATCAAGCCCGTCCATACTTTCATCTGGTCCGTAGGTTAGAATGGAATCAAATGGTTCCAGAAGCTTAACGATATCTTTCGTGGGCACGGCTTTCGCTTGTGCAATCCCGGACTGTCCCTGGCGTTTGCTGCGTTTGGCTGCGAGATAATTCCAACTCGTCAGGAGGCGCGCGAGCGTCGAGGCGCGGATCTCGCTTTCCGCGAGCGCAATCCATCGCAGGAGCAAGAACGCGGAAGGCTTGTTTTCGAGCAGGTGCTCGTTCATCGCGTCCGCTAAATCGCGAGATGAGTTTCCGAGAAGGGAATTGAGCGCGCTGTTTCGATCCCGCTCCAAATTGTATGTGTGACCGACAACGGTCAACCAAGTGTCGGTCAATCGCAGCACCGCACCATCGACGAAGCTCGCTGACCGGCTTTGAGCGATGCTCTTCAAGCTCGTTTTATTCTGCCATTTGTGGTCGTCGATCAGCTGAGGGATATCGTCCGGATCGGGGGCGACAATGTTGATCGGTTTCTGTTGCTGTAGCGGGTGTACCTGAAGCGGCGGTTTCTTACCCTCGCCGTCCTCTGAGAATTCGTCGTCCGTCAATACCAGGATGCGGGTTTTGTAGAACGCGCGGACATCTAGTTGCGCATCGCGTTGGCTGAGGCGCGGCGTCAGTAAATCGCGCAGGAGCGTCGACAATCCATCATCAGAGATGAGGCTCGGCAGGGCGGTCGGCCAACCGCGTGGGGAGCGATGACCATCGAACACTATGATCGCTGGCGTTTGCATGACCGCGGAACGGACGAATTTCAGCGCGGACAGATACTCCGCGTGCGATGTTGGTGTCGGTGCGGTTTCCACCGCTTCGCCGAGGTAGAAGGCTTTAAGTTTGCCGACGAGCTGCGGCAGGGTGACGGGCCGCTCCTTGCTGACGCGCGAGGCTCGGAGGTAAAGGCAAGGGCGCTGATCTCCAGCGAGCAAATAAGTCTTGGCGACTAGATCACCATCGTCACTCTTCGTTTGATACTCGACGCCAATCCGGTGGATCCGGTCGGCGATCGCCGTCAGCGCACTTCGATTGTTCTTGCTGTGCACCGTTTGAACTGGACGATAATCTGACTTCCGCAGAAATGTTGCCAGCGCGTCGAGCGCTGGCTGACGCAGATCGAGGCTATAGAGATTTCGTTCGGGCTTGATATCGAATTGCGATTGGATGTCCACGAAACCGCGGCTTAGCAAGCGTTGGAATTGGGCCGGCGCGTCGCGGTCGGTGAGTGGAGTTTCCTTGCAACGCTTAACGAATGTTTCGAAGTCCAGTTTCTCATTGGCTTTCTGGACAAACGTGTCGAATGCACAGCGAAGCAGCGCATTGAAACTACGCTCATACATGGCAGGTTTGCCCGGGTACCCGAGGTCGCAAAGATAATCTAAGCGGATTGCTTCGGGTTTCGGGCCGCTGGAGGCAGCACTACGAGTGACGGATGTCACTTGATCATCGTGATCCCGAACGAGATCCTGGAGATCTTTGATCTCTAGGCCTGGATAGGTCGAGATCTCTTCAAACAGATGCCAGATGATACGCGCACGGAACTTCCAACCAAGGCCGGTTTCCGAGACTTCCATCCCGTTATCCGCCTCGCCGTAGATCCAACCGTTCTTTTTAACTTCGTGGCGGTCATAGTAGCTGCCCGCGAGGCGCAGCTTCTCGCGATCCGGGTCGTTCTTGCTCGCCTTTATTGACGCACGCTCATGGTCGCTTAGGGTTCGCCAAGTGAGAACACTTTCCCATGCCGCGGCCGTGAAGTTCCGGTTTTTTCTTGGGTTAGACCCAGGCATGCACGTCCCCCTTGTTGCCGATATTTATCAGCAAACCCGAGCGGGTTTAAATCACAGGTTGAAGCGTCACGCCAGGTGAGAACTAAAAAGTTTGACGTTCAAAAAGCAGTTCTGAAGATGGTCACCAATTCTATTGGCTTCGCCGCACCGAGCGAGAGAGCGCGGACGGAATATGGTTAATTGGTGAAGCGTTTTTGTCTATTAACTATTTGATTTAAAACCGAAACACCTTGTAGTGGTCTCGGTTTCTTAATCCTTAACGCATCCGAGGGTTAAGACTTTTATGTCCATCGGACCGTCATCGCGGCGAAGACGAAAGTTCGCCGCATTTTTCAATTTTCGAACGAATTGCTCATCGCGGAAGCTGCTGGCGTGAGTGCGGCGTACATGGGCCACGCAGTCTTCAGCGTAGTACCGCAACGTGTGCCGCGGCTCTCTGTAACAACTATGGAGGGATAGCGGTGTCCAACCAATATGCAACAGAAAATGTCACCCTGGCAGAACCGGATCTGAAGCCGTTTTCGCAGGGAGGTTATCAGGAAACGCCGGAAGAGCGTATCGATGGAGAGTGTGCGAACGCGAAAGCTTGGGGTCGGCTGGGCTGGATTCCGCTCGCGATGTTTGAGTTCATGTCGGGCCTGCCGGTATTTAGTCAGCCGCTGGCTCGGCTGAGCGCTTCCATCCGCATGGTCATTAATGCTTGCGTCCTGGCAGGTGCCAGCATCGTGGCTGCCGGCCTCGCGTTGAATGGGATGGCTTGGACTGCAATCCTGCCGGCCCTGATCGTGGTCCGCTCGGCGCGGTGGGCTCAACTTGTGACCATTCATATCGCCGCGCACGCGAAACCGCACGAGCGTGCTTTGCGCGCGGCGGGGCACATCTTGTCTGCGCTCCTGCTGATCGAGCCCTTCGAATTAGGCAAGTCCGGCTATGCGCCCGATCACAAAAACGATCACCACTCGCCCTTCAAATTGTCGACACCGAGCGACCCGACCTACTGGTTCCTCACCTTCTATATGGGAGTCCGCCCGGGTGCCCCGGTGCGCGAAAATGCGCGGCGCCTAGCTTTGAACTTCTTCAACCCGTGGACGCACGCTCGCATCTTCTTCGGCAGGGTGGCCGCTAATTTTACCGGGGCGACGTTCACCAAGGCTGCTGCGGGGATCCAGCTCTGCACCTGGGGCGCGCTGGCGGCGGTCGGCCTCGGTGAGGTTCTGCTGATTGCTTGGGTGCTACCTATCACGCTGGGCTTCCAGCTCGCACAGATGCTGCGTCTGCCGCTCGAGCACCGTTGGCGGCCGGCCCGTGAGGATGCATTTGAACCGCGCGCTCTGCGCCGTTTCCTCACCCCGGTCAATCACCTCGTCGAGCCTTGTCTGGCTGATAATGCCGGCCTCGCCGCGCGCAGCACGTACTATGTGCGTCAAGCATTGAACTTTGCCTTGCGTGCGATTGCTTTCCCACGCGACAGCGCGTGGGGACATGCCGCCCATCATGAGCGTGCCTTCGATATCGGAGACGGTGAACGAGCGGCCTATGAGTTCCGCTGCCGCCTGATCGCCAAAGGCGATCCCCTCAACCCGGTCAACTGGGGTTATTGCGCCGCGCTGCTTGGCTTCTTGCGCAGCGCGAAGGCGGCAGCACCGGCGCGAAAGGAGGGCCTCTAATGGGTAATGCGCTCTACAGCTTCGCGGAGTTCGCGCGTACCGCGCGCTCCGCCGGGCAGATCATCGTCCAACCACGCTCGGGAGTTGCCGACCTTGAGGATATGCGCAGCTTGCTGACAGCCTTTCGCGATGACTCCAGTGCCGCTTTTGTAGCCGGCACGATCACGATCGATGCCAAAACACGCCAGGGCCTGATTGAGGATGCGACCGAAGCGTTACGGCGGGGTGAGGCCTTGAACGGCTTCCCGCTACTCAGCCACCGATTGGCCGATGTGTGTTCGCTTGCGGCGGAGCAGGGCGAGCGGTTCACGATCCAGATCCGACACGGTACACCGGATCCCCGTCACCTTTATAGCCGCGTGATAGGAGGCGGATTCAGCGCAACCGAGGGCGGACCGGTAAGCTACGCCTTGCCCTATGGCCGCGTGCCGCTGCGAGACACACTGCGATACTGGCGCGAAGCGCTCCGGTGCCTGGCTAATGCTGCCGAACGCCGGGGGATTGAGGTTCATCACGAAACATTCGGCGGCTGCATGATGGGCCAGGCGTGTCCGCCCGACTTGCTGATCGCGCTTTCGGTGTTGGAGTGTGCGTACTTCTTTCAGCTCGGCATTCCGAGCGTCTCCGCATCTCTCGCATTGGGGACGTGCGACGAGCAGGATGAGGGCGCGCTTCTTGCGTTGAACGATATCTGCGAAGAGCGGTTTTTTGAGCGCGACTGGCACATTGTCGCTTACCACTTCATGGGCCAATTCCCTAAGACCGAAGCGGGCAGCTACGCCTTAATCGAAAATGGGTCGAGAATCGCCGCCCGAGGCGGTGCCCACCGGCTGATCGTTAAGACCAAGGCCGAGGCGCACGGCATCCCGACGCTCGCCGACAATCTTGAGGCTTTGGATCGCTCCGCCGCTGCCGCGGCTTCTGCCGCCGAGGAGGCTACGGAGCGGCCTGCAGCCGTCGGAGTGTGGCGCAACATGATCCGGTCGAATGCCGAAAGGCTGATCGCCGCAACCCTGAGCCTGGATCCCGATGTGGGGCGCGCGCTTGGAAAGGCGTTCGAGCAGGGGCTGCTCGACGTGCCTTTCTGCACACACCAAGACAATCGCAATCAATCCCTGAGTGTGCTGGACGAAAGCACAGGCGCAATCAGGTGGGCCACCACCGGCTCCATGCCGATAGAGGCTGATGCGCCAGCGAGCCAGGGCAGTCTCACCGCCGAGCGATTTCACACCATGCTCGGCTTCAACCAGCGCCGATTTGATGCCGCAGAAGAGGAGTAATGCGATGACCTACCAGCCGTTAGCAATCGTGGCGTCTACCGTTGACGACAGCCACATCTGGAATTTGACTGGTGTCGAGCTAGAGCTGCGCGATCGCGGCTTCGACGTGATGAATTTGGGCTGCTGCACCCAGCCGGAACACGTCGCCGAGAGTGTTCGCGATCACCGGCCCGATCTGACCGTGATCAGCTCCGTCAATGGTCACGGCGCTTTGAGCGGTCTGGCGCTGGCGGAAACGCTCCTGCAATATCAGGCGTTCAGCGCCTCGACGATCGTCATTGGCGGCAAGCTGACGATCGATGGTCTCGTGCCCCCGATGGTTGTACTGGCGCTCAAACGGGCAGGATATGACGCTGTCTTAAGCGGGCCGGATGCCTGGAGGAATCTCGATCGCCTGCTTGAGCGTGAACGTCTGCAATTTCGCCGCACGAGTGCCCGGCACTCTGCATCGGCGAGCGCAAATGAAAAGGAGGTCGTGGCATGATGAAACGGATGGTTTTTGCCGCGCCAGGCGGGCCGGATGTTTTGATCCAAGAAACTGCGCCCATTCCCGAACCCGGACCGCTTCAGATCCTGATCGAAAACGCCGCGATCGGCGTCAACTATGTCGACATCTTTAACCGGTCAGGGGTGTATGTGGTTCCGCTTCCATCCGGGATTGGCGAGGAGGGCGCGGGAGTCGTCGCTAAGGTCGGTGGAGATGTGGAAGGGTTTCGGCCAGGCGATCGCGTTGCCTACGCTTTTGCCGGTCGCCGGTCATATGCGGAGTACGTCGCATTGGACGAGTCCTGCGTTTTTCATCGACCAGCGGGCGTTTCAGCGGATCTGGCTGCGGCTATCTTGTTCAAAGCCATGACTGCCTATTATCTCACGCACAAGGTTTGGACCGTACGTGAGAGTAGCGTAGTCTTCGTCAATGGCGCCAGTGGCGGCGTCGGTGGGGCGGTCGTTCGGTTCGCCAAAATGCTCGGCGCCGAAGTCATCGGCCAAGTAGGAAGCCCGGGAAAGGTCGCGCTCGCTTCCGCTGCCGGCTGCGATCATGTTCTTCGCGGGGATACGAGCGAAGTCATTGAACAAGTTCGCGAGCTGACCCGCGGCCGCGGTGTGGACGCTGTCTACGATGCCGTAGGTGCGGCGGCCACGGATATCTGTCTGGCGGTGTTAGCTGAGCAGGCAATCTGGGTTCACTATGGCGCCGCTTCCGGGCCGGTCGTAAATTTCGACCTCTCAATTCTTGCTAAACATGGTTCGCTCTATGTGACACGTCCTACCTCTAGCACCTATTTGGCGAGTAACGAGCAAAGAAAAGAAGCCGTTGAGGCGGTGTGGAACACTTGTGCCGACGGTCTTTTCGACGATCTACAGCACTTGTCTCTACCGTTTCTTGAAGCGTCTCGGGCGCACGCCCTTCTGGAAAAACGGTTGGCGCTAGGGTCGGTAGTCTTGACCCCGTAGACGCGTGACATTTCCCAAATAGCTTACGCATCAGGTTGTAAGTAAGTGAGTGTGCGGGGTATTTCCGTGTCCTTGTGCGGGCATGGGAATTAGGTTGCTGCATGTTGGGCCCGGGAATAAGGTTCATAAGTCCCAATCTGGGGGCTGGGTCAGTGCGCAGAAAAGCGCTACGCCTTTCGAAGCGTGAAGTCGCAAGCCGGATTGGTGTCCATCACGAAGTGATAGGGATGTGGGAGCGCGGCGAACATGCCCTGCGCGTCAACACATTCCCGCCATAGTTCGGTTCTTGGAGGATGATAGCTGACTGCCAAGCGGTACCTTCTCAGACAGACTTTATCGGTTTCGGGCCCAAAGAGGTTGGGCGCAAGATCGAATGGCGGATTGGCTTAACGTGGATGCGCGGACGGTCAGGCGATGGGAAGATGGGTTAGATCCACCGGAGAAAAACAAAAGGAAATCGATCGACGACTTTCGGCGGCAACAGATCAGTCTCGTCGATGGCGGATGACCTGAGACCCTCCGGTCTCTCGTTCCTTTTTCAAAGGGAAATAGGTTTCCTTGTGGCACAGCTATATGCAGAGCGTGATCTATATCACGCCTCAGGCGTGCATGCGGTTTCCCCGAAAAACAATACGCGCAAAAATGGTATTGAATCCAAAAGTCCCCCTTGATTGTGGCGCTGATTTCGGCCTACATTTTTATCTCATGCGCGAATTGGGCAGGTCTAGTCGTGTGGATCAGGCCCACTGGAAATCGTGTTCATGGGTAGGAGGGAAGTATGCGTGCAGCACTATTGCTGGCCGGGGTGATGGCTTTTTCCGCCCCGGCTTTTGCGTCCGAGACTGTGACTTATACCTATGACGCCCAGGGGCGATTGGTGAAGGTCGAGCACTCCGGCGGCCCCAATGATGGGGTAACGACGGATTACGAATACGACGACGCCGATAACCGCACGCGCAAGAAGAAAACCGGCGCTTAAGAGCGCAGTTCTTTCAGCCTGCCCAAATACCCGTTTTTTTATCTTCGCCCGAAGAGGGATTGATGTTGCTTGTTCGTTCGCTTGTTTCGCATTTGGTCGCCGCGCTGTCCGTTTCAATTGCCAGTTTAAGTATCGCTTCGGCCCAGGATGGCGGGAGCCAGCCGCGGATCTATCCCACATTTGATGAGCGTGGCGTCGACCTCTCCGACGATGTGTTTACCGGGTCTTCGCCAGAGATCTCTATCGGCGACGCTGGTGCGGGCGGACTGAGTTACAGCCAGACTTTTCAAGATAATGGCTGGTCGCATTCGGTGATGGGGACCGTCCATGCCCAAACATCTACCGAATATCGAGTTAGCCTGTTTGGCGGCACGGAAGTCTTCACCAAATCTGGCAGTACGTATTCGCCGGAACAGGAAAATGGTGCTACGCTGACTTATAGCGGCGGCAATTACACTTACACGACGGGCGGCGGGGTTGTGGCGACCTTCTCGTCCTCGAAGGTGGGGCAGACGTCGTTTTACGGTGCCGACGAGGGTGTGCTCACAAAGGTGACCTTCCCGAATGGGGAGGAGTGGACCTACCACTACAGCTCCACGAACATGGTTATTCAGCAAGGCGGCTGGCCGGAACCGATCATCGTCACCTACGGGCCCTATTACCGGCTCCAATCCGTCACCACCAATCGCGGATACCAGCTCCATTTCGAATACCGGCGCGCGTCCAACGTAGGTTCTCAGAGCCAGTTGAACGATTGGCGTACTGTGAAGACGGCTAGGCTCATCAATAATGCGGTCAATTATTGTTCGCGCACGGCGAATACATGCTCGGGCCTGACGGAAAATTGGCCGAGCCTGACGATGAACTATACCAGCTCCAATTGGTCCTACACCGACAATCTGGGTCGCGTGACGCACACCTATCGGAACGGCTCGGGCCGGATCACAGGAGTGCGCCTGCCAGGCAGCTCCAGCAATGATGTCTCGATCAACTATATCGGTACGTCGGGCGTCATACAGTCGATGACAGTTGCGGGCGAAACTTGGTTCTATAGTTACACCGACAATGGCGGCACGCTGGTGACCACAGTCACCGATCCTGCCGGAGAAGTGACGCGCTATGAATTTGAGGGTGATGACGGGCTCTTAACTGCGGTTGAGAACGCTTTAGGCCACCGCACGACCTATCAGTACAATTCTGACCTGCGTGTCTCCCGCGTCACGGCGCCGGAGGGCAACTACACCAGCTTTAGCTATGACGGCCGGGGCAATATGACGGAGGTGCGTGCGGTGGCCAAGTCCGGTTCGGGCCTGGCAGACATCGTGACTACGGCGTCTTATCCGTCTTCGTGTTTGAATGAGCGCACGTGCAACCAGCCGACCTCGGTGACCGATCCGGCGGGCAATACCACGAACTTCACCTATGCGGGCACGCATGGCGGAATGCTGACGGCAACAGCTCCGGCGCCGTCCGGTTCCGGTGACCGGCCGCAGACTCGGGTGAGCTATTCTGCGCATTATGCTTGGTACAAAAACGCCTCTGGTCAGATGGTACAGGCGTCTTCTGCGATCTATCTGCCGCATCAATCTGCAGCGTGTTCCACCGGCACATCGTCGTCTTGTGCCGGCACGGCGAATGAGCAGCGCACCAATATCGCCTATGGTTCCAGCGGTGTGGCCAACAACCTTCAGCCCACAGCGGTTACCGCGATGGCGGGCAATGGCACGCTCTCAGCGACCTCGACACTGGCCTATGACGCCGTGGGGAATATTCTGACGGTGGACGGCCCGCTTTCAGGTTCTGCCGATCTGACGCGCACGCGTTACGACGATCTTCGCCGGGTGATCGGCCAGGTGGGCCCGGACCCGGATGGGGGCGGTCCGCTCAAACATGCCGCTTCGCGCACGACGTATGACAGTTCTGGTCGTGTGCGCATGGTCGAGTTCGGTACGGTGACGAGCCAGTCGGATGCAGCCTGGAACAACTTCGCCCGGCGCGACTATCAGCTGGTCACCTATGACAATAACCACCGTGTCACCCACAGCCGTCTTATCGACGGGACGGGTGTGACCCAGGCACTGATCCAGTATTCCTATGATAGTGCAGGCCGTCTGGACTGCACAGCTCAGCGTATTAACCCCTCGACCTTCGCCTCGCCCCCGTCTTCGGCGTGTACACTGGGAACGGCCGGTGTCTACGGTCCCGACCGGATCGCGCGCAGCAGTTATGACGATCTGAGCCGTGTGACCAGCGTAACGACGGCCTATGGGACCTCTGCGGCGGCAATCGAGGGCGTGTCCACCTTTACCGCCAATGGTCTCCTGGAAAGCCTGAAGGACGGAAACGGCAATCGCACGCAATATCTGCGTGATGGTTTTGATCGTCTGGCTTCTATCGAATACCCGCACCCGTCCTCTCCCGGCTCCAATACCGGCAATGACGACGAGATCTACACCTATGATGCATATGGGCGCCTAGCCTCGCGCCGGGTGCGCACGAACCAGCTTTTCCAGTACAGCTATGACAATCTGAACCGGGTGACGAACGTAAACGCACCGTCTGGTCAGGCCGACACCTCTTACAGCTATGATCTGTTAAGCCGGGTTCTGACGGTCACGGCCGCGGGTCAGGGCACGGTGACCAACGCTTATGATGCCTTGGGCCGTAGGACAGCTCAGACCGGTGCCAATGGCACGGTGAGCTATCAGTACAATAATCTGGGCCAACGCACGCGTATGACTTGGGCGGACGGGTTTTACGTCACATACGACTACAACACCCTAGGCGCTCCCACCGCGATCCGCGAGAACGGAGCCGGCTCCGGCGTGGGTGTTCTCGCCCAGTTCAGCTATGACGATTATGGCCGCCGTACGAGCATCACGCGGGGCAATGGCGTGACGACCAGTTATGCCTTCGATGCAGCTTCGCGTCTTGATAGTCTCAGCCAGAACCTGGCAGGTACGTCGAACGACCGGACGGTGAGCTTCGACTATAATCCGGCCGGTCAGATCACCTCGCGTACGGATAGTAATGACGCTTTTACCTGGAATGGGCACGTCAATATGGATCTGCTTTACGGCCATAACGGCCTCAACCAGATCACCTCAGTTACGTCTCAGCCTGCCCCCACCTATGACGGGCGGGGCAATATGACGGACGATGGCACGCGGACCTTCGGTTATGACTACTATAACCGTCTCACCAGCGTCTCCGGCGGTACCACGCTGTCCTATGATCCTTTGGGCCGTCTGGCGCAGACGACGGGCGCAGCCACGCTGAACTTCCAGTATGACGGGCTTGATCTAATTGCCGAATACAATGGATCGGGTGCGCTGCAAAAACGCTATGTGCATGGACCGGGCATAGACGAACCTCTGGTTCAGTACACTGGTTCAGGCACGTCCAGCCGGGAGTGGTTGATCGCGGACGAGCGCGGCTCGATCGTGGCGCACACCAACGGCTCGGGTAACGCCACCCAGATCAATACCTATGACGAATACGGCATGCCGTATTCGGGAAACTCCGGCCGGTTTGGCTATACCGGTCAGGTCTTCTTGGAAAACACCGGCCTCTACCACTACAAGGCTCGCGCCTATCACCCCGGCTTCGGCCGCTTCATGCAAACCGACCCAATCGGGCAGGCCGGAGGCTTGAATATCTATGCCTACGTCGGCGGGGATCCAGTGAATTATACGGATCCCAATGGGGAGTGTGGCACGCCTCTGTCCGCTGTCGGTGGGGCTATTATCGGCGGCGTGGCCGCCGCCGGTTGGGAGATGTTTGTCACAGCGACATCTACTGGACTCGCCGATGGCCGCCGCGCTACCGGTCGCGAACTTCTAGGTGCGGCTGTAAATGGATTCATCGTCGGCGGAGCCGCTGGCGGCGTCGCTGGCTACACGTGTAATCCCCAGGCGGCCGCGACCACTTGGCGCGTGACCGCAGGTGTTCTCCTGGTCAAAGGTGGTGCTGATATTGTCGGAGCAGTCGGGAATCGAGTTATCAGCAATGGTGGTCCAGCCAGGTATGGAACCGTTTCAATAGTGGATATTTCCACATATGATCCACAAAATGGTTGGTCGCCGGGAATTCGTTTGAGCCGGCCTGGAGCCAACGACATTGCGGAGGGTAGCGTTTCTATTGTGGATATTCCAACCCAAGACCCCGTGACCGAAGCCCGTAATGGCGAGTCTGGGGTTGGGGGAGGATACGGTGGCTGGATGGTCTCATTTGCCAACCGTGGTGCAGGGGGGATTCGCCGCGACGAAGGCACAGTGACAATTGAAGATGTCGATTAGTATGCGCTTGCTATTAAAGTGATGCATGTTGGGCAAAAGAATAGTCTCTAATCAATGAATGAGAGCTAGCTTCGGAATATTTCAGTTCGTGAGATCGTATTACAGAACGAAGAAAACGTTTGGATCTGGTAGGTTTTTCTGCTGCATCAGACTGTAGATTTCTGCGAGTGTAGACTTAGGTTGCTACTGAAGTGCTGTATGGATAGAGAACGCGGAATGAAAACGGGGAATATGGCACTACAACAAGCGGCTTTTCGGATATTTGTTGCCGGCCTGATTGCCGCTATTGTTGAGGTTTTTATAGACGTATTGATTGATGCGTTCAGCCGGTTGGAACTCGGGATAGTGTTTGCCCTGGTTTTCTGGAGTCTATTGGTTGTCCTAAACCCAAAGGAGCTTCGCTTTTTGGCGATTGTTTTGGGTTCTACTTTATCACTTGGTCACTACGTCGAACTAGGTATTGCAGAGGGCGCGGTTTCGTTTCAATTTTGGGTTCTTCTAACCGGGGCAGCAGTTATCAACACCGCTGGCGCCCTGATTTTCTGGCGTCGAAAGTGAGATTCGAGCGACCATCCGTGAACCGGTCTAGGTGTGAGTTCTAATGGAAAAGTAGGGACAGACCCCTTTTTCCGTAGGCGAATAAACGAATAAATGGCGACACGCACCATTCGATTCGGTGAGCTTCGACTACAACCCGGCCAGCCCGCCTCCGCCAATAACACTCGTTGTGGATCGCCCTGTAAAACCTGACCGCACTTTCTTAAACAGGCCCGGGACCAAATGGGTCTCAGGTCAGAAATATTACCCACCTCCAAGCTTGCTCCAACGCCCCTCTAATGCCAGAGTTTCCCCTTAAGCGCGTACGGGATCATTATGCGACTAACAGGATTTTGGATGGTTTTGGCGGGCGCGCTCGCCGTCTCGGCTTGCGCGTCGAGTGGTCTGCGTGAGAACGGTGTTTTCAGCCTAGCCGATCCGCTTTTGCAGGCTCCGGCTGGTCAGGCGACGCGACCTTCTGACAACGGCGACGATACCGGCGAGGCGCCGGCACCATTGTTTGAGGCTGAAACAGCGGCAGGGACAGTTGCACCTTTCAGGTCCGAGGTGAATGATAGCCCCCTGACGCGTAGCAGCAATCAATCCCGCATCGAGCGCGACAGCATTCAGCTCGCCTTTGACGATGCGCCCATCCAGGAAGTCGTTTCTGCGGTGCTCGGCGATATGTTGGGCGAGGCCTTCGTGATCGATCCCAATGTGAACGGCCGGGTCAGTTTGCGTTCGACCCGGCCGGTTCGGCAGCAGGATATACCGCGTGTGCTCGACCGTGCCTTGCAGCTTTCCGGTTATGGTTTGAGCCAGAGCGCGGATGGAAGTTACATCGTCGCCAATTCCAGCCGCTCCCAGGATTTCGTCGCCGCGCCGCGTTTAGTCCGCGACGGAATACCGCCCGGCCAAAGCGTTCTGATCGTGCCGCTCAATTATACCTCGGCTCAGGATATGTCCGGCCTCTTAGAACCTTTCCGGCGGACGGGCGGTCATGTTGTGGTGGATGCCCCGCGCGAGATCCTGATCCTCTCCGGAAGTGCGGCTCAACTTGAAGCCATGCTGGAAATGGTCTCGCTGTTCGATGTCGATTGGCTCGATCAGATGTCCTTCGGGCTATATCCGCTGCGTGCGGCGTCGCCGGACGCGATCGTGGCCGAGCTCAACTCCATTCTAGGCGGACCGGACGGACCCGTCGGTTCGCAGATCGAATTCGTGCCGTTCAACCGGCTCAATGCGGTCGTGGCAATCGCCAAGCATGATTACCGCCTTGATCAAGTTGAAGCCTGGGTCGAACGCCTGGATGTGCACCCTCAGGAAACCCGGCAAGTTCGGGTGCGCGGTCTGGTCAATTCCGATGCGATTACAGTGGCACAGCATCTCACCGATCTTTTTTCCTCGGACGTTGCGGTGTCCTCAAACAGCGCGATCAGCGTACGGGCCGATGAGGGCACGAATAGTCTTCTCATCTCGGCCAATGATCAGGGGCATCGCGAGGTCGAGGATGTCGTCGAACAGCTCGACCGGGCGCCGGATCAGGTTCTTATTGAGGCGCTTATCATCGAAGTCGTGCTGACGGATGATCTGCGTTACGGCGTGCAGTGGTTTTTGGATACGCGCGATGGCGGCCAGGCGACCTCGACCTCGACGACCAGCGGCTCTGTGGTGTCGAGCTTTCCTGGTTTTTCATACACTTATGCGTCCGACTATGTACGCGCTGCGCTCAACGCGATCTCGTCCCTGACGGAGGTGGAGACGGTGTCGGCGCCGCAGATCGTCGTGCGCAATAACCAGTCCGCGGTCGTGCAGGTGGGCGATCAGGTTCCTATCGTCACGCAGAGTGCCGTCAGTGTCGCCGATCCCGATGCACCGATTGTCAATTCGATCCAGTTCCGCGACACCGGTGTCACGCTCAACGTGACGGCTCGCATCGACCCGAACGGTTTGATCGTCCTGGGTGTGGTGCAGGAAGTCAGCTCTGTATCGGAAACGACAACATCCGGCATCGACTCGCCGACGATCCAGCGACGCCGGCTGGAATCCATGATTTCGCTCTATGATGGCGAGACGGTCGTGCTGGGCGGGTTGATCCGTGCGCAGCAGACGCGCTCGCGCTCAGGGTTGCCGGCGCTGCAGAACGCGCCAGTCGTTGGCAATCTTTTCCGCGATACGTCCGATACGACACGGCGGACCGAATTGTTGGTTTTCCTGTCTCCGCGGGTGATGCGATCGCGCGAAGATGCCCTGGCGGCGACACGAGATTTGCGCACGCGGATGAACCGCATCCGCCAATCAGGATTTGGCGATGGCTAGCGCAGAGCGAATTGAGACAAGGAACGGGGACCGTGAACGCGGTTCCGTGCTCGTTTCTGCGCTGGCCTTGACCGTCATACTCGCCGCGATCGCCATTCTTACGATCCAGATCGTGCTGGATACGGCTTATCTTCATCGCCAAGAGAAGCATTTGGTCGAGCAGGATGCGGCCCTGCGGTCCGGGTTCGCCTTGGCATTGCGTACTGTGGCGACAGGGACAGAGCCGATCCAGTTTGGTGAGGGCTTTGTCGTCCAGACGAACACTGGAGCGCTGGAAGCACGGTTTTTCTCACCGCTCGGCCGGGTCGACATAAACGCTGCGCCGCAATCGGTATTGCAGGTCCTCTTGACGGCAGCCGGGGCGTCGGAGCCAGACACGCTGTCGGCCGCGATCATCGATTGGCGTGATCCGGACGATCTTCGCTCCAATAATGGCGCCGAGGCCCGCGAATATGCCGCCGCCGGGCTGCCCGCCCCGGGCAATCGCTTCTTCCGGCACGAAGACGAGCTCAAATTTGTTCTTGGGGCGACCGACGAACTCGTTTTCTGTTTGAGGTCCCACATTACCGTTTCGACCTGGGAAGAAACGCCCGATGCGCGATTTGCTCCGTCCTGGCTGATTGGTGCGCTTAATCTGGACCCGGGCGGTGAGGCAAGACAGGCCGCGCCACCGGTAAGTTTTGGGAGCGGAGACCTGTTGGGATTGGAGCTGCGCTGGGTCGAAGACAATTTGGCTGGGCGTGGTGTTTCCGTGCTCGTCCGGTTTACGGGCGACCCGGCTGACCCCTACTGGATACAGGCATGGGATAAACTGGGCGCTGCCAATCCAGCATGCCCGGGAGAGGTCTCCGCATGATGATGTTGCAGCACCTCGAAGCGGCCGGCCTCACTCCAGAAGCGGCAGCCCGTGCGGCGGCAGCTCAGGCGGAAACGGGAGAGCCATTGCCGGTTGTTATTAGCCGGCTGGGGTTGCTGCAGGACGATCATGTAGTGGCCTCGCTGGCGGCGGCCTACGGTCTTCCAATCGTTTCAATGGAAGATGTCCCGGACGCAGCGCTTGACCTTAAACTCCAGTCCGGTTTTCTCAAAACCCACCGGGCCTTGCCCCTAAAACAGGATGATGCGGGGCTTCATCTGGCCGTGGTCGATCCGAGCGATGATGAAGTCGCAGCAGGGGTGCGTTTCGCAACCGGCCTGGCAGTCCGGTGTTCCACGATCGGATTTCATGCATGGCGGCGAACCTTTGATCGCCTTTATGGTAGTGAAAGCGATGCACCATCCAGCGGGGCACGTGGGCGCGGAGCGCGCTGGACACAGGACGCGGGCGGCATCCGCGACCTGTCACTCGATGCGCCGGCTGTTCGTCTTGTCGAAAGCCTGGTTGCCGAAGCCGTCGAAATGCGTGCTTCGGATATTCATGTCGAACGTAAGCCCGATGGCGGGCGCATTCGTTTTCGCATTGACGGTCAATTGGAGGAACGGCAGAGGCTTTCGCCCGGGATGACCGATGGTCTTATCGCCCGGCTGAAAGTCCTCGGCGACCTTGATGTCGCCGACCATCGTCGGGCTCAGGATGGAAGGACTGCATTGAGCGCGCGCGGCCGGCCGATCGATGTACGTCTTTCCATTATCCCATCTGCTCATGGCGAAGGCGCGGTAATCCGTTTGCTCGATAGGGCCGACGTCGAGCTTGATTTTGCGGATCTGGGGTTTCGAGGTAGCGAGATTACGAAAATCCGCACGGCTGTCGCCAAACCGCAGGGGCTGTTCCTTGTTTCCGGCCCAACCGGGGGCGGTAAAACCACCACGTTATACGCTGCGGTTAATGCCTTGCGAGCGCCAAATCGTAAAATAGTCACGGTGGAAGACCCGATCGAATATTTTTTCGAGGATGTCCACCAGACTCAGCTTGATCCGGCAGCTGATTTGACGTTTTCCAGCGCCCTCAAAGCCTTCCTGCGTTACGATCCCGATATCATTCTGGTCGGTGAAATCCGGGATCCCGACACAGCAAAAACTGCTGTACAGGCGGCGCTCACAGGCCACCTGGTTCTATCAACCATTCACGCCAATGACGCAGCCAGTGTTCCGATCCGCCTTATTGAGATGGAGGTCGAGCCCTATCTTCTGGCTGCAACCCTAAGCGCAACGAGTGCGCAACGGCTGGTGCGGCGTTTGTGCCCGCATTGCTCCAAGCCGACGGAGACGCCACGCGAGCTGATCGATCGGGCGAATATGTCGAATTTGAGAGAAGGGTTTCGCCGTCCTGTCGGATGTAGTGCCTGTAGCGGTGGTTTCCTTGGGCGGATGGTGATTTCGGAAACCTTGGTGTTTGACGACGAGGTTGCCGCACTGGTGCGCAAGCGTGGATCGCTTGCCCCCATGCGTGCGCATGTTGCGGCCCCCTTGTTGACCGACGGTCTTGTCAAAGCCAGCCAAGGTCTCACGTCGGTCGATGAAGTTTTGCGTGCTTTGGAGGCGGCATGACGACATATCGTTATATCGCCCGGACCGGAAAAGGAGAGCGTGTCAAAGGCGAGATCGAGGCGGCGAATACCCCGCAGGTGATCGAACTTTTGGCCCATCAACAACTCTCGCCCATACGTGTGAGCGAGGCCAAGGCCGATGCCACACCAAAGCTAAGCTTTAAGGATGCGGGGCGTTTAAGTTCAGAAATCGCAAGGTTGACTGCGGCCGGTGTGCCTCTTGAAGCCGGGACGGCTCTGGCGTCGCAGGCTCAGGAGAGCCGTGCGGCTCGCCATGCGTTAGAGCTTGCCGCAAAACGACTTGCGCAGGGACAGGGGCCCGGCGAGGCCTTTGCGGGCCTTGAAGGCGCGCCTGGACGGGCTTTATCGGCTGTTGTGGCGGCGGGGGAGCGTTCTGGGCGATTGGCAGATGCTCTCAAGGCGGCCGCTCCCCTTTTTACGGCGACAGCTCGCTTTCGCGAAAAAATCATCTCGCTGATGCTTTACCCGTCGGTGGTCTCCATCACGGCGCTTGGTGTGTTGGTGGTTTTTTTGCTCGTGGTCATTCCCAGTCTGCGCCCGGTGTTTGAAAGTCTGGGCGAGGCCATGCCGGCAAGCGCGCGTTGGATGCTGGCGGTTTCGGACGCGGCACCGAGTGTTTTGGTCGCGATGCTGATTGCGGTTCTCGCTGCAATTTTGTTGGGTCAGATCCCCGCCTTACGGGCCCACATGGCGCGTTGGCGTGATCAGGTCGCTTTAGGGCCTTTAGGGATGGGGCTGGCCGAAGCGATCGACATCGCGCTTTTTGCCCGGCTGTTCGCTGCTCTGCTCAAGGCAGGAACACCCGCAGGTGACGCCATGGCCGAAGCCAGCGCAGCCACCTCGAATACAATCCTCAAAGATCGGCTCTTGGTGTCGGCCCATTCGGTCCGACAAGGTGGATCGCTTGATGTCGCGCTTAGCGAAGCGCTTGGTGAGCGACATCTTATCGTTCAAGCCTCACGCCTTGGGATGCGTGGCGGTAGTTTTGCCGATCTAGTCGCTGAGGCCGGTTTGACGCTAGCAGAGCGCGCTGAAACTCGGCTAGAACGGATTGCGTCTTTGGCAGGTCCTCTGATCATCATTTTGCTGGGTTTTGTCATCGGCTTGATGGTGGTTACGCTCTTTTCGAGCCTCACCGCGCTTCCAGATGCGGCGGCGTTGTGAAGGCGGCGCGCCGATCCGAAGAGGGCTTCAGTCTGATAGAAGCGCTGGTTGCGGTCACCATTTTGTCGCTCGCAGTGGCTGGCGCCTCTTCGGCTGTTACCAATGGCCTTTCTCGCCAAACCCAGATCAAACAGGAAGCCGCCGCGCTTTCGGTTTTACGGCACAGATTTGAACTCGGTATGGTCGCAGAGGGGCGGGAACCTCTGGAGCCTTTTGATATCGAAGCGGTTTGGCGTGTGCGGCGCGAGGAGGTCGGGCCGGGACAGTTAGCTGGGGTGGAAGTGAAATGGGTCGATATCACCGCAGAGATAGTTTGGTTCTGGCAGGGCCAGGAAAGACGGATTGTTCTCGATCGTACGGACGTCGTGCCGATGACGGCTTTACCCTGATGGAAATGCTTGTGACTTTGGCAATCTTCGCTGTCATAGCGGCGATCGCAACGCATAGCCTGATCGGTCTGACTGATCGCTATAACCGCACGCGCGAGGATCGTGCCGCCCGAAATGGCACGGCGCAAATACAGCATTTCCTTGATCGTGTTACCCGAGAGACGGCCCAAACGGGGCCGCTAGATCCAGAGACGCTCAGGGCCAACAACGCTCAGGATCAGTCGCTGAATTTAAGTGAACGCGATGAGCATACGGAACTCGTTTGGCAATCTGCCGACGATAGTGAAATCGTGCTGCTGCTTGAGGGGCAGGGATATGTTCTGCAAATGGAGGATCTTTCGCCAAATGGTTCGACGCTTATCCTGTCACAGAGCGTGCGAGGCGGGACCGAGATCGTTGCGTTGAGCGGGCAGCGGGTTACAGCTCAACGCAATTGTCGCTATGACGCTATCGGCCGCCGCTGCTTTGAGGCCGCACAATGAAGCAGGATTGGCGCTCTGTGTTGGCAGTATGGCTCGATCAACTCATCAGCTGGATTGACGATGCGGGGGCGTGGTTGCCTGCGGGACTTCGCGATCGATCGAGCAAAACGGTCAGCATTGACGAGCTGGGGCTGGCCGAGCGCTGTGTTGTTCTACGGCTTGACGAAGATGCGCTTTTTCGCACCCGTCTTCCAATTTCAACCGACGACTACCATGAGGCAGTGCGCGGTTTTTCGCTGCAGGCCGAACGTCTATCTCCCTTACCGCTTGATGCCATCACCTATGCTGTAGAGCAGAAGCAGGACGATGGTTCTTGGCATGCCGTTGCGGTCAGCAACGAGGATTTGGCCAGACTAAGGGATGATGCGAAGAGCGCCGGTGTCGCGATCGATGCTTTTGAAGCGCGAGGGCAAGGCGGCGAGGCCATCATCCTTCGCGGCGAAGTGGAGCGCGATCGCGTCAGGCGTCGATTCCTACTCACGGGCACAAGTCTTGCGTTTTTTGCGCTGGCCTTGGTGACGGCATCCAGTGCGTGGAGCGATCGGTTCGACCGCAGTCTTGCATCCGCACAAGTTCACCAGCGTATCACTCGGCAAAGCCTTAGGGATGCGACGCGGCAGGTTGAAGATCTAAATGGCCGTCAAACTCCGAGCGGAATCAAAAGCCGGGCAACTGTGGACGTTCTCAATACGCTTGCAGCCCATAAACCGCAGAGCTGGGCCGGGTTGAATATCCAGATCGCCGGGCGTCATGTGACAGCCCGGTTCGAACTCTTAGCTGACGACGTCGCTGGCGCTCAGGAATTCGCTCAGGCTTTAGCGCAAACTGACCTGATCGAAAGTGCTACCGCTCAAAGCGTCGGATCGTTCAACGGATATTCGCGCGTAGAGCTAAATGTCACGCTCGCGGAGAGTGTCCCATGAGCATTGTTTTCCTGCGCCGCGCAGCGGTATGGCTTGTTGCGGGCTTGTTGGTGAGCTTCGTGTTTCTGCAAGTCGGGTCGAATATCGGATCGATATTGGCGACCCGAGGTCTACTGGCCGAGCTTGAATCCACACAAAGCCAGCTCGACATCCGTCTTGCGCGTGCGGCCGCACGAAACAACGAGCTGCGCGGTGCCTGGCAGGGCCGCACTCTTATTGCTCCGGACGCGGCGATTGCAGCGCGTGATCTTGAAGGCCAACTTCGTGCAGGCTTTTCGGCCGGTGTGCTCTTGTCGGTTTTGGTTCAAGCCGATGAAGAGAGCGATATTGTAACCGCTCATATCCTTTGGCGTGGCCGCGAGGCTGACATGCGGGCCAGCTTTGAGCGTCTAGTTGAAGCGTTACCATATGCGATTGTTCACGAGTTGGATGTTCATGGTGTGGACGAGGCGGGCGTTGAGGCCGTCGAGCTTTCAGCTCAACTTGTTCAGGCTTGGGAGCTGGACAGATGATGGTAGCGCGTTTGCTTTTTGTACTAGGTGGGTTGCTGCTTTCGTCCGCCATCGCTCTTTGGGCCTTGCCGGTTGAAGTGCCTCAGCAGGGCCAGGCGCCCGCGGGGGCCGCTTCGGCGGATAGTCCGCATGATGAGCTTGCGCCAGTTCGATTTTCATCGCCGGAATTTTTTGCTCGACTGCTTGGTCTTGAGGCAGTGCCCGTACAGGTGGTCGAGCCCGCTGGGCTACAGTCTGACGCAATACCCCCGCGCCTGATGGGAATTGCCATCGACAAGACCGGGCCGCTTGTTTGGCTCCGTGCGGATCAGAGCCTTGCCCAGCTAATGCGGGAAGGAGATTGGATCTCCGAGTGGCAGGTTGTGCGCATTGATACGAGTGAAGTGGAAATTCAAAATGCCGAGGATCAGTCTTTAGTTCTTCGGCTTTTCGAAGGGCCGCGCTGAATTTGCCGACCCGTTAGCGGGCGTGTAAGACCCACGGCTTGCTAGTTCGCTTGAGGAGTGTCCGCCAAATCGGTCGAGGTTAGGATATCGGCGTCTTCGCCGGTTCCACCCTCTGCACCGTCACGGCCAAGGCTTTGCAGCAGAAAATGGTCCGGCGTGCGCGAAAGATAAATGTAAGGATTGCCCCAAGGATCATTGGGCACGCCGCCCCGGCGTAGATAGGGGCCCGTCCATCCGTTTACGCCATCGGGAGCCTCGACTAGTGCCGTAAGACCGATATCGCTTGTCGGATAGCGGCCGACATCGATCATGTAGAGTTCCAACGAGCCCGCCAGATTTTCCATCTGGACGCTTGCGCTTTGGCTGCGTGCACCGCCGAGGCGCCCGATGACATTCGGGGCGATAATGGCGACGAGCAGGGCGAGGATGACCAGAACGACGAGCATTTCGGTCAGGGTGAAACCAGCATCTGCATTGTGCTCGACGCGGCGCCGGTGTCGGACATTTTTCACGCGCGTACCCACTCTTAATGACTCGCTCTAACAGAGATGCGCATCTTGCGGGTAATGTTGCGTCTTGCAAGCCCGCGCTGACACCTTTTGGGCTGAATTCTGGTCTATTCGCGTTGCACCGATCCCAGAGTTCTTCGGAAACAATTGGCTCGACGGAACGTAGGACCCAATCGTCTTCTGGCTTAATGCTCGCGGCTAAGCCACGACCATTGGACTTCGTGTAGTTCGCGCGATGGATGCCCTTGGCGGTTGGATCGGTGATTAGCCGAGTGATCGTGGTGTCGGAGAACCTGGCGCCCTTACGGGGCCTGTAGCCGCGTTCATTGAGGGGACGAGCCACGGTCTTCTTGCGTTTGTGCTCGGCAAACAACTCATAGATGAGCTTGCGAACGGGTGCTTCATCGGGGTTGGGAACCAGCTCACCATCTTTCCAATGATCGCCAAACGTCGTCTGGCCTCCGAGAGGCTTGCCTAGTTTGGCGCGCACGGGAAAGGAGGCCGCAACACGTTCGGCGATCTCTTCTCGCTCCCATTGCGCCATTGCAGCAATCATCGTGTAGAAAAGACGGCCATCAGGCGATGACGTATCCATCGCTTCTTGGAGTGAGATTAGATCTGCGTCTTTGGCGCGAAAGAACTCGGCGAAATCGAGTAGCTCTTTGGTATTGCGGGCCAGCCGAGCGAGCTTGGAAAAGATAAGGCCTGTGATCGCGCCGCTCTGGATGTCGGCCATCATTCGTTTGGCTTCAGGGTGGTTGGCCACCGACTGTCCCGATACCCCTGAGAGGTCATAGACGCGCTCCACAGACCAGCCTTTGGAGTGCGCGTAAAACTTTGCACGTTGTCCGTGGTTCTCGGGGCTTTCGCCACGCGCCTGGTCTTCGGTGGATACGCGAATCCATATCGCTACAGCTTTGCCTGCAGCATCGTCCATATCCGCCTCCGACTATTAGTGTGGAGACAGTCTATCACAACCAGAGACCAGGCGAATCCCCTCAATTGTGCCTGCCGGATAGGCATCTTGGCAGACGATCACGGGCTAATCGGAGCCGGCCAATTTGAAGAGCCTCGTCGAGCAATTTTGACCGAGGTTGAACACCTGACTTGACGTTGGTTCAGAGGGCCGGTTGAGGAATAAGCCTTCGAACTCCGATGGTAGCCAAGTTCACGAGATATTCGACTTGCGCCTCGTCGCGATGACCGCCAACCCGATACGCATGGCCTTTCGTACCGGCACCGCTCGGGTGGATCGGTGCGCCGATAGGTACTGAACCTCACTAGACCGGTCACTCAGGTGGTAGAGTGTAGAGGAATGTCGATCCAACCCCTTCACACGCTTGCGCATCAACCGACGCGGCACGCGGACGACCGCTATACCGTTATCCAAGACATCTTGGCGAACCGACCTCAACAAGTCGCGCATTCGCTTGGAACGCACGCAATCTGGCTGGTCCACATCTTCAATTCCAACGATAGAAGGGGAAAGTTCATGGACCAAGCGTCTGCAGCGTTGACGCATAGCGCTGCACTCACAATCGCGTCCATCATAGCTTCCCCAATCGACGAGATCTCCACCGGCTGCGAACGCCGCGAAGGCTAGGCCGTGTGCGTGGGGTTCCACCGCAAGCACCCAAATTGAGAGGGGAGTCATTGGCTGGGTCGAGCCAACCGTCCGCACATCGTCTGGAGAAAGATGGCCTTCTGTCGACCGGCCTCAGACTTCGACAGGCGGCATCGGCTTAAGGCTTGCTGCGCTCGAGCGTGTATTTGTCCAGATAGGAGGATGCGGGTGTCGGGTAGGACGTTTGCAGCCGGCACTTCGAAAATTAGCTCGTAACGAATAAGTATTTCAGCACTTGGCGTTGCCAGTCCACGTTCAAGCCTTGAGACGGCGTGACGACTGATGCCAAGTAAAAAAGCGAGGTCGACTTGATCAAGCCCGCCGCGTCTGCGGCAGGCGCGAAGCCGAATGGCATTGGCGTTGATCATAGAGGGATAGGCCTGTGCAATTAGCGGCAAAGGCACACTCATTGTGCCATAGCTTCGCTATCCACATGGGCTTGTTCAGGCGCGATATACGCGCATCGTTGCGGCGCCCCGGCCCGAGTATGCATCCCATTTGGAGTGCTAAATTTACCTCATTCAAGATCATGCAATTTGACCGGTCAGAGCATTCGCAAGTTGCGTCTCGCTCAGAGCGTATTCAATGTCAGGTATATCCCGAAAGCGGACGTTCGATGTCGATGCCGCTCCACCGCCGGATAATCACAATCAGCGACAAAGCGCCCATTCGAGTTGCCACCAGGCGGAACACTCAGCTATGGGCGAAGATCCTAGTCAGTCATCTAACCAACTAGCCGCGCGGGCAGCGACAATCGACTTGCTGAGCTGTGCTCGTAGAGAGGGGCGTACTCGGCAAAGCGTGCTTATCACGCCCAACAACCTTTTGGCTTCATCGGTTTCTCTAACTCCGAAAGCAAGCCTTGTTGCGTACTCCCCGAGCCAAGTATCGGCATCTTGCTCGGAGGGTTGCGCGGCAGACGCGCTTACACCGATCACCATGGCGATCTCTATTGGCAGTCGATGCTTCACTTGCTGACAGTGCGCACTGACTGCGAAGGTCAATCTCTCCGCGAGCTTCGTTGACTTGCCGACCGCAGCCGCGCTGGCCAGCGAAAGAAAGAAATGCTGGGCTTGTATCGAAGTTTCGAACCCGTCGATCAACGCGCGTGAATCAAGAAGGCGTTGTGCGGCCAAATCCAACAACTCGACTGGGATTGGGGAAACAAATCCGCCAAGTCTCACAGACTGGCATCCGTCGAACCTATCAGGCTGATATTTTGCGTTTCTGATCGAAGCAGCTCATCTTGGTGTGGGCAATACAAAATACAATCCATGGTATGGTGGTTTAACAATGATGGAATTCGTACAAGCGGCCCTTCCGTACTTTCGATGGGGCGGAATCTTAATCGCTATCGCCGGTGCGCTTTACGCTGGCTATTTGACGTTTAGTGGGTTCCTGCCTGCACTTTGGCGGCTGGGGAAGGGACTGCGGCGGAAGAAGATCGTGGTGTTTGCCAAGGGCTCCACGCTTACAAGCCTCGTTGACCTTCTCGGCGACACGAAACTCTTCACTAAGAAAAATATTATGTCAGTCAGTATGTTGAATGACGCCGGGAGGGCAGAAGAGGCGACAACATTCCTTGTTCATTGGCCAGATTGGAACCTTGCCGGTCTTCGACGAATCTTGGAGCTGAAGAAGGATCGAACAGCGCTGGTTGTGTATGCGCCGCAAGCCGGTGGCCGTGTCGACAACGATGCCATTCAGGAGCTCGAGCAGCACCGTAATGTTGTTCTGGTCAATTTCCGTGGACGTCTTCTAAACGATATTATCGTGAGCATGATCACAACTGGCCATGAATAAAAATGCATTCAACGCGGCTTTTCGGTCATACGTTCGCGATAATTTGACCCCAACCCAGGATGAGCGGGATTTTGTAAGTCTAGTGTACAACTCTGTGCAGCAGGTTCTAGGAGTTGCGAACTCGCTTCAAATCGGTTCCTTCCCTCGATATACGGCGATCACCCCGTTGCACGACCTTGATGTGCTCTTCGTATTGGGCAACTGGGACCGGGAACATCACGACCCATCGCAGGCGCTGGAAGACCTTGAGCGCCAGATGCGCGCTGAGTACGAAAATCCTACTCATTATGAAGTACATATCGGACGACAAACCCACTCGGTTACAATCCGCTTTCTCGACGGCGAAGAAGAGGTGTTCAGCGTCGATGTCGTGCCAGCCTACATCAATGGACAGAACGAGTTTGGCGATGACACGTATGTTGTTCCCGAGATCGCGCGAGCATCACGTGTTGAACGGCAACAAATTCGTGAGGCGGTGAGGAGCGGGCAGCGCGAAATGGGTTGGATCAAATCCGACCCGCGTGGATACATAGCTATCGCCAGCCAAACAAATGCCCAGAACGATGACTTTCGCAAAGCGGTGAAGCTTGTGAAGGGGTGGCGCTGTGCTCACAAAGAAAGGAACGACAGCTTTGCTCTGAAGTCCTTCCATCTGGAGCAGGCGATAACAACGTGGGTGCAGCAAAACCCACGAGCAGAGATGTTCGATATTGTCTTTGAGTTCTTCCGACGGGTTCCAGATTTCGTTCGCTACCCCCAATTTCCTGATAGGGCCGACTCAGATCGCAATATTGACGACTACGTCAACGATCTAAATGAGCAGGACAGAATCCTGATCATCCAAGCACGTGATGCATTTCTCGTTGGGTTGGAAAAATTTGATGAAGGCGACGATGTGGGAGATCTGCTTTCTCTTCCACCAAGACCAAGAGCGCGCGGGTCAGAAGAGTTTTTGTTTGATCAGGGCATACCAGTTCTAACTGAGGCCGAGTTCTCAATCGTCGGGCATGTACAACCGCGTGATGGCGGCTTTCGGGCGTTTTTCTTGGATGCAGTAGGACTGATAAACGTGGATCGAAAGATCGAATTCAGGCTCGGCCAAAATCCGCCCGTGGCGGACATATTCAAATGGAAGGTGAAGAACGACGATGGCTGTGATCAACCGCGTGGAGAGATCACAGATCACCAAACGAAAAACGACCCAGAATCCACTAGGCACAATGGCAACCACTATGTTGAGTGCTTCGCCATTCGTAACGGAATTTGTGTCGCTAGAAGTCGTCAGAACGTTATTTTACGACGACCTGGGCAGTGATCTACCGAGTAATAGGTCGTGCGCTTGTGGCGTTACGTCCTCTTCCTTGCAGATGCCGCGTCCGCGTTATCAACCTCGTTATCGTTCGCCGCATCAAGGCCTGGCTCATTTAAAGTTCGAATAGTGGCATTGAACGGGTAGCAGATTTGGTATTCTATATACATGAGTACCTCAAAGGAATTCACAAACTACATTCTTGACCTTCTTTCTCCTCTAGGAAATATAGAGGTGAAGAGAATGTTTGGAGGTGTACTTCTAAAGGTTCAAAATAAACAACTTGGGATAATAATTGAAGATCAGTTGTATTTTAAAGTTACAAACTCTGAAGTGCAGAAAAGGTATGAGAGCGAAGGATCAAAGCAATTTTCATACACAAGAAAAGACAAAAAAGATCCTGTGGTTATTAAAAACTGGTGGTCAGTACCTGAGGATGCAATGGAGGGTGGTAGCCAACTTGTTGACCTAGCAGAAGAAGTTCTTAGATATCAAGATTGATACTAAAGAGTACGTAGTGTAGTGTGCACGCTTATGTCAGGTAACGGAGCACTCATCAATTTTAATGATGTCTCATACGAGCACACCGCTAATAAGCCGATTCTCATCGAGTCGTCTTTTTCTATACGAAGAGGAGCAAAGCTAACCCTTATGGGTCAAAATGGTGCTGGGAAAAGTACACTCTTTGGACTTATAACAGGACAGCACACACCAAATGAAGGAAGAATAAATATCGTACATGGTACGAGTATTGCAGTATCAAGACAGGTTATTCCTCGAGAAGATCTTGAGATAACAGTTCGAGACTTCTTTTCAAAGTGTTTTAGTGAAAAGGTCTATGACATTGATCCGCGCATTGATGCAATCTTGGAGGTTGTAAATCTCTCTCCAAAAGACAAAGAAGTAAAAGAAACGTTTAAAGATCGTCTTGTAGGAAGTTTCTCTGGAGGACAGCAGGCGAGGCTTCTTTTGGCTTCTGCTCTTATTCAGAATCCTGATGTGCTTTTACTTGATGAGCCAACAAATAATCTAGATGTAGAAGGAATTGAACATCTAACGGATTTTCTTAAAGCGTATAAGAAGACCGTTATTGTTATTTCCCATGATGCAGACTTCCTTAATGCATTTACACAGGGAGTGCTTTATTTAAATACACAGACACGAAGTATTGAGCAGTACACAGGAAACTATAACGATGTGGTAGAAGAGATTTCTGTACGGGTAGAGAAAGAGAAAAGAAAGAACGCACAGCTTTCAAAGGAAATTCAAGCAAACAAAGACAAGGCGAACTTCTTTGCAAATAAAGGAGGGCAGATGCGTATGGTTGCAAAGCGTATGCGAGAGAAGGTAGATCTTGCAGAAGAAAATAAAGTTGATGTACGGAAAGAAGATAGAACTATTCGAGATTTTGAAATTCCTACACAGAAAGACATTCCTCTTAATGTACTTGAGCTAACTTCATACAAGGTAATAAAAGATCATAAGCCAAAGGATGTGAAGTGTGAGCTTACACTTAAGCGAGGAAGTCACCTCCAGATCATCGGACCAAATGGTATTGGAAAGACAACACTGCTTGAATCTCTTGCATCCGGTGAGGCAGCTGGTGAGGAGGTGGCAAAGGGAGTAAAGATTGGATACTACCGACAAGACTTCTCAAACCTAGACTTTGATCAGACAGTATTCGATTGTCTTATGGATGCAATGGACAAAAAGATTCAAGAAGATATGCGATCAATTGCTGCAGGGTTCTTGCTTGATGGAGAGATAATGAAAACAAAGATCGGAAACCTTTCAGAGGGACAGAAAGGACTTGTTGCTTTTGCACGTCTTAAAATAATTGAGCCAGGGCTTCTCATTCTTGATGAGCCAACAAACCACATTAACTTTAGGCATATCCCGGTAATTGCAAAAGCACTAGATGAATATAAAGGGGCAATGATTCTTGTATCTCATGTACCTGAGTTTGTGGATCAAATACATATAGATGATGTCCTTGATCTGGGGAAGAAGAAATAAGGTATTCTTTGGTAATGAACCATACTGTCTACATACTTAAGTGTGCAGATAACACTTTATATACTGGCTATACAATAGATGTAGAGCGTAGAGTTTTAGAGCACAATTCTGAGAAGATTGGCGCAAAGTACACAAAAGCACGAAGACCTGTAGAGCTTGTCTACAAAGAAGCTTTTGATAATAAAGGGGATGCAATGCGTAGAGAGATAGAGCTAAAGAAACTAACGAGAGCAGAAAAACTTTCACTTATAAATTGACATTAATAATATAAATGTTATAATAAAAATATAGGATCTTTAGCACGGGGAGAAATATTATGTTCGAGGAAACTTGGATTAAGCGTGTGATGATTGAGGTCGTGGCGTATCTTCTGCGCTTCGAATCTCTCTCGGCAATTCGCTGGTTTTTGTTCTATCGTTATGCGAAGAACATCTACCATGCCGGCAATCTCATGCGCCTACTGCATGATGAATCGATTCAGGGGTGGGCTTACCCCGATGAGGTTCGTTACTGGGCCCATGAGGGCCTCTCGTTCCTCTCCAAACACCCGGTCGCTTTCAAGCGACTGCTGGAGAGGCCGTGGTCTAGGAGCGAGGGGTGGGAGCACTACCTTGCAGCTCGGAACGATTTCCGTCCGGCATGCTAGCAGTTTCCAGCCGCACAAAGGCCCGATCAACTTGTTGGTCGGGCCTTTTCTATTAAAAGGTATTAGTGTTAGTGTGACTTCGTGGGATTACCTAAAAATACATACGACGTCATCGTAATCGGAGGAGGAGCTTCCGGAATGATGACAGCAGTTATTGCAGGAAAGCGCGGAAAGCGTGTGCTTTTGCTTGAGAAGAATAAGAATCTTGGTGAGAAGCTTCGAATCTCAGGAGGGGGACGATGCAATATTTTAAATACTGAAGAAGATACACGAAAGCTGCTTTCAAACTTTGGAGAAGCAGATAAATTCCTCTTCTCTCCATTTGCACAGTTTGGAATGAAAGAAACAAGAGAATTCTTTGAATCAAACGGACTCCCTATTATGGAAGAGGAAAATAATAGAGCATTTCCAGCATCAGAGAGTGCAGAGGACGTGTGTAAGTTTTTTGAGGACTTGCTTCGAGAATACAAAGTAGAAGTTAGAAAAAAGATTGAGGTAACAGAGCTTGTGAAGCGAAGTGGGAAAATCACACGTGTGCGTGCTGGAGATCAGGAGTTTGCAGCTGAATCTATTGTCCTTGCAACAGGAGGAGTCTCGCACCCCGAGACTGGTTCTACAGGAGATGGATTTGCTTGGCTTGAAAGTCTTGGGCACACAGCACATGAGCCAAAGCCAACCATTGTTCCTCTAAAGGTTGAACAAAAGTGGATTCGAGATTTGTCAGGAAACTCAGCACCTGATGCAAAGATCACATTCCTCCTTGGAAAGGAAAAGAAGTTCTCAAAGCGTGGAAGGATTTTGTTCACACATTTTGGTTTATCTGGGCCAACTATTCTAAACAGTGCAGCTAAAGTGCAAGACCTTCTACATGAAGGAATTGTAAATGCGCATATTGATCTATTTCCAGATTTGGACCTTGGGGCACTCGATGCAAAGATCCAAGAACTCTTTGACGCGAATAAGAATAAAAATGTAGCAAATGTATTCAAGGGATTCCTTCCAGCTGGAACGCACGATGTGCTTGTAACGCGTTTCCCAAATATTGATACAGAAATAAAGGTGCACTCAGTTACAAAAGAGCAACGAAAGGGAATGGTTGAATTTCTAAAGAGTATTCCTCTGGTCATTTCAGGACTTATGGATCCTGAGAAAGCTGTTATTGCAGATGGAGGAGTGCCACTAACTGAAATAGATACAAAGACTATGCGGTCAAAGGTAATAAAGAATCTATTTATTACTGGAGACCTTTTCAATATCACACGACCTACAGGAGGGTACTCATTACAGCTTTGCTGGACCAGCGGATATATTGCGGGGAAGAATGTATAATACATAGGTATGAAGAATCTTATTATTCTTGTTGTATCAATTATTCTAATTGGAGGAGGTTTTTATTATCTAAACAAAATTGTTGAGGAGAGGCAGGTGGTGGATGCACCGCTTGAAGCAGATTCACTCGCAGGAGTTTGGCAGAGTATAGAAGATCCAAATTTTGTACGAACCATTTATGAAAATGGAGGATACAGTGATCTCTATGAAGGAGAAGAGGTTTCAAATGGTCCATGGGTTACTTTCCTAGGAGATGCTTCACTTGTGGATTTCCCGTATTCTATTGAAGACGGTGCAATGTACCTTGAGCTTATGGATGAAGAAGGGTCTCTCTACTTTAAGGTGGTAGAAAAGACAGAAGAGAAACTCACTCTTATTTATCTAGATCGAGGTGGAGTTCTTGAATTTACTCGGGTAGAACAATAACACCTAGACATTAGTACACTTCTAACGTACTCTTTGGGAAATCAGGCCCCAAGGCCGTATTTTTTATGGAAATTCGAAACATTGCAATTATTGCCCACGTGGACCACGGAAAGACTACGCTAACTGATGCGCTTATGCAGCAGACAGGCGCGGTTAAAGCTGGTTCATCAATGGATTCAAACACGCTTGAGCAAGAGCGTGGTATTACCATTTACTCTAAGAATGCTTCGGTTACGTATAAAGATACAAAAATTAATATCGTAGATACTCCAGGCCACGCTGACTTTGGATCAGAGGTAGAACGAGTACTTCGATCAATCGATACCGTGCTACTTGTTGTTGATGCCCAAGAAGGGCCAATGCCGCAGACTCGTTTTGTGCTAAAGAAGTCACTCGACCTAGGGCTTAATCCTATTGTTGTTATCAATAAGATTGATAAGCCAGCCGCTGACACTGATCGAACAGAGGAGCAGGTGCTTGAGCTTTTCTATGAGCTTGGTGCAAGTGATGAGCAGGCAAACTTCCCAGTAGTGTACGCAATTGGACGAGATGGAGTTGCAAAGAAAAAGATGGAGGATGAGGCAAAGGATCTAACTCCTCTTATCGATACAATTCTTGAGCACGTACCAAGTGCATCAAGTCCTGAGCTTGAAGAGAAGCCTCTTCGATTCCAGTCATTTAACCTAGCGTATGACAACTTCCTTGGGCGTATGGCAGTAGGGCGAGTATATGATGGAGTACTAAAGCTTGGAGATCCTCTTTTTATTAAAAAGCCAGATGGAGAGACTCGGGCCGGAAAGACAACAAAGATCTTTTCATTTAATGGTCTTGAGCGAGTAGAAGTACAAGAAGCTAAGGCAGGAGACATTGTGCTTGTTGCAGGTCTTGAGAATATTGATATTGGAGAGACGGTAACTACAGATGAGAGCGTAGAGCCTCTTGCTGCTATTTCTGTAGATGAGCCAACGATCTCTCTAGCATTTATGGCAAACAGTTCTCCATTTCGTGGGAAGGAAGGTGAGTCTGTAACTTCTCGAGAAATTAGAGAGTATCTTGAGCGTGAGCTTGAGGTAAATGTAGGACTTAAGGTTGATTTTGATGCAGGAGATCATTTCAAAGTATATGGACGAGGAGAGCTTCACATCGCAATTCTTCTTGAGAATATGCGGCGTTCAGGATATGAGATTCAGGTGTCTCAGCCGCAGGTAATTATTAAGGAGGAAGAGGGTCAGAAGGTGGAGCCATTTGAGGAAGTAATTATCGATGTACCTGAGGAATTCCAAGGAGTTGTTATTGAGAAGCTTGGAGTTCGTGGTTTTGTGATGAAGAACCTTGAGCATGTAGATGCCATCCTACGCCTTACATTTGAAGGACCCACACGAGGATTGCTTGGATATCGAAACCAGTTTGTAGTAGATACACGAGGAGAAGGAATTTTTGCATCACGTGTTATTGGCTTTAAGCCATATGCAGGAGATATTCAAAGGAAGACTGTTGGGTCTATGGTTTCAATGGTGCAAGGAAAAACTCCAGCATTTGCTCTGTGGGGACTTCAGGATCGTGGGCAGCTATATATTGGAGCCGGTACTGAAGTATATGAGGGAATGGTTATTGGAAATACTGCAAAGGGGGAGGAGATGACAGTAAATCCTACAAAAGGAAAGCAGCTAACCAATATGCGCTCATCAAGTTCTGATGAGTCAGTTGACCTTGTGCCACCACTTACACTTTCTATTGAGCGAGGGCTTGAGATTATGAATAGTGATGAGTATTTGGAGATTACTCCTGATAGCGTACGTCTGCGGAAGCAGCTTCTAAAGGAATCAGAGCGAGTAAGGGAAAAGCGCTCAGGAAGCAAATAATATTGACATAATATAAAAAATATTATATATTCTCGCTAACTCAATTCTCACGATTTAAGAACTTTGCTCTGAAAATCTCTGGGACTAGAGCAAGTTAAAAAAGTAAATAAAATGTATAAGAAACGGTTTTCAAGTAAACGACCGATGCGCTCTTCATGTGGTGGAGGGGGGAGAGGAGGTAAGCGCCCACAGCGTGGTACTTTTATTGACCCTGCTAAATTTGTTAGCAAGGCAGTAGCAACAAAGCAGGAGCAGGCTGTCTTTACTCCTGAGCATAAGTTCGTTGATTTTGATCTAGCTCCCGAGCTAAAGCAAAATATTATAGATAAAGGATATGAGAATCCTACACCGATCCAGGATCGGGCTATTCCTCATGTTTTAAATGGAGAGGATGTAGTAGGTATTGCAAATACAGGTACTGGTAAGACGGCAGCATTCTTGCTCCCACTTATTACCAAGGTAATTAAGAATCCATATACAAAGGTTCTTGTAATGGCACCTACACGAGAGCTTGCCATTCAGATTAATGAAGAGCTCAAGGGATTTACAAAGGGAATGAATATTTCTTCTGTATGTACTGTTGGAGGAACGCCAATGCGTCCACAGCTAAAGCAACTTAAGAACAACAACAATTTCATTATTGGAACTCCAGGGCGAATCAAAGATCACGTAGAAAGGCGGAGCATAAGGCTTGCTGCATTTGAGACACTCGTTCTTGATGAGGCAGACCGAATGCTTGATATGGGATTTGTTAATGACATGCGGTTTATTGCAAAAGGAATGAATGAGAAGCGTCACACGCTATTCTTCTCAGCAACTCTTTCAAAGGATATTGAAAAACTTATTTCAGAGTTCCTTACTAACCCTGTGCGTATTTCAGTTACAACTGGAGATACATCAAAGAATGTAGATCAGGATGTTATTCGAATTGGACAAGGGCAGGAGAAGATTGAAATGCTGCACGATCTACTTAATGAGCGAGATTGTGACAAAGCAATTGTCTTTGGGGCAACAAAGCACGGGGTTGAGCGTCTTTCAAAAGACCTTATTACTCGAGGATTCAAGAGTGAGGCACTGCACGGAGACAAGAGTCACCCGCAAAGGCAGCGAGCTCTTCGACGCTTTAAGGAGGATCAGTCTAATATTCTTGTGGCAACAGACGTTGCGGCACGAGGACTAGATATTCCTAACGTATCTCACGTAATCAACTACGATCTTCCAATGACGTATGAAGATTATGTTCACCGAATTGGGCGAACAGGACGTGGAGATCAGACAGGAAAGGCGTTTACGTTTATTGGCGGAGGAACTTCAGCAGGACAGCAGAAGCGACCAGCACGACCATCATCTAATCGTCGACCACAATCATCATCACGACCACGACGTTCATACAGCGGAGGAGGACGTAGGCGATATTAATAAAAAGCCCTGAAATATTTTCGGGGCTTTTTATTATGGGAGTTTTACTGTATGGTCATCAAAGTTTGATGGAGGATTAAATGAGAATTTTCTTTATTCTTTTCACCTTGTTCTTTTCATTTGTTGCCCTTCCGCAGGCCGCAGAAGCGCAATGGAGGACTCGTGAGATACCAGATGTCAGACTGAATGACATTGCAATGGTGACTCGCCTTAATACTGGAGAGGTTGTAATTATCTACAATCCAAACCAGTGCCGGATGTTAGGAGCTCTCGTTTGTGGTTTTTTTAGAGCGCACGAGTTCGGTCATGTTAACTTACGACATGTAATAACTCGTCGACACCCAGTGTTTGCAGAAGCAGAAGCAGACTGCTGGGCCGCACAGTATGCGCCACGGAATGAAGTAATTGCTGCATATAATTACTTCTTAAGAAATGGCCAGCGCGGAGATTACGCTCACGGGACTGGTTTCCAGCGAGCAAACAGAATTCGCCAATGTGCTGGATTCTTTTAATTAACAAGCGCCTTGAGTATTACTCAAGGCGCTTTGTAGTACACTAACTTTAAATGATAAAAGAGTTCATTAAAAAGCATCAGCAGAAAATTTCAGCAGGAGCTCTTCTTGTTGGATTTTTTTGGGATGCTCTAACTCTTACTCGAATAGACTACTTCTTTGAAGTGTTGGTGCTTGGTACACATACCTCGCTTATTGTTCTTTGGATTCTTCTTATCAATATAATTGAAGGGAAGGATCTTAAAGGCTGGTTCTTTGGGAATATACGAACTGTAGCTCCTATACTGATGCAGGTGTCATTTGGGGCACTCTTTAGTGCATTAACTATTTTCTATATAAAGAGCGCATCGTTTACTACAACTCTTGTTTTTGTACTCATCCTCCTAGGTCTCCTTATTGGAAATGAATTCTTTAGAAAGAAATATCAAAAGTTTGCCTTTCAGTTCTCTGTACTATTTGTAGCACTCGCGTCATTCTTTGCACTGTATATTCCTGTATTGGTAAGTGCAGTTGGCGCATGGGTATTTATTCTCGCAAATGTAGTTGCGGCATTTGCCATTTTCCTTCTTGTTGAGTTTTTAAAACTTTTTGTACCAGAGAGAGTGAACTGTTCTCGCAACGGACTTCGTATTAGTATCGGAAGCATTGTTATCTTGCTTCAGCTCCTTTATTTCTCAAATATTATTCCTCCCGTGCCGCTTGCTCTTAAAGACAAAGGAATTTATCACGATGTATATAAGAGCGAGCAAACATTTGTTGGAGTTGAAGAGAAAGAAAATTTCTTTGAGAAAATCCTTCCAGGGACAACTATTCATTTTGAAGAAGGAGAGTCACTTGCAATGTACAGTGCCGTCTTTGCTCCGACAGGGCTTTCTACAAACATAGCTCACTCATGGGAATACTTTGATGCGGAGAGTAACGCATGGATTCCTCAAGGAAGAATAAGCTTCCCAATATCAGGAGGAAGAGATAGTGGCTTTAGGGGATATACGCAAAAGAGCAATATTTTTGAGGGCAAATGGCGTGTGCAAGTTGTTACGAAAAGAGACCAAGTGCTTGGAAGGGTGGTGTTTACACTCAAAAAAGCCGAAAAATCACCTAATTTTATAGAAAAAGAGCTTAACTAAGCTGTATTTGTTAGTTTTCCACAGTTTATACATGGAAATAAACAATTACATGTGATTGACATTGTGCTAGGGTTTCTATGCGTTACCGTATTGTGCATATTCAGGGAGAAGTACAATACACTCTAATGTAGCGCAACAAGGCTCGGCAGGCCAAATATAAAAAAGAAGACCAGCGTACAGCTGGTCTTCTTTTAATTAATATTAGTGCCCGCCAGTTACGAGGATCATAAGTATGAGTCCTGCTACAAAGAAAATGATGTGTGGCACAGGCTTGCACTCATGATGAATCGATTTAAAGATACTCGGGATAAAGTCTCGAAGGATAATGTGGAGGAATCCTCCTGCGGTAAATGCAAGAAGAGGAATTACAACACCTTCAATATCTGTAACAAGAAGTCCAATACCAATTCCAATGAAAATAGTTAGGGCAGTAAGGAAGTTAAAGAAGAGTGCCATCTTGGTTGAGTAACCAGCTTCTTTTAGTACAAAGAATTCAGCAATTTCCTGAACCATCTCGTGTATAAGAATTCCAACAATAGCTGCACCCCCTAGGACGGGACTTGCTATAAAAAGAGGCACAAGCAAGATGCCGTCTCCGATGTTGTGGAGTGAGTCTCCTAGAAGCATGCGCCTCGCATCAATAGACGAGTGAGAGTGCTCTTGTGTGGGTCCATGGTGGTGATGTGCTTTTGAGAGGAAAGTAGTAAGTCCTGCAAAGAATAGAAAACCAATGGCAATCGCAAGGCTTGTGTAGAGCATGTCTCCTTCATGAAAAACTTCTTCAAGAAGTGTGTAGGTAAGTACAATAAATACTCCGGTGGCAAAACTTATCAAGTATCGAATATTGTTTGTAAAAAACTTCCCAAGGAGTGCATGTGTTGTCACTACTCCAATTAATGAAGCTGAAGCAATAATTCCTCCTGCAATAAGTAGTTGTAATTCCATGTACAAGACTATAGCGCATAATTCACCTCTTGCTAGTGCAGGAGAATGGTTTTGGCGTATACTGCCTATATATGAGTAAAAGCAGAAACCACGGAATTGCGATGCTGGTTGCAGTGATCGCATTTGTAACATTCTTTTCAATCATAGGATTTGGGCGAGGACTTACTGAGCCTCTTGTCTCAACTATTGAATCACCTGAAGAGCTTGCAAATGCAACCACGGCGTTTAATACTGCTTCAGTGAATCCAGAAACAGGACTTATAAGTGAAGACACGGTTCTCGGAGATGGCGCTGAAGCTGTTGCCGGGAAGACTGTTGTTGTGAACTACACTGGAGCATTTGAAGATGGAACTGTATTTGATAGTTCTGTTGGGCGTGCACCATTTGAGTTTACGCTTGGAGCAGGTCAGGTAATCGCTGGTTGGGATCAGGGAGTTGCGGGAATGAAAGTGGGAGGACAGCGTGTCCTTGTTATTCCTTCAGATCTTGGATATGGAGACCAGGGATACGGACCAATTCCAGGGGGTGCAACACTTGTCTTCGAAGTTGAGCTACTTGAAGTAAAGTAAGCAGAATATTTATCATAATAGAGAGATTGGCACCCGTACGGGTGCTTTTTTCTAACTACTGAGTTAACTACGTAGTTAACTCAGTAGTTGCATTTTTTCTCTAACACTCTAGTGTGCAGGTATGAAGTTTGCAAAAACACACAAAGATGGTGCTGCAAGAGCAGGGATCATAGAAACAGCGCACGGAAATATTGAAACTCCTGCGTTTATTCCTGTTGGAACCAAAGCAACTATTAAAGGAGTGCATCCACATGAGGTAAAGGATATTGGTGCACAAGTAGTGCTTGCAAACACCTACCACCTCTTTTTGCAGCCAGGAGATGAGCTTGTTAAAAAGCATGGAGGACTCCATAAGTTTATGAATTGGGCAGGTCCCATTGTTACGGACTCTGGAGGATTTCAAGTATTTAGTCTTGGCGCTGGTTTTGATAAGAGTGTCTCTAAAATGGGAGAGAAAAAGGAGGTGCAAAGTAGAACTCCTGCAGTATTTGATGAAGCAATATTAAATGAGCATGGGAAGCTCGCCATAGTTGATGATGAGGGAGTTTCCTTCACATCTCATATAGATGGGACACTCTATCGATTTACGCCGGAGCGATCAGTTGAGATTCAACACAATCTTGGAGCTGACATCTTTTTTGCTTTTGATGAGTGCACATCTCCTGATGCGGACTATGATTATCAAAGAGAAGCAATGAACAGAACGCACAAGTGGGCGAAGCGTTCTCTTGATGCACACCGAAGAAACCTAGACAGCAAACAGGCAATTTTTGGAATTGTGCAAGGTGGTAGGCACACTGATCTTCGAGAAGAATCTTCAAAGACATTGGGGGATATGAATTTTGATGGATATGGAATTGGCGGAAGTTTTAGTAAAGAAGACTTGGGGCCAGCACTCGACGCGGGACTTAAGCATTTGCCAGAGGATAAGCCTCGGCACCTGCTTGGCATTGGAGAGCCAGCAGATATGTTTGAGGGAGTAGCACGTGGTATTGATACATTTGATTGTGTTGCAGCAACACGTCTTGCCCGAAACGGAACAGCATACACACTTG
This sequence comes from Candidatus Minusculum obligatum, assembly GCA_002331145.1. Classification (GTDB taxonomy): domain Bacteria; phylum Patescibacteriota; class Minisyncoccia; order Phycocordibacterales; family Phycocordibacteraceae; genus Minusculum. The sequence continues at coordinate 137,610 of DCYT01000001.1, read as the reverse complement.
ATGGACCTATTGATCTAAGAAAAGAACCTTTCAAGGAGGATATGAATCCAATAGAGAAGGACCTTCCTGATTCTCCATCTGCTCCATATACTCGTGCGTATCTAGCACACCTCTTTAGGGCAAAAGAAATGCTTGGAGGAATGATTGTCTCACAGCATAATCTCTACTTTATTTTGAAGTTAGTTGATGACATGAGAGAAGCTATTAAAGAGGGAAGGTTTGAAGAGTTTAGGAAAGAGTTTTGCGATCGGTACTACGTTTGACTAAAGGTGTAAAAAGTTGTACTTTGGCGAAGGTTTGAACAAAGAAGGGAGAGCGTGATGGGAAAGAAGACGAAAAATTCCGAGCGTCATCCACAGGGAGATTTTCTCTCTGAGGAAGATCGTCAAAAGTGGAAGGAAGCGCTTGCTGCTGACGATAAGAAGCTTGGCGGAATCTCACATCCTGGACACTGTGCCTGGAAGGGCGTTGGGCGAGTCTGTCGTAGCTAATTTCTAGGGGCAATTGCAGTATTGTAATTGCCCCTTGACATATATTTTAATACTGGTATCTTCTTGATTCCTGAAATGGTTCAGGTACTCGACGAAAGTCGAGTTTTCAAATGGAAAAGGAATTCCAAATGAAGCGCACTGTTCTTTCTTTGACTGCAGTCTGCATCGCTGCTCTGAATACGCCGGCCGTCGCTCAGATCAACGCTACGGCCCAGGGCCCGGAAGTCGTTCTGAAGCTCGCTACGGTTCTTTCGCTTTCGACCGCGCCGACGATCGAAGCTTCCGAACCGGAATTCGCTGAAGACGTCTGGGCGACCCTGGGTCAGGGCACGGTCTCGATGGAAGAGCTGACGGCCCGCTTCACGACCGACGCGGAATTCTCCCAGTCGATGGTGATGCTCGCGATCAATCACTCTACGGCGATCAACGATCTCTTCAACGAGGTGATCGAAGATCTCGCGGCGAAGGGTCATGAGGATGTCTACGACTTCCTCACCGGCACCATCCTGGGCGATCGTTCGGCGGCCAAGAACGCTGTTTCGAAAGTCGTGGACGATATCATCGAGCGCCGCGGCTTCACGGTTCAGACGACGACCAGTCCGGCTCAGACCGAGCCTCGGCAGACCGAAGCCGCCTAACGCGGCCGGCAGTCAAAACAAGGGCGGTTCCCATATGGGAGCCGCCTTTTCTTTTTAGTATATAAAGGTAAGGTAGTGATATGAAATTTAAGCTTCATGCTCCATATGAACCTGCAGGAGATCAGCCAGAGGCCATCAAATCTCTTGTGAAGGGAATTAAGTCTGGGAAGAAACACCAGACGCTTTTGGGTGTTACTGGATCTGGAAAAACCTACACTGTTGCGAACGTTATTGAGCAGGTGCAAAAGCCAACAATTATCTTAGCTCACAACAAAACGCTTGCAGCACAGCTAACGCAAGAGTATAGGGAGTTCTTTCCAGAGAATGCTGTGCATTACTTTGTTTCCTATTATGACTACTATCAGCCTGAAGCATACATGCCAGGTTCTGATACATATATTGAGAAGGAGGCGCAGGTTAATGCAGAAGTTAATCGACTACGCCATGCGAGCACCCAAGCGCTCCTTACAAGAGATGATGTAATTATCGTTGCGTCAGTATCTGCTATTTATGGTCTTGGATCTCCAGAGGAGTATAAAAAATTCCATCTCCCAATTGAGAAAGGAAAGAATCTCTCTCGCAGTGAGTTGGTGCGAAAGCTTGTGGGTATTTTCTTTGAGCGCACAAATGCAGATCTTGAGCCTGGAAAGTTTCGTGCTGTTGGAAACAGTGTTGAACTTATGCCGGTAAACGAAAAGACAATTTATCGTATTGAATTTGAAGGAGAGAAAGTTAGTGCTGTTACGCAGGTAGATCCAATTTCAAGAAGTAACCTAAAAGACCTCGATTCATATTTTGTATTCCCTGCAAAGCACTTTGTAACGCCTGAGGATGAGAGGGAGCGGGCAATTCACGACATTCAAGTAGAGCTTGAAGAACAGCTTGCAAAGTTTGAGCGAGAAGCAAAGCCATTAGAGCGTGAGCGACTGAAGCGCCGAACACAAAATGACTTGGCATTGATTCGTGAGATTGGATATACCAATGGTATTGAAAACTATTCTAGGCACTTTGATGGAAGAAAGGTGGGGGAAGCACCGTATACATTACTTTCATATTTCCCAGAAGGATTTCTTACTGTTATCGATGAGTCGCACGTTACGGTACCTCAGCTAGGTGCTATGTATGCTGGAGACCAGTCTCGAAAGAATACGCTTGTTGAGTTTGGCTTTAGACTTCCTTCTGCAAAAGACAATAGACCTCTTATGTTTGAGGAGTTTGAAAAAGCGGTTAATCAAACAATCTACACATCTGCAACACCGGGAAAGTATGAGCTTGAGCATTCAGGAGATCCTGTTGAGCAGGTTATTCGCCCTACAGGGCTCCTGGATCCTGAGATTGTTATAAGGGGAGTTAATGAGACAAAAGAGTACATAGGTCAGGTACAAGACTTTATTGAAGAGAGCGAGAAGGTCGTAAAAGGAGGGGGGCGAGTACTCGTAACAACTCTTACAAAGAAAATGGCAGAGGATCTCTCTGAGTATTTAAATGATAAAGGTGTAAAGGCAGAGTGGCTACACTCCGATGTAAAAACAATTGATCGAATTACTATCCTCTCAGAATTTAGAAAAGGAAAGTTTGATTGTTTGGTTGGAGTTAACTTGCTTCGAGAGGGGCTCGATTTGCCCGAGGTAGAGCTTGTAGGAATTCTTGATGCAGATAAGGAAGGGTTCCTTCGAAGTGAGACATCACTTATCCAGACAATTGGGCGAGCTGCTCGAAATGTAAATGGACGGGTAATTTTGTATGCGGACAATATGACAGGATCTTTGGACAAGGCTATTGGAGAAACGAATAGACGAAGGGAAAAACAGCTTGCCTACAACAAAGAGCATGGTATTACACCGCAAACTATTAAAAAGGAAATTAAGGATATTGCAGAGCAGTTGCGTACCGATCATCAAAAAGCAGTAGATGAAGTTCTAAAGGTGGAAGAGGAACTATATAAGAAGAGCCCAAAGAAATATATAAAAGAGAAGCGGAAACAAATGGAAGCTGCGGTGGAGCGTCTTGATTTTGAAACGGCTGCGATTATTCGAGATCAGATTGCAACTCTAGAAGAGTCGGGGACAGAAACAAAAAAGAAGTAGAGCAAATGCTAAAGTAAAAGCATGAAGAACATCTCGCTTCGGATGCTTTCCGTAATTTTGGCGGTGCTTGCACTTGCTATTGCAGGTGTCTCAGTATATTTCGGGTCAGAGCTCCTTCGAGAAAATATCTTAGGATTTCTTGGAACAAATACACTTCCTCCACAATTCCAACAACAGCTTACAGACATCCTCATAGCCCAAGGAATTATTACTGTTGCTACGTTCCTTATTGTTGCGATTATTATCGTAATTATTCTTGAGAGGATGGTAGTAAAGCCGCTGAATCTTCTTTCTGCTGTTATCCAGCAGTTTGGAAGTGGGCTGCATGCTGATGATATTCCAGAGCCCAAGGGTGCGCCCCATGAGATTGATCACATTTTTGAAACCTTCACTACCATGGCAAAACATGTAGAGGAGGCTCGAGCTCGAGATGAGGAGATGTCTCGAATTAAGTCTGACTTTATTTCAACTGCAGCTCATCAATTGCGTACTCCGCTAACTGGTATTAGGTGGGCGCTTGAAGCTATGGCGCAAGAGCCAATGGAAGAAGGAAAGAAGGCAGTGGTAGCAGATGCGCTTGAGAAAAATAAGCAGCTTATTCAAATTGTGCGAACACTTCTTGATGTTTCTGCCATTGAGTCAGGGCGATACAACTATAAGTTTGAGCCAACATCACTTCCTGAACTTATCGGAACAACCATTGAGCAGTTGCAAGAGCATGCTACTCGTCAGCAAGTTACCGTTCGATTTACACCTCCAGAGTATGTCCCAGATGTAAAAGCAGATAAGGAGCGACTGCGCTGGGTACTCATCAATCTTATTGAAAATGCTATTCGTTATACACCTCCAAAAGGTTCGGTAACTATTTCTCTTGAGCCTGCCCGAGGAAGAGTCTTTCTATATGTGCATGATACTGGAATTGGGATTCCAGATAATGAGCGAAATAATATCTTTGAGCGGTTCTATCGAGGCAAGGCAGCTGCAAAGATGCAAAATGGAGGGAATGGGCTGGGGCTTTATATTGCTCGAAATGTGGTGCGCGATCATGGAGGAGATCTCGACTTTAAGGCAAATGAAGCAGGAATTGGTACAACGTTCTTCTTTTCAGTGCCTGTTGCAACATAGAGGTATATATATGATAGGATAAACGCATTATGGCAGACGAAACACAACGAACAGTTTTGGTGGTAGAGGATGACCCAATCCTGAAGAACCTTCTTGGAAATACTTTCTCTGGAAGGTATACAGCAATGTATGCAGGAACAGGGCAGGAGGCACTTCAGTATGTAGAGGAGTATAAGCCAGATATTATTTTGCTTGATCTCATGCTTCCTGAGATGGGAGGATTTGAGGTGCTTGAGCAGCTTCGAGCTCGAACAGATGAGCTTAAAGATATTCCGGTGATTGTAGTGTCTAATCTTTCACAGGAGAGTGATCAAGAGAAGGCAAAGCAGCTTGGAGCAAATGACTACATGGTAAAGGCTGAGGTGGCAATCGAGGAGATTACTTCAAAGATTGATCAGTTTTTCCAAGAAGCGTAAATTCTCTTTACACTGTTGACAACTAAGGTTCCCGAAAGGGAGCCTTTTGTGTATAGTGCTTCTATACAAACCCTATGAGCAGCTCGTAGGGACAATACGTATGGCAAATCATAAAAAACATGAACCATCAGATGAGATTGTTGTTAAGGGCGCAAAGACCCACAATCTTAAGAATGTAACCGTTTCAATGCCTCGCGGCAAAATGGTTGTTATTTCAGGACTCTCTGGTTCTGGAAAGTCTTCGCTTGCCTTTGATACGATCTTTGCAGAAGGACAAAGGCGTTATGTTGAATCTCTTTCTGCTTATGCGCGGCAATTCTTGCATCAAATGCAAAAGCCTGAGGTTGATGAGATTTCAGGACTATCACCTGCCATTTCAATTGATCAAAAGAGCAGGTCAAACAATCCTCGATCTACGGTAGCCACTATTACAGAGATCTATGACTACCTTCGAGTGCTCTATGCTCGTATAGGGCAGCCGTATTGTTTGGATGATGACGTAAAGATTGAGAAGCTTTCAAAAGATGAAATGATCACTTTAGTTACAAAGAAGATTATTCCGGATGAAGAGAAGGCAGAAGAGGTTATGGGTGTGCCACTAAACAAGCAAAAGATTCAAATTTTTGCTCCTGTAGTTGTGGGAAGAAAGGGTGAGTACTATCAGCTACTTTATGATTTGCTCGGGAAGGGATTTGAGCGCGTGATGATTGATGGAAAAATACATTCACTTCGAGACAAGATTACCCTTACCAAAACAAAGCGACATGATATCGATGGTCTTGTTGATGAGATTTATGTAACAGAATTTAAGAATGATCCAAGTGGTGCAAAGGAGCGACTCTCTGAAGCGCTCGAGCTTGCGCTGCGTGAGACTGAAGGTCTTGTAAAGATTGGTCATGCAAATGGAGAGTTTGAGACTCTTTCTGCAAAATTCATTTGTCCTGTCGATGGAGCAGGGTTCCCAGATGTTGAGCCTCGCCTATTTTCATTTAACTCTCCATATGGAGCGTGTCCTGAGTGTAATGGTCTTGGAACAGTTGCGCTTTTTGATGATGAGGTTTGTGCAGTGTGTGATGGGAAGCGACTTCGTCCCGAGGCATTAAGGGTTTATTTGGGAGGAAAAGGAAAAGATCTTGGAAAAAATATTGTAGAGGCTGCACATCTTTCGATTACAGATGCAGCAGAATTCTTTGATAACTTAAATCTCACAAAGAAGCAGGAAGAGATTGCAGAGCCAATCTTGCGTGAGGTACGAGCACGGCTTTCATTCCTTCTTAATGTAGGACTTGATTATCTAACACTTGATAGAAAGGCAAATACGCTATCAGGTGGAGAAGCGCAGCGTATTCGTCTTGCATCTCAGCTTGGATCAGGTCTTGTCGGGGCCCTGTATGTGCTTGATGAGCCAACGATTGGTCTACACCAAAGAGATAATGATCGTTTGATCCAAACGCTTACGCAGCTAAGGGATCTTGGAAATACCATTATCGTAGTAGAGCACGATGAAGATACTATCTACGCTGCAGACTATCTTATTGATGTGGGGCCAGGAGCTGGAGTGCACGGTGGAGAGATTGTAGTCTCTGGATATCTAGATGATTTGCTAACTGCAAAGAAAAATACAAGCGGATCAAGAACTCTCGCGTATCTTCGAGAAGAGAAAATGATTCCCGTGCCAGAGAAAAGGCGAACTGCAGAAAAGGGAAGTTTGAAGATTGTGGGGGCAAGCAAGCATAATATGGTGAATCAAAATGTAGATCTTCCTCTTGGAAAGCTTGTTTGTATTACCGGTGTGTCAGGATCTGGTAAATCTACATTCTTATATGATGTTGTTCATAAAAACTTGGTGAGCCGATTTGATCGGAAAACAAAGCAGGCAGCGCATCACAACTGTGCAAAGTTCTTGGGAAGTGAGTATGTAAATCGTGCAGTGCTTATCGACCAGTCACCAATTGGAAGAACTCCTCGGTCTAACCCTGCAACATATACAGGAGCATTCACGCACATACGAGACCTGTTTGCTGCAACAAGTGAGGCAAGAGCTCGTGGTTGGAAGCCAGGACGATTTTCTTTCAATGTGAAAGGTGGACGTTGTGAAGCATGCCAGGGAAATGGAACAGTGGCGGTAGAAATGCATTTCCTTCCAACAGTGTATGTGAAGTGTGATGTGTGTGATGGAAAGCGATTTATGAAAGAAACGCTTGATGTGACATATAGAGGAAAGAATATCTATGAAGTACTTCAGATGACCGTAGAGGAAGGATATGAATTCTATAAAGATATTCCTGCAATCAATGATCGTCTTAAGGCATTGCTTGATGTAGGTCTTGGGTATCTAAAACTTGGACAATCAGCAACCACATTATCTGGTGGAGAAGCACAGCGCGTGAAGATTGCGTCAGAGCTCTTCCGTCCACTTCAAACAAAGACAGTGTATCTTCTTGATGAGCCAACAGTAGGACTTCACTATGACGATGTTGCAAAGCTTATTACTATTCTTCAAGAGCTTGTAGAGCGAGGGAATTCAGTATTTGTTATTGAGCACAATCTTGATGTAGTTAAGTCAGCTGATCATATTGTGGACTTTGGGCCAGAAGGAGGAGAAAATGGTGGGGTAGTTATTGCAAAAGGAACTCCAGAGGAAGTGGCAAAAGTTACAAGCTCATTTACAGGGAAATACCTTGCAAAGACACTAAAAAAACATGCAAAGAAAGGATCTAAATAATTTTGATCTGCCTGATAAGCCCGGTGTATATACATTTTTAGAAAAGAAAAAGATTCTCTACATTGGAAAGGCAACATCTCTTCGCGATAGAGTGCGGAGTTATTTTAATGATGACGTTATTTCTTCTCGCGGTCCTCGTATTGTAGACATGGTTACGAAGGCAGATGAAGTTTTGTATGAAGAAACTGATTCAGTTCTCGAAGCTCTTATTCTTGAATCTCTAAAAATTAAAAAGCATCAACCTTTTTATAATGTAAAAGAAAAGGACGATAAAAGTTATCTCTATGCTGTTGTAACAAAAGAAGAGTGGCCAAGGGTTTTGGCGGTGCGTGGGAAAGACCTGGGAACTACATTTAAATTAGATTTGGTAAAAAATAAGTATGGGCCATTTACCAGTGGGCCATCGCTTAAAAAAGCACTCGATATTATTCGAAAGATCTTTCCCTTTTACGATACAAAAAATGCAGTAACAAGAGAGAGTAAGCATCAGGGTGCACACTTAGAATTTAATAGGCAGATTGGAAGGTATCCACGGGATGTTTCGCATACTGAGTATGTGCGAAATATTCGCCACATAGAACTCTTTTTATCTGGAAAAAAGAAGATAATCCTCAAAGAGCTTGAGAAGGAGATGAAAAAAGCTGCAAAAGAGGAGCGTTTTGAAGATGCACAGCGGCACAAGAGACAAATGTTCTCATTAACTCATATTCAAGATGTGTCACTTATTAAAAATGACCTGCGACGAGTGCACGGTGTACGCGTAGAAGGGTACGATGTAGCGCACACAAGTGGACAAGACACGGTTGGAGTTATGACAATTGTTGTAGATGGGGAGGTTGAAAAGAAAAACTACAGAAAGTTTCTTATCAAAGAGCATGGGAATAATGATGTGGGTTCTCTAACTGAACTATTGGAAAGACGTTTTGGACATCCTGAGTGGGAATATCCGAAGGTAATTGTAGTAGATGGAGGGGTGGCGCAGAAAAATGCTGCACTGAAAGTTTTAGATAGATTAGGATTACAAATTCCTGTGGTTGCCGTAACAAAAGATGAATATCACAGACCCAAAAAGATTATTGGACTGCCAGGAGTTTCAACTCCAGAAGGAGATATTATTCTTGCAAATGCAGAAGCACATAGGTATTCGATTTCTTTCCACAGATCACGGAGGGATAACTTAAAAAGGTAGGCTATACTTTATCTGTGAACGAAGAGCAGATAACAACAGAAGCTCCGCAAGAAGAGAGTTCTCTTGTGAAAATTGGAGGTATTGTTTTGGGAATAATAATTCTTCTTGTTGTTCTTGGTTATGCCATTACTCCTATTCGTCAGTCAGTCATTTCTTGGTTCCAAGAAAGAGAGGAGGCTGCAAAACTTGAAGAGCTAAAGGAATTTGCGGAGACTCAACCGCAAGGAGATTTAACTCGAGGTGGGAAGTTTAATGCAATCAATCAATAGTATGAAAAAGATTTTTACAGCAAAAGTGTTTTTCACCACAGCTCTTCCAATGATTCTTTTCTTTGGTTTTGTTGGGGTTGTGTCAGGAAGTTTTACTGAGCCAGGAAGTAATCCTCCAAACGGAAATGTCTCAGCACCACTCAATACAAGTGCTATAGCTCAAACAAAGTCTGGAAACCTTTGGGCAGATAATATTATTGCAGAGAAATTAACTGCACTTTCAGAACTTTGCCTTGGAAGTGATTGTCGAAGTACGTGGGGAAGCCAGGGTTCAGATTTTTCAACAACATGTACAGTGAATAGGCGTATTGTTGCAAGTCCTCAAGATTCTCCAGGCATTCCGCACTATCAAAATGGAACAGTTCAAGTGGGGCAAATGGCAGCTAAGTGTGATCAGCAAATTTCAACTGCAGATAGAGCAGCAGGCTGGATGCTTATAAGTTTTGATAATTGTCCAAGTGTTTCAAGTCGAGATTGTGCAGGAGCAAGTTACTGTTACTTTATCCAATTGCAGTGTGATGCAGGTATAACCACACAGGCAGGAAGATATTAATTTTTATGAAAAAAGAAATGTTCACAAAAGCGCAATACATTCTTGGACCACTAGTCTTTTTAGGTCTTTTTGTTGGAATCGTTGCGTATGCTGCAAACTTTACACATCCTGGAGCAGGTCCTACAAATAGTAATCCTGCAGCTCCATTGCATATTGGTTCTACAAACCAGGTAAAAGAAGCCGGCCTTTCTGTCCGCAATCTTTTTGGTCAGAGCAGAGTAACAGGACAGAATGAAGTATGTATTGGAAGTGACTGTCGAAGCGCTTGGCCTTCAGGAAGCTCTGAGTTTTCTACTTCATGTCAGGTTCATACGCTCACTATTGCAGATGTAGATGGGCAGCCAGGTGCAGCTCATGAAAATACCAGGATTACCCAAGAGCGTCTTGCAGAGAATTGTGATGGCCAACTTACTCAAGAAGAAAAAGATCTTGGATTTATGATGGTTTCATTTGATAACTGTCCAGGAGTATCAGGGCGAGACTGTTCAGGGGCAAGTTATTGCAAGTACATTCGATTTGAATGTGATGCTGGAATCACTTTTGAGGAGGGAAGCTTTGCAATTGCTAATCCAAATCCAGATTCACAATGTTCTGATGGACGAGACAACGATAATGATGGTCGAACAGACATGGATGATATTAACTGTGAGACTCCAGATGATAATAATGAAAGTGGTGGACTCCAAGCAAATTAATATGAGTAAAAATCTTACAGAAATAAAAACTGGTGCAGGAATGCTAATTGCAGGAATGCTTCTTTTGGCAGGGACAGCAATGGCCGCATCTTTTGCCATGCCAACAGCTAATTTCCCAGGAAATAACGCTGAGCTCCCACTTCAAACATCAACAGTTGATCAAGTAAAAGTTGGAGACCTTAGTGCAGGAAATGTAAGTGGATATAACGTAAAGGGTTCTTCTCAGGTATGCATTGGGAGTGATTGTAGAAGCTCATGGCCTTCTCCTTCTGGATCAACGCTTTCAACAACATGTAGGTGGGAGTATCTTATTTTGGAGGGGAATCCTCACGTTACTCAGGCAAATGTAAAGCCGGAAGAAGTTGGAAGAGGTTGTGACAATGTTCTTGGGTCTCGTGCATCAGAAGGGTGGATAAATGTAGCTCATGACAAGTGTCCTGGAGTGCAGGGGCGAGACTGTGCAGGAGTAAACTACTGTCAGTATTTGAAGCTTACTTGTGATGCTGGCCTTACCTTTAGTGCTGGAGAAGATACACTTCGAGATACTGGTGGTAATTCAAGTGGTGGTAGCAGTGGAAATGGAAGTAATGATGATAACGGTGGAGGAAACGGACCTCGTCTTGATTTAAATTAGTATGCGCATTTTTATGAAAAAAACACTTCTTACATTCACACTACTTTTCATAAGTGCTTTATTTGTAGGTGCGGTTTCAGCACAGGCACAAACAAGTCCATCAGTACCTAAAAACCTTACTGGGTATGCATGGTCTTCAACAATTGGGTGGGTAAGTCTTACTTGTGAGAATGCTGGGGTGTGTGGGAATTCTTCATACTGGGTAGGAGTTAAAAATAATGGAAACATTGAAGGGTATGCATGGTCTTCAAATGTTGGTTGGATTAGTTTTAATAGCGCAGATACTGCAGGATGTCCAAGCGGTACGTGTCAGGCAAGTTTTGATAGTAATACCGGACATGTAAGCGGATGGGCAAAAGCGCTTGCAGGTGGAGTTTCAAATTCAGGAGATTGGGATGGTTGGATTTATCTAGGGCGAACACCACGTGTGCAAGTTGAAGCGGTTAGTTGTGCTTGGCAGGGAGAAGCATGGGGAGGAGGAAGTAATGAGCGAACAGCAACAATCGGATGGCTTTCATTTAGAGGCCCTGGGTATGGAGTAACAGGAACAAATGAAGCTTGTGTTGGTGGAGGAGGTGACCCTGATCTAACAGCTGGAACAGTAGTTGCCACAGAGCAAGACGGTGGTGGAGAAATGCTCTTTGAGGTACCAATTCAGAATATTGGAGGGTCTGATATTGCAGGAGGTATTGATATGCGGTTGCAAATTGCAATCAACTCAGACGCCAGCTCAGCTTTTGATCAAAATATTGATGTAAATAATGCAATTACAAATCTAACTGCAGGAAACTTTAAGACTGGCTCATATACATGGAATAATCCACCAAGTGGACGACATCAAGTGCGTGTATGTGCCGATCCAGGTAATGAGATTGCAGAGGAGAACGAAGGAAACAACTGTGGTCCAATAACTACATTCCAGGTAGACAACCCAGGAACAGGGGGAGGGCTTTCAGTAAGTTGTACTCCAAGTCCACTGCAGCCTGCTGTAAATCAGTCAGTGACATGGACTGCAACCGTTCAAAATAATATTGGTACTACCAACTACTCATGGAGCGGTACAGACAGTCTTTCAGGAAGTTCAGCTTCTGTAGCAAAGACATACGGATCTATAGGGGTAAAAAATGCACGTATTGATGTTGATGCGGAAAACGCTTCTACATTTGCAACATGTAATGTTGAAGTGACGCTAAATGGTGGAGGTTCAAATTCCACAGCAAGTCTTTCAGCATCTCCAACTCAAATTCTTGTAGGAGAGAGCACAACGCTTACATGGAGTTCTACATCTGCAAGCTCATGTACTGGAACTGGGTTTAATACAGGAGGTTCGACAAGTGGAAGTGTGCAGGTTGCGCCAACAAGCGATGCAACATATCAGGTAAGTTGTGGTGGAGCAGGAGACTTTGCAGATGTTGAGGTGCTACAGCCAAATATTACTATTACCGTGAATGGGGAGGCAGATTCTATTCGAGTGCCAAAGGGTGAGGTGGTAAATGTTGTGTGGCATGCAGAAGATACTGATAGTTGTGACATTGTAGGTCCTGGTATTCTTGTAAATAACGCAACAGATGATCCTCTCGATGGTTCTGCAAATGTAACTATTACTGAGCGAAGTGTGTACTCAATTGAGTGTGATGCTTCAACGCAAACATTTACTGAATCAATAACAGTTAATATCCCTCCTGACTTCGAGGAGTTCTAAGAAAGTGATACACTAGCACTATGAGTAGCACTGTAGCTGTACTTCGTGGTGGACCATCCCTAGATCACAAAGCATCTCTTAAAAGTGGTCAGTTGGTTTTAGATTATCTCTATGAGTCTCCAGGGACTCATAGAGATATCTATATAGATAAGGATGGTACGTGGTTTGATCGTGGGCGAGTAGCAGATCCACACAAAGTGCTCAATATGGTAGATCTTGTATTTAATGCACTGCATGGTCCATATGGAGAAGATGGAACAGTGCAAAAGCTTCTAAGTCAGCATAAAATTCCATATACAGGGTCTGCAGCACTTCCTTCATTTACCTGCTCACATAAAGTGCTCGCAAAGGAGACAGTGAAAGAGCATGGGGTATCTATTGCGCGCTATGTACTTTGTGAGAGTGAAGAAGATCTTGAAATGCAGGGAGCTGTTGCTGTTCGAAACTTGGGGTTGCCTCTTGTTGTTAAAAGTGTGCACGGAGAGGGAAGCCACTGGGTTCGTATTGCAACAACGCCTGAGGAGCTCTATAGAGCTTCTGAGGAGCTTATACAACATGGTCCAATACAGTTTGAGGAGTTTATAAAAGGGAAGGAGGCAAGCGTATATGTAGTTGAGGGATTTAGGGATAATCCTCTGTATATGATTCCCCCAATAGAGCTCCAAAAGATTGATGGAGAGTGGGTAGAGAGGTGTCCTGGGAACTTTACGCGTACACAAAGAGAAGAGATTGAAGCCTCAAGCAAGGAGATATTTAAGGCTCTTAACATGCGACATTATGGGAAGATTGATTTCCTTATTACACCCCACACAGTTTATTTCTTAGAGGCAAATGCGCTTCCAAAATTCCATGAGGGATCACTGTTTTCAAAGGCATTAGAGTCTATCGGGTCTAATTCAAAGGAGTTTGTGGCTCACATAAAAGACCTTGCGCTGAAGCGATAAGTCTTGTATTCTCTCATTTACGGGCTCGTAGCTCAGTTGGCTAGAGCGCCTCACTTGCACTGAGGAGGTCGGGGGTTCGATTCCTCTCGAGTCCACCAACGTCAAGGCTTGGAAATTTGCACACGAGACGTGTGACCAAGCTGGTGAAAATCGCGGCTCAGTAGAGTCGCGATCGATAGATCGAAGCGACAATCGCCCAGGGTGAAACCTTGGGCGATTGTCTTTATCCCCACATTGCGAAGAATGAGGTGAACAGTTTATCGTTGAAGCCGTGTGGGTCTGAGAAAGGTCGCGTAGGATGTGGAGGCGCATTGAGAGCATTCTCGTACAGCGCGCACTGCGGCCAAGAAAAACCGCAGCTGCAATTGTGGCGCTCTTTCTCACAGCTATCGCACTTGTTCAAGCTATTCTCTTTTTGTCCGAGACCGGAGGGCCGAGCCTCGCGTTCCTTGCGGGATCCACGATTATATGGTTGATTTTACTTATCTTCTTAGCATGGTTTATGTTTGACGTTCGCACCACATACAACCGACACGAAAAAGCGTCATTTGTTTACAATGACGTTGTTCAGCGTTGGCATTTCAACGAGGACGGATCGCGGAACGTAGGCTGTGACAAGACCATGTTATTCCATCGCGATGCGACGTCTGAGGAGCTGGTTGATACGCTGTTCGGTTCTGTCGGATTGTCTTTTGATGACATGCGCTACAAGACATCTGACGCAACCATCGACAAGACGGAACAACCTCGTCCCGACGCTTACAATGTGTACTGGAAACCTCCCAAGCCGATCTATGCAGGGGATGTCTATACTCATTCGTACAGCTACTTGTTTCCTAAAGGTGAGGGGCCATACCAGAAATCAATCACGGTCGCGTCTCTAACGCCGTGCAGAAACCTTCGGGTTGAAGTCAGCGCGGATCGTAAAATCGAACGAATTCGGGTCAAAGAGGACGGTGGCGAGACCCAGTTCTGGGATGCGGACAAGATATTTGAGCCATCTGATGTCGATCATGCCGGCTACATTCAAAACCTCACCGAACATTCGTTTCAGGTTGAGATCGATCGCGTTGATCTAGGAAAGAAGATCTTCATCATCATTGAATTTGAAGGGTTCGAGCCGGACGAAGCTTCGGCTTAGGAGTCAAGATCTACCCTCGCTGCGCTGCCTACCTTCGAGCTGATGCTGCTTCTCGATGAACTTCCAAAAAGTTCGACCTAACTTCCGATCAACCCCACTAACGTCAAGGCTTGGAAATTTGCACACGAGCCGTGTGACCAGGCCAGTAGATTTCACGGCACAGCAGAGTCGTGATCGAAACATCGTTCGAGCAAGCGCTTGAGATAATCTCTCAGGCGCTAGTTCTTTATCCCCAGTTCTTCCCTCGTAGGTTCGCACAAAGTGCGTTTGATAAATGCCCGTGCTACTTCTGAGTGAAGTCTGCGGAGAGCTACATGCTAGAATTTCTACAGCAAAGCGATGTGTTAGAATTCTTCAGGAGTTTCGGCATCCGAGGTTTGGTTGTGGTCGGTGGCCTCTTTTTGGTTGCCGCGGCCCTAGCTGCATACTTGATTTACAAGTCCAACCAGCCAACTCAACGCGCTAGCAAGCATGGTGTGGCAGCCGGGGGAGATGTCTCTGCCGGTATCCTGGGAAATGTTTCAAAGGATGGAGTTGTCCACGACGAATCCAAGGTGGCTGGTGGTGACTTTGTTGAGAAGAACAAAACCTATAACATCGCAAATTTAAACGTGATATTTCCAGAGTTGGTGGTGTCTCCACGTATTCAGGCAGCCGATCGGCTAGGATTGCCAGAATCAATTTTCAGCGACATTTTTTCAGCGATGGCTCAGCAGAACCTTGCTCTCGTAGACGAGCTCGCAAAGCTTGAGCTGCTGGAAAAAACTTTGCCGGCATTGACCGGTGACGCGCCTAGCGTCGGGAACCGTTCCAATGAGCATATGAATCTAATCCAAACCAAATTTGATACCGCGAACCAACACTTCAGTAGACAGGAATTTCTGAGGGCGCATCGTGATTTGGATTATGTGCTCGATCATTCAGAAGAGCTCACCGCTGTCGAGCGAGATGAGGCAGTCTACAAGTACCTCCAATCAGGACTGATTTGCTACGGCATCGAGAACCGTATCGAGCGACTTACCGATGTTGTCGACCGGATCTCCGAAGGTGATTTTGAACTAGATCCTAACAGCGTCGCGGCGATGGCCAATATCGTCCAGGAAATCAGCACGCGATCATCGGATACAGATGGACTATCGCAGGCGATCGGCGTTCTGGAAAAATTTGAAAGCTCTTCAAATTTCAATCATGAAATGGCCAACGCGCTGGGGCTAGCATATCGACGTTTGGGAGAGCGTGGAGATATCACTCAGCTTAATCGGGCGAGCGATTTGTTCCAGTTAACAACCGAGCTTGCTGGGGATGATGCGTTGGTGGCCGCGGATGCTTATAACAATGCAGCAATAACGCACATTCGAAAATATCAACTCACAAGCGATCCCGAGTTTCTCGAAGGGGCAAAGCGTGCGCTTGATGACGCGCTTTCGATCGAGCTGGACGGGTCGGACTATCGGAGCTTCATGCTCTGTCCGAAGGTCTACAATAATTACGGAAACTATCACAAAGAGATGATGGGGCGTTCCGGCGAGCTTTCGCACGCTGATGCCGCCAAAGAAAAATACGAAAAAACTGAACGCTGGTGGACTGAGAAGACCGCTCCATACGAGTGGGCGATGGTGAGGAAAAACATCGCCGAAGTGCGGCTACTTGCTGCTCAGAAGAATCCCTCAGTTGAGGAGTTCATTGCGGTGATGGATGAGTGTGCCAAAGCAGTCATGTATCGCACACTTACAGACTCTCCGTTTCAATGGATGAAAACGACCTCGATAGGTTTGCAAGCCCAGTTGGAGCTTTTAGCGTTGGAGCAACCAATTCGTACCGAAGCTCAAAACTGGATTGCACAGGCGGATGAGTATCGTAGCGAGTGGGCTGGGGAGGCATACGAGACGTTTTGGGAGAGAGTGCGAAAGGTTCAAGCTGCCCAGACGCATTAGTTGGATCGATTAGCAATCGTCGACGTCTAGGCCCTTGAGAGGTTTCCGCGCCTTTTCGTCAGCTCTCTGAAGCTTCCTCACAAAGCTCAGAAAAGTTCGACCTAACTTCCGATCAACCCCACAAAGTTTGGATTTATCCAAAAAAAGAAATTCCAGCAACTGCTAGGTTTTCTTTTTGGCTAAAACTTTAATTATCTTTTAGCCGTTTCAAAATAGAATTCATCTGATCTATTTCTTGTTGCTGAGCGGTAATAATACTCTCACAAAGTTCAATAACCTCTGGGTCAGAAAGAGAGCTTTCTCGGCACATAGTAATTGCACTTGAGTGGTGGGGAATCATTGAACGCAAGAATTGTGTGTCATTTACGAATACTTGTCCACGTATAAAAAAAAGAGAAATGAAAAATAAACCAACACTAAATGCGTAGAGCTTCATATTTAGTTGTTTGTTTTTATACATGTTTCCCATAAAAATGATCATGATCATGATCATTGGAGCAATCATGATCATTGCCATGTATAAGCTTCGGGTGCTAAAGATAGAGATATCGCCCCACGTATATACGGCAATATAGGTAAGCGCGTACATCACCAAAAAGCTTGTCACAATTGAAAAAAGAAGATTTCTATAATTATTCATGCATACAGTGTAGCAAATGAATTTAACGTCTTTTGTTCATTAGTGTAGAATTGGGAAACTATGAAAAAAGCAGGATTGATTCTTTTAGGAGGAGTTGTAGTCGCCGTAGCAGTTTTATTTCTGGATAATTCTTTTACTGAAAAACAGCAGGTACAGCATGCGATGGTTCCAAACTTCTCAAATGAACGTGAGTTTTTGGAGCATATGATTCCTCATCA
This sequence comes from Candidatus Minusculum obligatum, assembly GCA_002331145.1. Taxonomy (GTDB): domain Bacteria; phylum Patescibacteriota; class Minisyncoccia; order Phycocordibacterales; family Phycocordibacteraceae; genus Minusculum. The sequence goes on along the minus strand of DCYT01000001.1, from coordinate 120,209 downwards.
TGAAGAGGCTATTTCTACAGCACAAGAGGTTCTTGAGCGAGGAGGGACTGTGGAGCGAATGGTTTCTCTCTCAAAAAACATTATCTCAACACAAACAAAAGAGGTTGCGCAAATGAAGGAAAATTACCAGACGTGGTATGGGGAGGAGTATGTGGATCAGGGTGTATATATGCCAATGATGCGAGAGCTTGAATCTCTTTCAGGAGAACCTCTTGACCGTATATTTCTTCATGACATGACCATGCATCACATGGGTGCAATTATGATGGCACAAACTGTGCTTCCTGTTGCAAAGTACGAGGAGATAATGACTCTTGCTAACGCAATTATCGTAAATCAATCAGAAGAGATTAATTTAATGCGAGACATTTATCGGGAGATTAGCTCTAGTGAATCTGCGATGATTGAGGCAAAAGATGTTATTGCAACTGTATATAAATCACCCACATGTGGATGTTGTTCAGGGTATGTCGCACACCTCCAAGGTAAAGGGTACGATGTGGTTGCAGAAAATACAGATGAGCTTATTGCTATAAAAGAGCAGTTTGGCGTCCCAAGTGAACTTGGAAGCTGTCACACCATGACGATTGGAGGGTATGTGGTCGAAGGTCATGTTCCTGAAGAAGCTGTGCAGAAGCTCCTTGCGGAGCGACCTCCCATAAAAGGTATTGGCATGGCAGGTATGCCAAGCGGTTCTCCAGGTATGCCAGGGCCCAAAGAAGAGTTTGCTATTTATGAAATTAATTTAGATGGTACAAAAGGAGGTCTCTTTATGTTCCTGTAGATTCCAACCAGCTCCTAACCGCTCCACAAAGTTTGGATAAATCCAAAAAAAGCTGATACTCTTACATTAATGGATGTAGGAGTATTTGCTTTTATAAAGAACAAAGAGGATAAAATTCTTCTCGTTAAGGATGTAACTCGTCAGCAGCTCTGGACTTTGCCAGGAGGAGGTCCCGATTTCCAAGAACTTATGCCTGATGCGTTAGTTCGGGAAGTTAAAGAAGAGACAGGTTGTGGTATTAAACTTGGGCAATTACTTGGCATTTTTTCTCAAAAAAAGACTCAAGGAATCGTAATTTTATTTGATGCTCACATTGAAAGTGGGGAGCCAACTTCAGATGGTGTAGAGACTGCAGCCTGTGAGTTCTTTTCATATGAAAAAATCCTTGAAATGAGAGAGCAAATTAAACCAGCTCAACTAAGTATGATTTCACAAGTAATTTCTGCGCAAGTGTATCCAGTTTATAATCATTTTATTTCTCCTCAGAGCTAAAAGATTCCAACCAGCTCCTAACTGCTCCACAAAGTTTGGATTTATCCAAAAAACAAACGGAGCACATTATAAAATATGCCACCCACTATTATGTGCGGGTGGCAAGTTGTGAACAGTTTCTTGGCACGCATGTCCTTGTTGTTATTTTTGTTCGGAATATGCGTAGTTCTCAGCTCGCCATTCCTCTAAGAAAAGAGGAAGGTTTGCGATGCCAAGTATAATTATGAGGGCAAGAATGGCTGTTATGGCCAAAATGACCCCGCTGGAAGAATGACGAAATTCTCCCGAAGAATCTTTATTGAAGGGCATAAGTATTTACACCTCCTTTCCCTTCTAAAATTCTTATTGATTATAACGTATATATTAGATACTGTCAAATATAGATTCCAACCAGCTCCTAACTGCTCCACAAAAGCGGAAAACACACCTTCAGGGGTGTGTTTTCTAATATTTGATACTATATGCTTTATGAAAAAGCGTTGTCCTTGGGTACCACTCGAAAAAGATTTCTATGTTGAATACCATGATACTGAATGGGGAGTACCATTGCATGATGATCATAAGATTTTTGAATTCCTAACTCTTGAGAGTGCACAAGCAGGACTTTCTTGGGAGACAATACTCAAAAAGAGAGATGGGTATAGAAAAAACTTTAAAAACTTTGATCCAAAGAAAGTTGCAAAGCTAACAGAAAAAGATGTGGAGCGAATGCTGCAAGACTCCTCTATTATTCGAAATAGAGCAAAGATTGAGTCTGCAATAAACAATGCAAAGAAGTTTTTGGAAATTCGGGAGGAATTCGGGACCTTTGATACGTACATGTGGAGTTTTGTAGGGGGGAAGCCAATACAAAACAATATAAAGAAGATAGAAGATTATTCTGCAACAACAAAAGAATCAGACGTTTTTGCAAAAGATTTAAAAAAGCGAGGATTTAAATTCTTAGGACCAACTACTGTCTATGCACATATGCAGGCATCAGGAATGGTAAATGATCATTCTGTTGATTGTTTCCGTAGGAAAGAAGTACAGAAGTATACTTAATGCATGATTAAACAAGCAGTAATTCTTCTTTTCTTTATTCTTGTAGCTCAAGCTGCTGGAATTTTAGGAAGTTTCGCAACAGTGCCAAATATTGATTCTTGGTATGATTTTCTTATAAAACCAGCACTTAATCCTCCAAGTTGGGTATTTGGTCCTGTTTGGACAACTCTCTACACACTTATGGGTATTAGCTCATATCTTGTCTGGAAGAGTAAGGGTGAAAATTATAGAAGGGCATTGGCATTATTCTTCACACATCTCTTTGTTAATGCTTCGTGGTCTATCATTTTCTTTGGAGAACAGAATATAGGATTAGCACTTGGTGTAATTATCATCCTAGACTTGATGCTTCTAGAGATAATTAGGCGATTTTACAAAATCTCAAAGATTGCTGGAGTTATTCTCATTCCGTATTTACTTTGGGTGTTGTTTGCAACATACCTCAATGCAAGTCTATTTTTCCTAAATTAGGGTTATACACCTCCTTTTCTAGACAAAATGAGGCTCTAGTGCTTGCGTGATAAAATATATGTGGTCGTATTACCGGAAATTCACATAACGCATATGCGAATGAACGCTCTCGATTGGATTGCATACATTTTAGTTTTCGTTGGAGGTATCAACTGGGGACTTATCGGTGCTGCAAACCTTAACTTGGTAGAAATGATTTTTGGTGCAGGAAATATCGCGAATATTGTATATATTCTCGTAGGAATTTCAGCACTGTACATGCTTTTCAACATGTTCATGAAGAAATAGCATCTAATTTTGCTTTTAGAAAAATCCTCGGTATTACCGGGGATTTTTCGCTTTTTGTCCACTTCTCATACGTTCTGTACATGTTAAACTGATGCGCGAAATGGCAAAAGAAATTGCGATTCATCTTGAACCAACGGTGCTCACGCACCTTTTTGGTTTGCCGATTACCAACACGCTTTTGAGTACTATTGTTGTAAGTGCGCTACTTATTGTAAGTGCGTACTTTTTGGGAAGGAATTTAAAGCTTGTTCCTGGAAAACTTCAGGCTGCGGTAGAGGGAATCATTGAATTTCCATATTCATTTGTTCGAGAGACACTCGAATACGATAAAAAACTTGTTGCGTGGGTATTCCCACTTGTAATGACAATCTTTATTTTTGTTCTTACCGCAAACTGGTTTGGACTTTTGCCATTTATTGGAGCAATTGGAATAGAAGACCATGGACACTTCCTTCCATTTTTCTATCCAATCAATACAGATCTCAATGTTACGCTCGCACTTTCAATTATTGCACTCCTTGCAATTGAAACTGCTGGAATTATCACCCTCGGTGCTTTGAGGTATGGAGGAAAATTTGTTACTTTTAAGTCGCCGCTAGCATTTGCTGTCGGTATCATTGAACTTTTTAGTGAACTAGCACGGCTGATTTCATTCTCTTTCCGTCTTTTTGGAAACATCTTCGCGGGGAAAGTTTTGATTCTCGTTGTGTTTTCATTTGTGCCACTTTTGGTACCTGTTCCACTTCTAGCCTTTGAGCTTTTTGTGGGATTCATACAGGCAGCAATTTTTGCCTTACTGACACTCTTCTTTATAAAGATTGCAGTAGCCGAGCCTCATTAATTTGAGACCACACATCGGATCATTGTGGTGATTCGATGCGTGGCTTTAAATTGGCCATCAATTATTAAGGTTTAGTACAAATATATGGATATTGAAGCAGTAAAAGCACTTTCTATGGCTATTGCCGTAGGAGTAGGAGTATTGGGACCGGGAATCGGAATCGGAATGATCGTATCAAGAGCTCTTGAGGCAATTGGACGAAATCCAGAGGCATCAGGAAAGGTGGTAACAAACATGTTTATTGGTATTGCCTTTACCGAAGCTCTTGCGATTTTCGCACTTGTAGTTGGATTCATCATTAAGTTTACCTAAATCATGTCTGAACTCTTTCACGCATTTGGAATTGATTGGCGGCTGCTTATTTTGCAGGTGATCAATTTTGGAATTCTTGTAGGAGCACTATGGTTTTTCTTGTATAAACCAGTGCTTTCTATGTTGCGTGGACGAGAGGAGATGATTGCAAAGGGTGTTAAGGATGCGCAGGCTGCAGAGGAGATACGAAAAGATGTAGAAGAGAAGAAGGGAGAGATTCTAAAGTCTGCCGAGACTGAGGCGCACGATGTTGTAACTGCTGCAAAGCAGCAGGGATCTGACGAGCGAGGAAAGATTCTTAAAGATGCAGAGGAGCGTGCGGCTAAAGTTGCAAAAGATGCAGAGCTTCGAGCCAAAGAGACAGAGAAGAAGGCTCGAAAGGATGCAGAGAAAGAAATTGCAAAACTTTCTATCCTTGCAGCAGAGAAGGTGTTAGAGAAGAAATAATATGAATGCACGCACCTATGCAGCAGCTCTAAGAGAATCCCTAGAAGGGAAAACTGCAAGTGAGCAGGGGAAAGTCCTTACAAAGTTTTTAAAGTATATAAAAGCTAGAAGGCACGAGAAACTTTTGCCAGGAATCCTTGCTTCTTTAAAGAAAGGTGGGGCAGAGAAAGGGAAGGAAACACTTATTGTTGGAAGAAAGAAAGATGTTGTTGCTGCACGCAAAGCAGCCGGAATAAAAGTTGGTGCGACCATCGATCCAAACTTAGTCGGTGGATGGCAGCACTTCAAAGACGGAGTGCTAACTGACGCAAGTTACAAGAGGTCGCTTATGGAGCTTTATCGAAATATCACAAAGTAGTATGGATGCAATTATTAAAAGAATTCAAAAAGAGATTGATACCTTTACCCCGGTAAAGCATCAGGAGGAAGTAGGTCACATCAAGAGTACTGGAGACGGTATTGTTGAAATCGAAGGGCTGCAAAATGCCATGATGATGGAGATGGTGCTCTTTGATAAGACGCACGATAGGTCTCTTGAGGCTGCGCTAAAAGATGATTCTCTAACTTACGGTCTTGTACTAAACCTTGAGGAGGATGGTGTAAAAGCAGCTATTTTAGGGGAGAGCAATACAGTGTACGAAGGAATGCTTGTTCGTCGTACAGGAAGGCTTCTGTCACTCCCTGTGGGTGATGAGCTTATCGGACGAGTACTAAACCCATTGGCTGAAGCAGTAGATGGAAAAGGAAAGACAAAAGCAAAAACATTTGTCCCTATTGAGCGCGATGCATACTCTGTGATTGAGCGATCTCCAGTTGATGTTCCTCTTCATACTGGAATTAAGGCGGTTGATGCCATGATTCCAATTGGTCGAGGACAGCGTGAGCTTATTATTGGAGATAGGTATACAGGAAAGACAACTATCGCTATTGATACGATTCTTAATCAGAAGAATGAGTCTCCAAAGAATCGACCAATTTGTATTTATGTTGCTATTGGACAGAAGGAATCAAAGACAGCACGTATCGTAGCTGAGCTTGAGGAAAAGGGAGCAATGGATTACACCATTGTGGTTACCGCTTCTGCTGCTGAGCCTGCTGCTATTCAATACCTTGCACCGTACGCTGGAGCTGCCATTGGAGAGTACTTTATGGATCGAGGGCAAGATGCACTTGTTATCTATGATGACCTTTCAAAGCAGGCGGTAGCGTATCGGCAGCTTTCGCTACTTCTTCGGCGTCCACCAGGACGAGAGGCCTATCCTGGAGATATTTTCTACCTTCACTCTAGGCTTTTGGAGCGAGCCGCAAAGCTTTCAAAAGATAAGGGAGGAGGATCTCTTACTGCACTCCCTATTATCGAGACACAAGAGAATGATGTGTCTGCATACATTCCAACAAACGTAATTTCAATTACGGACGGACAGATTTATCTTGAATCAGATCTCTTTAACAAGGGACTGCGTCCAGCTATTAACGTAGGACTGTCTGTATCTCGAGTAGGGTCTGCAGCTCAGACAAAGGCGGTTAAGAAGGTGTCAGGAACGGTGCGACTTGAGCTTGCTCAGTTTAGAGAGCTTGAGGCATTTGCGCAGTTTGCATCAGATCTTGATAAAGATACAAAGGATCGAATTGATTCAGGGCGAAGAATGACTGAGCTTATGAATCAGGATAAGGGAGCTCCTATGCCGTTTGAGGAGATTGCTGCAATTCTATTTGCTGCAGGAGATGATCTTCTAAATGATGTTGATCCTGCAAAGGTTCGAGAGCTTGAGGCAGAATTTAAGACCTTCCTCGCTCGAGAGGGAGTAATGGTGCTTGAGGCAATCAAGAAAGATAAAGAGATCAGTGAAGATTCTGCAAAGAAGCTAGCTGAGCTCGTGAAGACATTTAAGGATCGATCATAAACCATGTCACTTAAGAGTATTAAAAGTAAGATCAAGGCTACTGAGCGCATCAATAAGGTGACGAAGGCTATGGAGGCTGTGTCAGCGGTGAAGATGCGTAAGAGTCAGGAGACAGCGCTTGGCGGTAGGTCATATGCTACTGCTGCTGTTTCTATTCTCTCTCGCCTTGCAGGAGGAAGTTTTGCAAAGAATCATCCTCTGTTTGTGAAGCGAACAGGAAAGAAACTTTTAATGCTTGTTATTACAAGTGATAAGGGACTTGCAGGATCACTTAATGCTGGAGTGCTTAAAGCAACAGAAACTGCAATACATCTTAAGTCTCCTGATTCATCTCTTGTAGACATTTATGCAATTGGGAAGAAGGGGCGGGATTACTTCCGTAATCGAGGTCCTGAGATCATTGGATATACAGAGAATAAGAATGATGATATTGAGATTGATTCAATTAAGGATGTTGCAGATATCCTCACAACAAAGTTTATAAGTGGTGAGTATCACGAGTGCATTGTTGCGTACAGTAAGTTCAACTCAACATTTGAGCAGATCCCTATGGTGAGGAGACTGCTCCCGCTTTCAGTTGAATCTTTGCAAGAGATTGTAAATGATATTGCACCGAAGGAAGGTAAGTGGAGTGACACAGAAGCTAAAGAAGCTCCCGTGTACACCGTGGAGCCATCACCTGAGGAAGTGCTTGAGGTGTTGATTCCAAAATTACTTTCGATTGGAATCTATCACCTCTTGCTCGAAGGAAAGGCCTCCGAGCACTCGGCAAGAATGGTTGCCATGAAGAGTGCATCAGACAAGAGTAAGGAGGTAAAGCAAGAATTGAATTTGAAGTTTAACAGAGCAAGGCAGGCAGTTATTACAAGAGAAGTTTCAGAGATTATTGGAGGAATAGAGGCAATGGCAAATTAATATGAAAAAAGGAACAATCACACAAGTTATCGGGCCAGTTGTAGATGTACATTTTGATGAAAACCTACCTGCTATTCAGGAGGCACTTGTCGTTGCAAAAACAAAGACACACGGAGAGATAACTCTAGAGGTAGCACAGCACTTGGGACTTGATCGAGTGCGGTCTATTGCTATGAGCGATACCGGAGGACTTACTCGTGATGAACAAGTAGAGGCAACTGGTGCTCCAATCTCTGTTCCTGTTGGAGAAGTTGCTCTAGGGCGTTTGATGAACGTGCTTGGAGAGACTGTAGATGGAGGAAAGGCTATTCCTGCAAAAGCAAAGCGTGCTCCAATTCACGCAAAGCCACCTTCTTTTGATCAGCAGACAACTAAAGCTGAGGTATTTGAAACAGGAATCAAAGCGGTAGACCTTATGGTTCCTTTCCTAAAGGGAGGAAAGGTAGGACTCTTTGGAGGAGCGGGAGTAGGAAAGACTGTTCTTATTCAGGAGCTTATTCGAAATGTGGCAACTGAGCATGGAGGGTACTCAGTATTTGCCGGAGTAGGAGAGCGAGTGCGAGAGGGAAACGATCTTTATCATGAAATGAAAGAGTCAGGAGTGCTTCCAAAGACAGCTCTTGTATTTGGACAGATGAATGAGGTGCCAGGAGCCAGAGCGCGAGTAGCACTTACTGGACTTGCTCTAGCTGAGAACTTCCGAGATGAGGGAGGAAAGGATGTACTCTTCTTTATGGATAATGTGTTTAGGTTTATTCAGGCAGGGTCTGAGGTGTCATCACTTCTTGGGCGAGTGCCTTCTGCTGTAGGATATCAGCCAACACTAGCTCAAGAGATGGGACAGCTTCAGGAGCGTATTACTTCAACTAATAGTGGGTCTATTACATCAGTACAGGCTGTATATGTGCCTGCCGATGACCTTACCGATCCAGCTCCTGCTACAACTTTCGCGCACCTAGACGGTACAGTGGTGCTTTCTCGTCAGCTTGCAGCGCTTGGTATCTACCCTGCGATTGACCCGCTAGAGTCTAGCTCAGCTGCTCTTGATCCAGATGTAGTAGGGCAAGAGCACTATGAGGTAGCAAACCAGGTAAAGCAGGTATTGCAGCGATACAAGGACCTTCAGGATATTATCGCCATTCTTGGTATTGAAGAGCTTTCAGATGAGGATCGACTTGTAGTTAGCAGAGCAAGAAAGCTTCAGAAATTCCTCTCTCAGCCCTTCCACGTTGCCGAGGTATTTACCGGAGCTCCCGGAAAGTATGTATCTCGAGAAGACACAGTGCGAGGATTTAAAGAGATTGTAGAAGGAAAGCATGATGATAAGGATGAGCAGGCCTTCTACATGAAGGGTTCAATCGACGAAGTAAAGTAGTATGAAATCTTTTCACCTTACTATTTCTAAAGTTGGAGAATCTCTCTACGAAGGTGATGCACATTCACTCACACTTGCGTGTGTAGATGGTGAAATAACAGTGCTTGCAGATCACGAACCATTTGTAGCTCCTGTGGTGCCTTGTACTGCTGTTGTCTATGACGGAAAAGAGCACAGGCATGACATTGAGTTTAAACATGCTGGTGTCATTGAGATTTCAAACAATCAGGTGACGGTGATTCTATAAAAATAAAACCCCACACAGTTGTGTGGGGTTTTATTTTTAATGCTGCACTGCTTGTTCTTCTGCGAGTTTCTTTGCTTCCTTTTCCTCTGGAAGCATTCCTGGCCAACGCCTATAGATTGTTGGGATAAGGATAAGAGTCAGAACAACCGAGAAGGTAAGTCCAAAGATAATTGCCCATGCAAGTGGTGCCCACAGTGCTGAAGCAAAGATAAGTGGCATAATTCCAATTACCGTTGTAAGGGTAGTAAGAAGAATTGGTCGCAGTCGAGCTGTTGCTCCTTCAAGCACAACTTCATCAATAGACTTCTCAGGATTCTTTCGACGAATGTTGTTCATTACATCGATAAGGATAATTGAGTTATTTACCACAATTCCAGTTAGAGCAATGAATCCCATAATAGAAGGGAAGGATAGTGCCTGTCCTGAAATCATAAGTCCAAAGAAGATTCCAATAAGTGAGAATGGAACAACTGAAAGCACGTAGAGTGCATATCGGAATGAATTAAATTGTAGTACAAGGATCGCAAGCATTGCGATAATTCCAACGATAAGTGAGAGAAGCATCTCAACAAATGCCTGATTTGATTCGTCAGACTCTCCTGCAATATTGAGTGACACTCCAGCAGGGAGATCAAGACTCTCTCGTCCCTTCATAATCTCTCCAAGGATTTGGTATGTATTTCCATCTTTTGCGAGTCCTGCAGATACGGTAAGGATACGCTTTCCATCTTTGTGTGAGATAACAGCATTACTTACTTCGTAGCTCTCTGTTACAAGAGATCCAAGAAGCACAGGTCCCCTAGGCCCTTGTACTGTTAGCTGCCGCACCTCATCAAGTGTTGCTCGATTGGTCTCGTGAGGGTCTGTGTAGTCTGCTGCAAGGTTTGTCTTTACGACAATATCAATATCCTCATCATTTTGTGGGATTGATGTTGCATCTACTCCAGAGATAGAAGTTCGAAGCACCTCAGCTACAGCAAGAGGTGAGAGTCCAAGCTCTACAACCTTTGCTCGGTCAATGGTAAGTACAAATTGCGCGACATTGTCTCGTGCACTTGTAAGTACGTTTGCAGTTCCTGGAATTCCCTCAAGGAATTGCCGGACAGTAGTTCCAGCTGCAATAAGGTCATCATTATTTGTTCCTGAAAGCTCGAGAGCAATGGCATCTCCTGTAGGAGGTCCATCACTTGGCTCATCAACACGAATATCTGATGTGGTGATGTGTGCAAGGCTTGCGCGGATGTCTTCGAGGATCTCAGTACTTGTCTGCTTCCTATCTTCTTTAAGAGTAATCTGCATGTTTGCAAACTTTGAGTCTGCAGAACCTGACCCATTAAATGGACTTGCCACTCCAACTCCGGTAGTGAAGTCTTCAATGCGAGAATCCTGTAGAAGAATTGCTTCTACTTTCTGTGCCTCAAGATTACTTCGAGCAAGTGTTGTTCCTTGTGGAAGTTCAATATCTACAAAGAGGTTGTCTACATCTCCTTGGTCAAAGAATGTAACTCGCACAAGACCAAATGCAGGGAGCGTGAATGAGAGAATGAACATTGCGATAATAGTCCAAATAAAGATAGTCTCTCGTCTCTTGTTTCCTACAATTTTCTGCACATTCTTTTTGTACCAAGATCGAATCTCCTCAGTCTTCTTTTCCTGAAGTTTTCCAAACTTTGTTGTTGTTCGTCGCTTAAGGAATGTTGAGGCGATAAGAGGGATAAGACCAAGGGCCACAAATAGTGATGCAGCAAGTACGAAGATTATCGTAAACGGAATAGATGCAATAAATTGCCCAGTTACTCCAGATACGAGGAATAGGGGAGCAAATACTGCAATGGTTGTAAGTGTTCCTGCTGTAATAGGGTAGCTGTACTCACGAAGCGCTTCACGTGCACTTTGGAGTTTTCCATGCCACTCCTTCATGCGCCCATTGATTCCTTCTACAACTACAATCGCAGAGTCTACAAGGATTCCAACTGCGAGGATAAGTGAGAAGAGAGAAACAAAGTTAAGTGTGTTTCCAGATGTATAGAGTCCAATAAACCCAATAAAGAATGAAAGAGGGATTGCAAGTCCTGCAATAAGAGCCTCTCGCCATCCAATAGCAACAAGAAGAATAAGGATCACAAGAGAAATAGTCTGGATTCCTGTTCGCGTAAGGTTTACAAGGTCATCCTCCACAAGCTCTCCATTATCATAAGTAATTAAAGTAGTAAGCCCTTGTAGCTCCTTTGTCTCTTCAAGTTCAGTTACTTTGTTTCGTACATCTCGTGCAATAGACGTAATGTCTCCGCCACTTCGCTTATATACTGAAAACGAAATTGCGTTTTGAGGCTGGCTTCCCTCTACTGACACTCGAGAAATAGAACGTGTCTTTGCAAGACCAACACGCACATCTGCAATATCTCGTACATATACAGGCTCTCCTCCAACTGCAAGAATTGGAAGTCCTGCCACATCCTCAGGAGACTCAATATCTCCTTCAAACTTAATTGCATACTTTGCATTCCCAATTGAAATATCTCCCACAGGGACTGAAGTATTTGCTGAGGCTAGTCCTCTTGTAACATCAGAGATGCCAATACCATATGTCTTGAGAGATTCTTGAGAGACAATTACCTGCACCTCTTCATCTCGTACTCCTACAGTGTCTACATTAGAAACACCAGATACTCCTTCAAGCTCTTCTTCAACAAAGTTTGCTACTTTTGTTAGCTCTTCTACTGGCACAGATCCAAGAACAGCAACAGTTAGAATTGGCTGGTCTGCAAGGTTTACTTCAGAGACAACTGGATCAAATGCATCATCAGGCAACTCACTTCGTGCAGTATCCGCTGCGTCTCGAAGTTTTCGCAGTGATGTATCAAGATCAGCGCTTGCCTCAAACTCAACAACAACACCAACAGAACCTTCACGAGTAGTTGAAGTGATTTGCTTTACGTCATCTAGAGATGATCGAAATTCCTGCTCAAGTTTATTTGTAATAAGTGTCTCAACATCTTCAGCGCTAGCATTTGGAAGTCCAGAGCTTACAACTCCAATAGGAACAACAACTTCAGGTGAAGATTCTTTTGGAATTGAAACAATAGAAGTAAATCCAAAGAAAAGAAGCGCTACGATAAGCAGGTAGCTAAACGATCGTTTGCTTAGAAAGAAATTCCAGAAGTGAAACATATTATTTTACGTCTACCTTATCTCCTGCAAGGAATCCTCGAGCATCTACGACGACTTTGGTATCAAGATCAATTCCTTCAATCTCAACCTGATCTCCAAGGATTACGCCAAGCTCTACAGGGAGTGCGATAAGAGTTTCTTCTTGATCCACTGTAAGAACATGAGGATCATTTCCAATAAATGAAATTGCCGTTAGAGGGACAGCTGGAGTTGTAACCTCTACCTCTTCATTTGTTCGCTCAACAAGAAGTCGTACAGACTGTCCATTGGTAATGGCATCTGAATTATTGAGTGCAATTCGTACCTCAATACGCTTTGTAACAGGGTCAAGTGCTGGAGCAACAGAAGTAATAACTCCAGTGATTCCATCTCGTGATGCAACTTCAAGTCCTGGTGCTACAAATTCTTTGTCGCGCTGTGTCACGTATGCACGAATCTCAAGCAAGTTGTTGTTTGCAACAGTGGCTGCAGGCTCAAACGCTCCAACAAACTGTCCAAGCTCGATATTCAGTGCATTAAGTGATCCGGCAAAAGGTGCGCGGATAATTTTCTTCTCAAGTGTTGCTCGTGCCGCAGCAAGAGATGCTTCAGCCTGCAGTACATCCTGACGCTTTTCTCCAGCAGTACTGTTTTCTAGATTGTTCTCCGCAACCTCATTTGCAGCTCGTTTTGCGGCAAGGGTCTCAGTGCTTGCAGCAAGAGTGCTAATAGATGTGGTTACGCTTGTACGTGCTGCGCTGATGCTTGTTTTGAATCCAGAAATATCAGATGCGCTGTAGGTATTGTCCGGAATAGCCTTTGTTAGAGAATCAACAATAAGGTCTAAGTATGCTCGAACGTCTTTTAGCTCATCAATAGCAATAGAAAGTTCTCCATCCAGGTTACTTTCTGTTGTTAGTATTGCTCCAGAGTTTTGCTGTCGTGAAAGAATAAGTTGAATGCCAACACGCTCTCCCTCGATAGTATTTTCTAGTGCGCTATCGCTTGTAAGAAGTACATATTCTGCAGCGCTTGTTGTTGGGTTGGTAAATGTCTGGTCAGCTTCCTGGCGAATAGCGCTTTGCACCGTCGCATATGCTGAAAGAAGTGTTGTAAGAGAAGACTCCTTTGCAGTTGCAAGTCCTGCAGCAGCAGATTCAATTTGCTGATCTTCTGAAGATTCTAGAACACGAGCTAGGTTTGCCTCAGCTTGAAGTACTTGTGCTCGCTCTGAAGAGCTTTCAATCTCAGCAATAATTGCTCCTCGAGAAACAAATTGTCCAAGTGATCGATACACACCGATAACTCGTCCGCTTGCTTCAGTTAGAATTGTTGCCTCTGTTGCAGATCGAACTGTCCCTACAAGTGGTAGGGGATCAAGTGTTGTTGCAATTTCTCGTGCTGACTTTAGTTCAACAATAGGAGTTGCGTTAGCAAGCTCTTCTGGAGTCTTACTTCCTCCAAAGAGAGTGCTTGCTCCGATACCAATAAGTATAAAAGCCCCTACAGCGAGGATAATGATCTTTGTCCGACGCCGAGCGCTCTTAAATCGTGCAACTATTGATCGCACAAGTAATGCAATTTTTCTTACGTACTTCATGTGTTTTACCTAGAAATTAATGGCAGAATAATACAATAAATTAGGATTTTAGTAAAGGATTTCTGCATTGTGTCTACATGCTATACTCCTGCCATGTTAAAGAATTTTTTCACACGACAGTTGATGAAGCATCAGATGAAGGATGTTCCTGCTGAGCAGCAGGAGAAGATGATTGAAATGGTTCAAAAGAACCCAGATTTGTTTAAGAAAATTGGGGAAGAGATCAATCATCGGGTAAAGAAAGGAGGAGAAGACCAGATGAAGGCAAGTATTGAGGTAATGAAGAAGTACCAAAAAGAATTGCAAGAGTTGCAAGGATAGAGTACAACCTACATCTATGTCACTTAAGATGGGAATCGTTGGTCTACCAAACGTGGGAAAATCCACGCTCTTTTGTGCACTCACAAAACATGACGTGGCGGTAGAGAACTATCCTTTCTGCACCATTGATCCTTCTGTTGGAGTTGTTCCTGTTCCTGATTCTCGCATTGATAAACTTTCTCAATTTTCAAATTCAGAGAAAACAATTCCAGCGGTTGTTGAGTTTGTAGATATTGCAGGGCTTGTAAAGGGAGCATCAGAGGGAGAGGGTCTTGGAAATAAGTTCCTTTCTAATATTCGAGAGGTAGATGCAATTTTGCATACTGTACGTTTCTTTGATGATTCTGATATTACACACGTATCAGGAGACATTGATCCTATTAAAGATATGGAGGTTATTAACCTTGAGCTTATGCTCTCTGACCTAGAGCAGGTAAATAATCGTTTGCAGAAGTTGGAGCGAGATGTAAAGCGGGGAGATAAGGATGCTGTTGCAGAGGAGGAGGTAATGAAGAAAATTCTTCATGCTCTTCGTGAGAGTACACCTGTTCGAGCTCTTGAGTTTACCGAAGAGGAGACTCCTTTTGTAAAGCAGATGGCATTTCTTACATACAAGCCAATGCTTTATGCGCTTAATACAAAAACTGGAGGACACAACCTACAGGAGTTAAATGATGGGCGAGCAGAGAAGGCTTTTGACTATATAAAGGAGCAGGGAGGGCAGTATGTAATTATGGATGCGCAGACAGAGCGTGATTTAAATGATGTTGCAGATGAAGACAAAGATTCATTTAGGCAAGAGTTAGGAGCTCAGGGAGATGGTCTTGTTGACCTTATTCGAAAGAGTTATGAGATCTTGGGGCTCATGACATTTTTTACTACAGGAGACACAGAGACTCGTGCGTGGACTATTAAAAAGGGGAGTTCTGCACCTATTGCAGGAGCTGCAATCCATAATGATTTTAAAGATAAGTTTATTCGAGCTGAGGTTATTGGAACAGAAGAGCTTCTAGAAGCAGGGAGCTATGGAAAAGCACGAGAATTAGGGAAAGTTCGTACTGAAGGGAAGGAATATATAGTGCAAGATGGGGACGTAATGGTATTTCTACACTCTTGACAGTAAGCGTAGGAATGGTATAATAAAGTCTGTTGTGGTATTGCCTAGGGAGGGCAAAATGAACTTTCAAAAACTGACCCCAAAAGATTTTCTGTTTGCTATTGTGGCGACAGTCATCTTTCTGATCATCATGGTTTCGCCCAAAATCGCCCCACATTCGTGGGCTGATGGAAACGCTTCTCAAGCGTATGTCTGTTTGGAAACGAACAGCACTGCCGCTCGGGAAGAAATGGCTGCGATCATTCAAGACTCCGACGCTTACCTTGTGAGCTGCGGTGACTGGCATGACTTCCGCATCGTTGTGCGGAAGCAAGAATATCGTCACGAAGGAAATCGTACAGAAGTCGAAATTCACTTCGACGTATATGATTTCCACGGGAACAACATTACGTGGTTTCAGACGATGTCTTCTGGTCCGTATGACCGGCACGAAGATGCTAGTCGTCGGATTCACAATGTGACCACCCAGATCCAACATCTGGTTCGCCAGAATCGTGAAGGCTACCTGGAAGTGATCAACAGTCTTTAAGTCGCGCAAAAGCGCGCAAAACAGTCCACCAACTGCAGAACGCAGACGGTGGGCTTTTCATTTTGTATATAGCTTGTACTATGAAGGTATATGGAAAATCAACCACCAAAATTCGTTCGATGGGCAGTACTTATAGGAATTGTAGTGCTCCTAAACGTGTTCTCATTTATTAGTGTCTCTTATGCATTTCCTGAGCCTGAATTTAATGATTTTTGTGAGCGGGAGAATGTAGGAATTATTGAAACTGAATCTCAGTGTCTTGAAAATGAAGGAAAGTGGAATGCATACCAAGGAACAGCTCCTAAAGAAGGTCCTCTTGGGTACTGTGATCTAAATTATGAATGCTCAATGGCATATGATGATGCTCGAGTGGATCATGCTCAAACTTCATTCCTTATACTTCTTGTAGTAGGTGCAGCAGCAATTATTCTTGGAATGTTCCTAAAAGGTTCAAGTATTGTTGCGGCAGGACTCTCATATGGTGGAGTGGTGCTACTTATTACATCTGGAATGCGATATCTTGGGGATCTTGATCAACTTACACAGATCCTCGCAGTAGGTGCGGCTCTCGTGCTCGTACTTATCATTGCGTATCGAAAGTTCAAAGATTAATGGAAGGTTACAACCATAAAGATATAGAAAAGAAATGGCAGGAAGCCTGGCAGGAAGCTGGGCTCTATGCCGTTGACACAGAAAGCGCAAAAGACAAAGCGTATCTTTTGGTTGAATTCCCATACCCATCAGGAGATCTACATGTCGGGCATTGGTTTGCATTTGCGGTGCCAGATATTTATGCGCGGTATCTTCGTATGAATGGAAAAGATGTTCTCTATCCAATTGGATTTGATGCATTTGGACTTCCTGCAGAGAATGCAGCTATTAAGCATGGAGAAGATCCAAAGGAATGGACCTTTCAAAATATTGAGCGAATGCATAAGCAGTTACGTTCAATGGGAAATAGTTTTGATTGGGATCGAGAGGTTGTAACTGCAGATCCTGGCTATTACAAATGGACACAGTGGATCTTTACACAACTCTTTGCAAAAGATCTTGCGTATAAAAAGGAGGCAACAGTTAATTGGGATCCGGTAGATAAGACAGTGCTTGCAAATGAGCAGGTATTGCCTGATGGAACAGGAGAGAGATCTGGCGCATTGGTTGAGCAGAAGCTCATGAATCAGTGGTTCTTTAAGATTACTGACTATGCTGATCGTTTGATTGATGATCTAGATGATCTTGATTGGCCGGAGGAAATTAAAGATGCACAGCGCAATTGGATTGGAAGATCTCATGGTGCTGAGATTCCTTTTGTTCTCTCTCACAATGGGAAGAGTTGGAATACTAGTGTCTTTACAACACGGGCGGATACTCTTATGGGAGTTACGTTCGTAACTATCGCACCAGAGCGAGCAAAAGAACTTATCGAAGATGGGTGGGATCTTGGAGAGGATGTAAAAGAGTACGCTCTAAAGTCAGTAAGCAAGCCCGCTCGAGATCGAGAGGCAAATAAAGAAAAGACAGGAGTGAAGACTCCACTTGTAGCAACTCATCCTATTTCTAAAAAGGAGATTCCTGTGTATGTAGCAGATTATGTACTTGGAAATTATGGAACAGGAGTTGTTATGGGGGTGCCAGCGCACGATGAGCGAGATCATGCATTTGCAACAAAGTATGATCTTGAAATTATCCCTGTAGTAGACACAAAGAAAGAAGAAGAGATTCCATATAGCGGAGAGGGAGTTTTGATGAACTCAGGAGAATTTGATACTGAGACAACGCATAATGCCCGAGAGAAGTTAGCGAAAGCTGCAGGAGGAGAAATGAAAACAACATATCGCCTAAGGGACTGGTCTATTGGTCGTCAACGGTACTGGGGATGTCCCATTCCTATTGTGTACGATCCAGAAGGAAATCCTCATGCGATCCCGAAAGAGCATCTTCCATGGACACTTCCAACGGATGTGGACTTTACGCCTACAGGAGTAGCTCCACTTGCAAAGAGTGAAGAGCTTAAAGAGCGAACAGAAAAGATTTTTGGAGAGGGCTGGACGCCAGAGATTGAGACACTTGATACCTTCATGGACTCTTCATGGTATTTCTATCGATACCTTGATCCAAAGAATGAGAATGCTCTAGCTGATAAAGATATTCTAAAGCAGTGGATGCCAATTGATCGGTATTCTGGAGGAAGTGAGCACACAACACTTCATGTGCTGTATTCACGATTCATTAACAAGGCGCTATTCGATATGGAGGTTGTTCCAGCTGAGGAGCCGTTTAGAGTTCGAATGAACAGAGGACTTATCCTAGGGCCTGATGGAAATAAAATGAGCAAGAGTAAAGGGAATGTAATTAACCCTGATGATTTAGTAGAGAAGTACGGAGCAGATACTATCAAGAGTTATCTAGCATTCATTGGCCCATACAATGAGACAGGATTTTATCCGTGGGATCCACAATCAATTGCAGGAATCAGGCGATTCTTGGATCGTGTGTACACACTATCTTCAAAGCTTGGAGGAGAGGTAACAGATGAAGTAAATCTTGAGCTTCAGAAAACAATTGAAAAGGTGAGTCGTGATTTGCCAGAGGCAAAGTTCCACACATCTCTAGCATCTCTTATGGGTCTTATTAATATTCTTGAAAAAGAGGAGTCTGTAGCTGATGAGGTGTACAAAACATTGCTATTGCTTCTTGCTCCGTTTGCGCCACATGTCTCTCAAGAGTTGTGGGAGAAGATAGGGGGAGAAGGATTTATTGATCACGCAAAATGGCCGGAAGCTGATTCTAAGGTTTTGGAGGCTGCAACAGTAATGTTGGCGGTGCAAATAGGCGGAAAGAGTAGGGGGGCTATAGAAGTGGCTCAAGATATAAGTGAAGATGATGCACTTGAATTAGTAAAAAATAACGATAAGTTAAGCGCTTATATCGGTGATTCAGAGATTAAAAAGGTGATCTTTGTACCTGGCCGGATTATCAACATCCTGATTACTTGACAGAAAGTCAAGAGTGCTGTACAAATAGCTTTATATGACAAGCAAGATACAACTTGCGCACGACCCTAAGAAGGTGGTTCGCCACCTTCTGTCTGCACTACCTGAGCGATCAAAAGAAGTTTTGACGCTTCGTTTTGGACTTGGAAAGAGTACGAAGCAAGCAACGCTTGAGGCTATTGGACAGGAATACGGTATTACACGTGAGCGTGTACGACAGATTGAGAATCACAGTCTTGATGCTATTCGAAAGTCAGATCAGATGAAGACTGATGAGGCTGTATTTACTGAACTGCAGGGAGTTATCAAGGATATGGGATGCATTGTTTCTGAGAACGATCTTCTTGATGCAGTTGGGTCAACTCCAAGTATTCAAAACCACGTACACCTTCTACTTGTACTTGGTGAATTTTTTGTACAGGCAAAGGAGACTCCAGAGTTTAAAGCGCGATGGCATGTAGATGAGAGTGTTGCTTCATCTGTTGAGGGTGCACTTCAGAGTCTATACAAGACTATCCCTGGAGATGAAATCCTAAACGAGGCAGAGCTTATTGATCGATTCCTTGAGAATCTTCAGGATCTAAATGAAGAGTATAAGAAGGAAGAGATGCTAAAGCGATGGCTTTCAATGTTTAAGAATTTAGATCGAAACCCCCTAGGAGAGTGGGGACGAGTTAGTTCTTCTGCTATTCGAGCTAAAGGAATCCGAGACTTTGCATATCTTGCAATGAAGCGTCATGGATCTCCAATGCACTTCAGCGAAGTAGCATCTGCAATTGCTGAGCTATTTGATCGACGTGCACATGTTGCAACATGTCACAATGAACTAATTAAGGACTCTCGATTTGTTCTTGTTGGACGAGGACTTTACGCTCTTAAGGAGTGGGGATACAAGACAGGAGTTGTACGAGATGTACTACGAGAGCTTATTGAGCGAGAAGGCCCACTTACTCGAGAAGAGATTATCGATCGAGTAAAGAAGGAGCGATACGTGAAGGACAATACTATTCTTGTAAACCTAAACGATCGAAAAGTGTTCAAGCGAAATACAGACGGGACATATTCACTAGTCTAATAAGGAGAAGGTAAAAAACACCCACGTAAGTGCTATCATAAGCCCAACGTGGGTGTTTTTAGTACAGCAAAAGAACCAGTATTTACCTTTGTTGGGATACCGATTCCATTTTATGTGGCACCGGTTCTTGTTTTTGCATTTGTTTTTATTCTTTGGTCACTAGCACCAAATTCTACGTATCAGGGAGTATTGCTTGCAGGTCATCTCTGGGCACTGTGGGTACCGCCACTCCTTGGAGTTATTACCTGGGGTACGTGGATGAAGTTTCGCCAGGCATATTGGTGGAGTAAACAAGACACAAAGCTTTTTGAGCTTAAGATTCCTCGAGAAGTTCTAAAGTCTCCACTTGCTATGGAGACAGTACTGGCTTCTATGCACCGAGCAGGAGGAGAAGGAACATTTTGGGATAGAAGCATTTTAGGAAAGTTTCGTCCAGCGTACTCTCTTGAGCTTGTGTCATTTGAAGGGCAGATTAGATTTTTTGTGTGGGGAAGGAAGGGGATGCAAAATGCAATTGAGACAAGTTTCTATGGACAGTTCCCGGAAGTTCAGATTGTAGAGGTGGATGATTATGCACTTAGGTTTCCAATTGACTTAGAAAAGTATGGAGTGTGGGGAATGCAATATGCTCTTACAAAAGATGATGTATATCCAATTAAGACATATGTGGACTATGGTTTGGATAAAGATCCTAAAGAAGAGTTTAAGGTAGACCCTTTTGGAAACGTTCTTGAGTTTTTGGGTTCAGTTGGGAAAGGGCAGCAAGTATGGATTCAGATGGTTATCCAGGTAACAACAAAAGACTGGAGGAAAGATGGGGCAGCAGAAATTAAAAAAATTAAAGAGGAAGCCAAGGAGGCTGAAGGAAGTGAAGGGCCAGTGATGCTCTCTGAAGATCAAAAGCGTGCGGTAGATGCAGTGGACAGAAATACAAGCAAGCTTGCATACGATGTAGGGATGCGAGGTATTTATATTGCAGAGCAGGATAAGTTTAATGGGGCAATGATTCCAGGACTTATTAATGCATATAGGCAATTTAGTTCAGAGAGCCTGAATGGATTTAAGCCAAAGGGAGGAATGACGCAATTTGATGACTATCCATGGGAGAGTCAGAGAATGAAGGACGAAGTAAAAGCGCATCTCCTTACAAAATATAAGCGTCGAGGGTTCTTTAGAGCTCCTGATGTAGACCATACATTTGTCCTTTCTGTAGAAGAGCTTGCAACAATTTTCCGTATTCCTTCTCGAACGATTGAAGTTCCTACGCTTCCACGAATCCAGTCATCAACAGGAGAGCCTCCTGCAAACTTGCCAACATGATTCAGAAAATAATTTCATTTTTGCTGCGTATTAGACGTGTTTATATAGGGGCAGGTCTTTTGACAGTTGCTATTCTTGTACTCATTTGGGGAGCAGTGTTTGATGCGCCAAAGAATTTTCCAATAGGAGAAACAATCAATATTCCCTTAGGGGTAACAACAGAGCAGATTGCTGATATTTTGCACGATGCAAATGTTATTGAATCAAAAAAACTGTACATAGGAATTACACGAGGATTCTTTAATTCAAATAAATTAAAAGCAGGAGATTATTTCTTTTCAAATCAAGTAGGGCCACTTATTGTCGCGTATCGTATTGCTACAGGAGTTCATGGTGTAGAGCCAACAACCATTACTTTTGCAGAGGGACTTACCATTCGAGAGATGGCAGAGGATATTGAGGCAAAGTTCCCACACATAAGTGCAGAGGAGTTTAAAAAGAAAGCAGATGGTTTAGAAGGATACCTTTTCCCAGATACATATAACTTTGTACCCAATGTCTCAGCGCAGACAATTGTAAATACAATGCATGGAGAGTTTCAAAGACAAATAAAAGATATTGAGTTTGATAAGCCACTTTCAGATATTGTAATTATGGCTTCCATCTTGGAGCGAGAGGCTCGTCAGCTTGAGACAAAACAAAAGGTATCTGGAATTTTGTGGGATCGGATTGATATTGGAATGGCACTCCAGGTAGATGCAGTATTTGGATATATTTTTGAGAGAGAAACATTCCATCCAAGTCTAGAAGATCTTGAAATTGATTCTCCGTACAATACGTATAAGTACAGAGGACTTCCTCCAGGACCTATCAGCAACCCTGGAATTGATTCTCTCTATGCTGCAGCAAATCCAATTGAGACAGGGTATCTTTTCTATCTAACAGGAAATGATGGGCTTATGCACTATGCACAGACATTTGATGGGCACAGAAGAAATCGCGCACTCTATTTAGACTAAAGAAAAAGGCTGCACATTCATAGATGAAGGTACAGCCTCAGATATTCTTCTAACTCACGTTGATCCAGGAAACCGTCTTCTCCTCCAGCTTCAAAATCGACCACACCTTCTTCATACTCTTTCCATATATGAGGAAGAGATAATCCAAATTCTCGACCTCCTTTAACTAGAAATAAAAGCCAAAGGACTTCGCGCCCTTCTCGGGTTTTCGATATTTTCACCGTACATTGCTGTTTTTCAGCAATAGGAGCTTTTATTTGGGCTATTTTCTCTCCTGTAGCTTTAAAAGCATTTAAGGAAAGTTCGTCCCAAACATCAACGGAGAGTTTTCTTGGCAAAGAACGCACCACAGCAACCTCCACTACTTGGTATCTTAAGCATAGCAAAAATGTACAAAGTAAGCGACAAATGCTATTTTCTCGCTATGAAAGTGTTTGTTGGGATGAGTGGAGGAGTAGATTCCTCAGTAACAGCAGCTCAGCTGCATAAAGAAGGCCATGATGTGGCTGGTATTTTCCTTAAGGGATGGTATCCAGAAAATGTGCCATGTACATGGAAGGAAGATAGGCAAGATGCTATGCGGGTAGCAGCGCATATTGGTATTCCATTTACAACACTCGACCTTACTAAAAACTACAAAGAATCAGTTATTGATTATTTGATTAGTGAATACAAAGCAGGAAGAACTCCAAATCCTGACACGCTTTGCAATAGAGATATTAAGTTCGGTGCATTTCTAGACTGGGCAAAGGAAAAGGGCGTAGATAAAGTTGCTACGGGGCACTATGCGCAGGTAAAAGAAGAGAAGGGGATTTATAGATTGCTTCGGGGTGTTGATGGGAAAAAGGATCAAAGTTATTTCCTTTACACACTTACACAAAATGAACTCTCTCATATTCTCTTTCCTCTAGGAGATATAAAAGAAAAGTCAGAGACAAGAAAGCAAGCACGAGCATATGATCTTCCTGTTGCAGAAAAGAGAGACTCGCAAGGGCTTTGCTTCATTGGTCATGTTGATATGGAGGAGTTTCTAAGTACGCACATAAAAACAACTCCAGGAGATGTTCTAAATGAAAAGGGTGAGATTATTGGGGCCCACAATGGAGCGGTTATCTATACATTGGGACAGCGTCATGGATTTGAGACGAGAGAAAATTCAGAAGAAGCTCTGTATGTTCTCTCAAAGGATATTCATAAAAATACCATTACTGTTGGTCCACAAAAGAGTAAAGCAAAAAATACTCCCAAAACACTTCGTATCGAAAATATGTCATGGACACATGTATTTCCTGCAGGAAACAATCTAACTGCACAATATAGGTATCATGGCCCTGAGGTTGCTGTGGAGAGCATTACTCCTGAAGGAGTTGTAACCTTTAAAGAAAATCTTCCCGAAGTTCCAGCTGAAGGGCAGGCATTAGTTTTGTATCGTGGAGAAGAATGTTTGGGCGGGGGAACTATCGTATACTAGTAGATATGTACACACGAGCGGTATTAGGAATTGTTGTAATTGCAGGAATTGTCCTTGGGATATTTTTCTTTTGGCCAGGAGAGAAGAGTTCATCTGATGATGTTGTTATAGATGATAATCTTCCTGCTGTAGAAGAAGAGAGCTATGAAATAGAACACGATTTTGATGATGGAATACACACTATTTCAGGGGCGGTAATGCTTCCAACTCCATGTCATGAGTTGAATGAAAATATTCGCATTGCGGAGAGCTTTCCAGAGCAAGTATTTATCGACCTAACAACAGTAGATACAGGAGGCATTTGTATACAGGTAATTGATGAGCGAGCCTTTTCTATTGATGTGGAAGTTGATGTTGCTGCAAGCTTTGCCCTTACATTTGATGGGGTAGATATTCCTGTGCCAAGTCTCGTTGTGGAGTAACACACAATGCTCGACTTTTACGTAACAAAAGCTGATGGAACAAGCGAAGTCTTTCGTGAGGAGAAGCTTATTAACTCTCTTGTAAATGCAGGAGCAGAGGAAAAACTCGCAAAGCAGATTGTAAGTGAGGTTGTAGAAGGTGCTGTATCTGGTGTTACAACCTCAGAAATTTACAAAACAGCTTTTAGAGAGCTTCGAAGGGAAAGCAGGCCAACTGCTGCAAGGTACTCACTTCGCCGTGCTCTTTTTGATCTGGGACCTACAGGATTTCCATTTGAGGATTTTGTGGGAGCTTTGTATAAGAAGATGGGATACAAAACAAAACTTCGCCAGGTAGTTCCTGGAAAGTGTATTAATCATGAGCTTGATGTGGTTGCAAGCAATGATGAGGAATGTATTGCTGTTGAGGTGAAGTTCCATAACAGCATTGGATTTAAAACAAATGTGCGAACAGCGCTTTACGTACACGCTCGAATGAATGACATTTTTGAGAAGCGAGCAGAGGATCCATCTAGTTGTCCGGTAAATAAAGGATTGCTTATTACAAATACTAAATTCACGAAGAATGCTGTTGAGTATGCTGAGTGTGTGGGGCTCGATATTATTGGATGGAGTTACCCTGAAAAGAATTCACTTCTGGATTTGATTATGAAGTATGAGGTATTTCCCATTACAACTCTCACAACACTTTCAAGATCTCAGAAGCAATCTCTTATTCAAAAAGGAATTATTCTCTGTGAAGATTTGGAAAAGAATAAGGAGGCAGTGCTTTCTTTGGGGCTTTCAAAGGATCATATAAAGGAAGTTTTGCAGGAAGCTGTGCACTTAGGTAAAATGCCATATAAAGAGCAAAAATAATCTATGGCATATAAGATACGAAATAAGAATTGGAACTACACACCAGGACAAAAGAAAACTCATAGAATAAGTCGAACAAAGATAGATTATTTTGGAGAGTGTCCTCGTTGTTTTTATATTGACCAGCGTCATGGGATAGCACGTCCTGGAATGCCAAGCTTTACACTTAACTTGGCAGTAGACGCACTTCTAAAGAAAGAGTTTGATACATATAGAGAGAAGGAAGAGCCGCATCCTTTAATGAAGGAGTTTGATATTGATGCAGTGCCATACCAGCACAAGGATCTAGAAACATGGCGAGAGAACTTTACCGGAGTTACTCATTTCCACGAGGCAACTGGTTTTGAAATCTTTGGAGCGGTTGATGATATTTGGGTAAATAAAGAAGGGGAACTTATGGTTGTAGACTACAAGGCAACTTCAAAAGAAGAGAAGCCAACACTTGAGGGGAGGTGGGGAGAGCAGTACCAGCGGCAGATGGATGTATATCAGTGGCTGCTTCGACAAAATGGATTCAAGGTTTCTGATACTGGATACTTTGTCTATGCAAATGGAAGAAAAGGAGAGGATGAGTTTGATGCAGAACTTAAGTTCGATATGGATGTTATTGCATATGAAGGAAATACTGATTGGATTGAAGAGCGACTTCTTGCCATTAAAGAAACGCTAGATAGTGACGAAGTTCCAGAGTCAGGAGAGCTTTGTGAGCACTGCCCATATAGAAGTGCTGCAGGACAACTTCTTTTACAAAAACATAAAGATGGAAAGGTCAAAAAATAATTTTACAGAGAGAGTCCGGGATGTCGTACGAAAGATCCCAAAAGGAAAAACTCTTTCCTATGGGCAAGTAGCAGCTGTAGCAGGGGCACCAGGGGCTGCTCGTGCTGTTGGTTCTATTATGAAAAATAACTACGATAAGACTGTTCCTTGCCATCGAGTCATAAAAGCTGATGGTTCTGTGGGGGAATACAATCGTGGAGGAAGTGAAATGAAGAAAAAATTGCTTGAAAAAGAACTACGTAGTTAATTACGTAATTAACTACGTAGTTGTAAAAATATGAATATTCAGCAAAAGAAAGAAAAATTAGAAGAAATTCGAAAAGAACTCATCAAAGCAAAGAAAGCACCGCTGTATTCATATAGAAAAGAAAATAACTATCTTCCAGTTCCTGGAGAAGGGAGGACAAATGCAAAGATAGTTATGGTTGGTGAAGCTCCTGGAAAAAATGAAGCAGAGACAGGACGTCCGTTTTGTGGTCAGACAGGGAAAATACTAGATGAACTTTTTGAAAGCATTAATCTTGATAGGGAAAGCGTGTTTGTGACAAGTGTTGTAAAAGATCGACCACAAAAGAATAGGGATCCGACAAAGGAAGAGATTGCATGGTATGCTCCGTATCTTGATAGGCAGATAGAAATCATTGCTCCCAAGGTAGTGGTGGCACTTGGAAGGTTTGCAATGGAGTATCTCTTTGATCGATATGGTGTAGACATAGAGAAGAAAACTATTTCTGAACTGCATGGGTCAGTTTTTGAGGGGAAAGTTGGTGCACAAAGAATTAAAATTGTAGCGCTCTATCATCCTTCTGCATCTATATATAATCAAAAACTAAAGAGCGTAATAAAGGAAGATTTTAAAGTACTAAAACAATTTGTATGAAATACACACCACGGTTAGAAAATGCGATTCGCATTGCAAGTCAATATCATCATGGGCAATTTCGAAAGGAGCATGATGAGCTTCCTTATATTTCACACCCATTCTCAGTGGCTTCGTTAGTGTCTAACTACACAGAAGATGAAGACATCGTTATTGCAGCACTTTTACACGATACGGTAGAGGATACTGAGATGACGCATGAAGAACTTATAAAGTTTTTCGGAGAGCGTGTAAGCGAATTGGTAGATAATGTAAGTGAACCAAAGGGAAATATTCCCTGGAAGGAGCGAAAAGATATCTATCTTAAGAAGCTGGAAGATGGTCCTGTAGATGCTGTACTTATTGCAGCAGCAGATAAGATTCACAATATGCAGTCCAAGTATCGTATTCATAATGATCAGGGATTTATGTTTGTGAAAAGCTTGGGTCTCCTTGATAAAAAATACATCTGGTATCACAGTGCGGTATACGATATTGTGAAGGAGAAATTAGGGGAGAGTAAAATTGTTGAGTTATATAAGGAAACATTAGATAAAGAGCTGTCATTATATGAAGACTAATTGGGATTTAGAAAATCTATACTACAAAAATCTTGAGGATCCTCAGATTGAAAAAGACATGGAAGCTTTTGAAGGCTCTCAAGAATCTTTTGCGAAGAAATATACTGAAGATAAAAGTTTCCTAACCGATCCAAAAGCTCTTAAAGAAGCTCTTGATTTGCAAGAAGAGGAAGCAAAGAAAGCTTTTGTTAAACCTCTCTACTATCTTTTCTTTGTTCGAGACTTAGATGCAACAAATACTAAGGCACTTGCTCTTGAGTCTAAATTGTCTGAGCGGTACACAAAGGCAGGAAACAAAACTCTTTTCTTTGGTGTAGAGCTTGGTGCCGCATCAAAAGAGCAGCAGGAGATCTTTTTAAATGCTCCAGAGCTTGAGCACTATAAGTACTACCTTAAGGAGCTATTTGAAAATGCTCAGTTCACTCTCTCAGAAAAAGAAGAGAAAATTCTTTCACTTAAGAGTGATGTATCACGCGGGCGTTGGGTGAGTATGGTTTCAACTATTGAAGCAAAGAAAATGGTGCCATTTAGTGATGGAGATCTTCCTTTACCTGAAGCGCTTGAGCAACTCAATAAGCTTCCAAAAGAAAAGCGAAGAGAACTATGGGCAAACATTGTTGCTGTTCTAAAAGACATGGGAGAAATGTCAGCACATGAGATGAATGCTGTTATTTCAAATCACAAAATAAATGGAGAGCTTCGAGGATATAAAACTCCAGAGGAGCCAACTGTTCGAGGGAATGAAAATAGGCAAGAAGTCATTGATTCTCTTGCAGATACGGTAACAAAGGCATTCTCGCTTTCGCACCGCTTCTATGCAGCAAAAGCAAAGTATCTAGGAGAAGAACTTAGATACGAGGATAAGAATATAGATATTGGGAAGTTTAGTACTGAATTTTCATTTGAAAAGAGTATTGAGCTTGTAAAGGATGCATTTGGAGAAGTAAATCCTCTCTACGCTGAAACATTCCAAAGATTCTTAGATAATGGACAGATAGATGTATATCCAAAGAAAGGAAAGAGCGGTGGAGCATTCTGCGCACACAGTGTTGGAATTCCAACAATGCTTCTTTTAAATCATGTAGATAACCTACGATCATTTGAAACATTGGCGCATGAAATGGGGCACGCTATTCACTCAGAGCGAAGTAAGACACAGTCTCCAATGTATGAGGGGTACTCAACTGCAGTAGCAGAGACTGCCAGCACTTTCTTTGAGGCTGTAGTTCGAGAGAAGTTGCTTCAGGAGCTTCCGGAGGAAGATAAGCTCTTGCTTCTACATAATTCAATTCAAAACGATATCTCTTCTATTTCTCGGCAGACAACCTTTTATAATTTTGAGAGAGAGCTCCATGCAAAGATTCGAGAAGATGGATTTGTAGGAGAGGAAGATATTGCAAAAATGCTCACAAAACACCTAAAAGATCAGTTGGGTGATGCAGTATCTGTTTCAGATGATGATGGGTACTCATATATTTATATTAGTCACTTTAGAAACTTCTTCTATGTATACACCTATACATATGGACAGCTTGTATCTCGTGCACTTTTTGCCCGGTATAAAAAGGATAAAGAGTATGCAAAGCAGATTGATACATTCCTAACAAGTGGAGGATCTATGCCGGCAGAGGAAATCTTTGAAAACATCGGTCTTTCATTTAAAGATGGAGAAGTATTTAAGGAGGGGCTTAAGGCGCTCGAAGAAGACATTGAAGCATTTGAAAAAGCTGTAAAGTAACGTACTCTATGGATATGTTAGAAAATCTAATTTTCTGGGGAATGACACTCACTGTTGCTGGAAAGGTAATGGTGATTCTTGCAGCTCTTGCTTTGCATGGAAAGATTAGTAAAGATCACAAAATTAGTGACGCCGTTGTAACTGAGTATCATAAGGAGCGAAACTTTGTCCTTCTAGGACTTGCTCTTATTGTTATTGGATACGTTCTTGAGGTTGTTGGTCTTGAGTTATTGCCATTTTAAGTATGAAAGTAAGTGAAGTACGAGAAAAATATCTAGAGTTTTTCAAGAGAAACGATCATGCAGAGATCGCTTCTGCTCCTATTGTTCCTGAGAATGATCCAACAACTCTTTTTACAAGCTCAGGAATGCAGCCACTTGTTCCATATTTGTTGGGAGAAGAACATCCTGCAGGAGCAAGGCTTGTAGATTCTCAGAAGTGTTTTAGAGCAGATGATATTGAAGAGGTTGGAGACAATAGGCACACCACCTTCTTTGAGATGCTTGGAAACTGGTCTTTGGGAGATTATTTCAAAAAAGAACAGCTCCCATGGTTTTTCTCATTCTTGGTAGATGAGCTTGGGCTCGATCCAAATAGAATTTACGTAACGGTATACGAAGGAGGGGAAGGAATTGAAAAAGATACTGAGTCTGTAGAGATCTGGAAGGAACTTTTTGCATCAAAGGGTATTGAAGCAAAGGAAGTGCATATTGGGTCTGAAGAAGATGGGTATACAAAAGGAATGCAGGGAGGGCGAATCTTTTTCTATGATGCGAAGAAGAACTGGTGGAGCAGGTCTGGTACGCCAGATAAGATGCCAGCTGGAGAGCCTGGAGGACCAGACTCAGAAGTCTTCTATGATTTTGGAGAAGAGTTTGCAGATCCTAGTTATGCAGATAAGGAATTGCATCCAAATAGTGACTCAGGACAATTCATTGAGATTGGAAACTCAGTGTTTATGGAGTTCCTAAAGAAGGAGGATGGAAGTTTCGATACGCTGCCACGAAGGAATGTAGACTTCGGAGGAGGACTTGAGCGTATAACTGCAGCAACACTTGGGAATCCTGATGTATTTCTTGTTGATGTATTTACACCAACACGAGAAAAGATTGAAGAGCTTTCAGGGAAAGCATATGTTGGAAATGAGAATTCTTTCCGTGTGATACTCGATCACTTACGAGGAGCAACATTTATGATTGGTGATGGTGTTATGCCAAGTAATACTGAGGCTGGATACATACTGCGACGTCTTATTCGTAGGTCTGTACGTCATGCTGATCTACTTGGAATCCCTGAAGGGAAGTTAAGTGAACTTACTCGTCCATTTATTTCTGTCTACAAAGATCACTACACAAATTTGGCAGAGAAAGAAGAAGAGATTGTAAAAGCAATTGCAGATGAAGAGGAGAAATTTAGAAAGACACTCAAGTCTGGAATGAAGCAATTTGAAAAGATTGAAGGAGATATTTCAGGAGAGGATGCATTTGTACTCTTTACATCATATGGATTCCCATTGGAGCTAACGCTAGAGCTTGCACAGGAGAAAGGTGTGAAGGTGGACGTAGATGCATATAAAAAAGCATTTGAGGAGCACCAGGCTAAGTCTCGAGCAGGAGCTGAGCAGAAGTTTAAGGGAGGACTAGCAGATGATAGCGAGATGAGTGTGAAGTATCACACTGCTACACACTTACTACACCGTGCTCTTAAGGATGTTCTTGGAGAAGACGTAATGCAAAAGGGGAGTAACATTACACCCGAGCGACTACGCTTTGATTTCTCCTTTGATCGAAAGATGACAGATGAAGAGAAGGAGGAGGTAACAAAGATTGTAAATGAGCAGATTGCAAAGGAGCTTCCCGTAACCTTTGAAGATATTTCAATGGAAGAAGCTAAGAAGCGAGGAGCTATTGGACTGTTTGAAGAGAAGTATGGAGACACTGTTCGCGTATACAGTATTGGAGACTATTCTCTTGAGTTCTGTGGTGGGCCGCACGTAGAAAATATAAAAGACCTTGGAGTATTTCGTATTAAAAAAGAGGAGGCGAGCTCTGCTGGAGTTCGCAGGATTAAGGCTGTGCTTGAATAAGAGCAGAAAAAGCTGCGAAGCTGTAATACAATAAAGAAACTATGCCGTTTGGGCGCACAAAAACAAAAACGGTTGCATTAATTGATATTGGATCACTTTCACTAGGTGGGGCATATGCCGTGCTTAATAAAGGTGAAGCACCGCATATCTGTTACAGCACCAGAATCCCTCTTCCAGTTACTGATGAAGCAACACCAAGAGAGCTTCTTCGCATATTAGATGAAGGACTTACTAAGCTAACGCATAAGCTTGAGCATGAAGGGTCTGCGGCTCTTTCTCGATCTTGTGGAGTTCGTCATGTAGATGATGTGGTGGTGTCAGTTGGATCTCCATGGCAGAGGACACAGCTTAGATCACACACTGAGAAGTTCCCTGGAGGAAAGCGTATTTCTGCAAAAGACATTGAGGACGCAAAAGAAAAGATAGAGGGAGCGCTTGGTATTGATCCTGCAACTTCAATGCTTGTAGATCACTCTATTATCGAAGTGCTTGTAAATGGATACCAGACTGCAAAGCCATTTGGAAAACGAGCACAACGTATGAGTGTATTGGGTCTTGCCAGTGTTATTCCTATTTCAGTACATGACAGGATAACAAGTCATCTTTCAAAGACTTTCCATGTTGAGCCGATTAAGATGCAATCTGCTCCTGCATTGAGCTATGTAGTTATGCGAGATCTTTTTGTGCATGAGCCAGACTTCTTGGCAGCAATTGTTACAGGTGAGGCAACAGATCTTCTTTTGGTTAAGAAAGGAATCCTTACAGGTGTAGCAACAGCACTAGAAGGAGTGCACTCTATTACTAGAGCAGTTAAAAAAGCAGTTCCAGCAGTTCCAGCTGAGGAGGTGGGAGATCTTGTAAAAAGTGGAATGCTACATCCAACAACAGTAGACACAGTGAAAGGAGCACAAAGAGAAGCAAAGAGTGAGTGGGCGAGTGCTGTTATTTCATCTCTTGCAGATCTTGCACGAAAGTACGCACTCCCACAGACATTTTTCATACTATCTGACTTCTCATGTAGAGAGACATTTGAGGAAATCATGACACGACAAGATGTACATGCGCTTCGTCTTGGAGATCATCCGTTTACTGTTATTGGTCTTAAGTCTCAAAACCTAACAGATCATGTTGTGTTTATGGGAGAGAGTGACAGGGACTTATTCCATGGGCTACTTGCTCTGTTTTATAGCAAGAAGGTGGAGTGGTAAAACCCGTGATATACTACGGGGCATATGGGCGCAAAACGTGTAGAAGACATAATTCCACCGTCACGTCGTCGGGCGGCATCAAGTGAGCCAGTACCAGTTGCTGACACTTATGAACCAAGTCAAAAAAGTGGACGACCTATTATTACTCTATTTTTAATACTAATCGGTGCACTAATCGTAGGAGGTGGTGTCGCAATGCTTTTTGCGGGAGCAAAAGTAGTTGTGCACCCTCTTGAGCGAGAAGTGCCAGTTAACACAACTTTGGAGGCATCAGAGGTTGAAACTGCACCTCTGCCATTTGAAGTTGTAAAAATTGAAAAGGTTGCAACACAACCAGTTCCAGCAGATGGAAAGGAGACAGTAGAAGAGCGAGCAAGTGGAGTTGTAACGGTATACAACGAATTCAGTAGCACGCAGCAGCGATGGGTTACCAATACTCGGTTTGAATCTCCAGATGGAAGAATCTTCCGTGTAAAAGAACCTGTTGTTATTCCAGGGATGGAAGATGGAAAGCCAGGAACAGTAGAAGTAACTATCCATGCTGATGAGGCAGGGGAAGCATACAATGTTGGGCTTGTAGATTTCACTATTCCAGGACTTGCAGGATCTCCTCAATTTGAAAGTCTCTACGCAAAAGCAAAGACTCCACTCTCAGGAGGGTTCATTGGAGAGCGAGCAGTGGTAAGTGAAAGCAAAGCAGCTGAAGTTAGAGCAATTGCACGTGAGGCGCTAACTAAAGATCTAAACGATACTATCGCAGATCAGATCCCAAGTGGATTTACACTCCTTGAAGATTCTGTAGCAGTTGTCTTTGAGTCACTAAGCAATGGAGCAGACGATGGATCAGGGCAAGCAAACATAAGAGAGAAGGGAACAGCTATCGCTCTTGTCTTCCCAACAGATGCTCTAGCTGCATCATTGGCTGAAAAGACTATCGCTTCATACGATGAAGACAATGTAACTATTGGCGCAACCAATACTCTAAAGGTGGGTAATCTTCCATCTGCAGGAGAGCTTCAGGGCGCAACAGAGCTATCTGTAGCACTAGAAGGTACTGTAGATATTGTATGGAAAGTATCAGCAGAGGAGATAAAGACTGGTATTGCAGGAAAGAGCAGAGAGGCAGCTGAATCAGTGCTAGGAAACATCTCAGGTATTGATCGAGCAGAGCTAATTCTTCGTCCATTCTGGCGAAATTCTTTCCCAACTGACAGTGAAAAAATTACTGTTTCTGTAAATGCTTCTTAGCGCTTAGTTAAGCGCAATAGAGGTGTTGACGGAATAGGTGCACCCTGTTAGGATGGGGCCTGCTTCACATGGCGAAGAAAGAAGAAGAAACTATCCGCGGGACAGTGGAGGAGGCATTGCCTAACCTCCTGTTTCGTATCCGGTATGAAGATGGCGAGGAAGGGCTCGCTTATCTTGCTGGGAAGATGCGGATTCATAGAATCCGTGTGTTGGTTGGTGATGCCGTAGAGGTGGTAAAAGACCCCTATGGAGGTAAGGCACGAATTGTCCGAAGAGGCTAAATATGAAAGTTCGAGCATCAGTAAAAAAGCAACAGCCAGGAGATAAACTCGTACGACGACGAGGAAGAATTTACCGTATTAATAAGCAAAATCCACGGCGGAAAGCGCGACAAGGTTAGTATATGCGAATTGCAGGAATTACAATTGCTGATGAGAAAGATCTCAACATTGCTCTAACAGCAGTGCATGGGGTTGGACGACCCAAAGCTCAAGAAATTTTAGATGGGCTTAATCTTCCGTATACAACAAAAGCGAAAGATCTAAGTCAGGACCAAGAGCAGGAGATTCGAACTATTATTGAGGGCGGAGTGATCGAAGGAGACCTTCGACGTGAAGTTTCTCAGAATATTAAGCGTCTTAAGGATATTCGTGCATATCGAGGAGTTCGACATGAGCGACACCTTCCAGCTCGCGGACAGCGAACAAAGACAAATTCTCGAACAGTTCGAGGAAACGTACGAAAGACTATGGGAAGTGGACGACGTAAGGTAGAGAAGACGTAATCAGTATGGGAAAGAAACGAATTGCAAAGAAATCTGGACGAGGAGTTGATCAGGGACGAAAGAACCGATCACTTTCTAAAGTTCCACGTAAGCGTCTTGAGAACGGTGTTCTTAACGTTGAGGCAACTTTCAACAACACAAAGCTAACGCTAACTGATACTGACGGAAACACAGTAATGTGGTCAACATCAGGAGCACTTGGATTTGGAGGAGCTCGAAAGAGTACTCCATATGCAGCTGCTAAGATTGGTGAGCTTGTGGGAGAGAAGGCTGCCCTTATGGGAATGAAGGAAGCGTCAGTTGTAATTCGAGGAGTGGGAGCAGGACGCGAAAGTGCACTGCGAGGATTCGCCTCAAAAGGAATCAATATTGTAAACATTAAGGATGCGACTCCGGTTCCACATAATGGACCACGTCCACCTAAGCCACGTCGAGTATAGCCTATGAAAATCGGACCAAAATACAAAATCGCGAAGCGACTCGGTGCAAGTGTGTTTGAGAAAACTCAGACTCAGAAGTTTGCGCTTTCTGAAGCACGCAAGAGTAAGATTCGTCGAGGAGGACGACGCAAGAATGTGTCAGACTTCGGTAAGCAGCTTCTTGAGAAGCAGAAGGTTCGATTTACCTATGGAATTACTGAGAAGCAGTTCCGAAACTACATCAATGCAGTTCTTGAGATGAGCGGTGTAAATCCTGCAGAGGAGCTACACAAAGCTCTCGAGCGACGACTTGATAATGTCGTAGCACGAGCAACGCTTGCTACAACTCGTCGTGGAGCACGTCAGATGGTTTCTCATGGACACATCACAGTAAACGGAAAGAAAATTACCGTACCAAGTCACAAAGTAAAGGTAGGAGATGTTGTATCTGTTCGAGAAGGAAGTAAGAGCGCTGCGCTCTTTGCATCAGCTTCTGATCGAATGACAAACGCAACTATTGTTGGATGGCTAAAGCCAAATCCAAAGGAGCTTTCAGCTGAAGTGTCTGATCTTCCAACATATGTTGTTACAGAAGCAGCAGGAGATCTAACAGCCGTTATGTCATTTTATAGTCGTTAATAAGCCTCGCATATGGAATATCAAATCACATTGCCAAGTAAACCACGTGTTGTTAAGGAGGAAGATAACTCTGGAGTATACGAAATTGATAACCTATACCCAGGGTATGGACACACATTGGGAAATTCTCTTCGCCGGATTATTCTCTCATCACTTCCAGGAGCAGCTATCACATCAGTAAAGATTGATGGAGTTGCCCACGAATTCGCTACTATCGAAGGAGTAAAGGAAGACGTACTAGGAATTCTTCTAAATCTTAAGAAGGTTCACTTTGATCTTTCAACTGACGAGCCACAGGTTGTGACTCTTTCAGCATCAGGAAACATTACTGCCAAGGATCTTAAGCTTCCAGGGCAGGTTACTGTTGTAAATCCAGACCAGCACATTGCTTCAACTGGAAAGACAAAGCTTGATCTTGAGCTAACGCTTGAGAAGGGACTTGGATATATTCCAAAAGAGGCTCTTACAAAGGAGAAGGTAGACATTGGAGTTATTGCGCTCGATGCTACATTTGCTCCAATTAGGCGTGTTAACTACGAAGTAGAGAACATGCGAGTAGGAGATCGAACAGACTTCAACCGTCTAAAGATCTCAATTGAGACAAACGGAACTGTTTCTCCTCGAGAAGCACTTGAGAAGTCAATCGAGACTATGATCCACCAGCTTAAGGCTGTTATTGGATTCCAGGAGGAGGAGCTTGAGATTCCTGCTGTTGAGGAGGCAGAAGCTGTAGAGGAATCAGCTGATGCTCCTGAGGATGTAAACAAGACTCGAATCGAGACTCTTGATCTTGGAGCACGAGTAGCAGGAGCACTCGATGAGGCAGGTATCCGAACAGTTGGAGGACTTGTAAAGAAGAGCGCTAAGGAGCTTGTAGCACTTGATGGTCTTGGAGCTAAGGGAGTTGAGGAAATCGAGGCAGCTCTTAAGAAGCTTGGAACTGAGCTGAAGGAAGATAAGTAA
The DNA here is from genome assembly GCA_002331145.1 of Candidatus Minusculum obligatum. GTDB lineage: Bacteria > Patescibacteriota > Minisyncoccia > Phycocordibacterales > Phycocordibacteraceae > Minusculum. Next base: position 83,969 of record DCYT01000001.1, on the reverse strand, counting down.
GATATATGAAAAACCAGACAACAGGCCGAACTTTTGGACGAGTAAAGAAAGTACGTGTAGGACTTATGCGGTCTCTTGCACGTGCCCTTGTACTTGAAGAGAAGATCGAGACAACAGAGGCAAAGGCCAAGAGTCTTCGTCCATATGTTGAGAAGCTTGTAACACGAGCAAAGACTGACACTGTTGCAAACAGGCGTCTTATCGCTGCTCGTCTGGGGAATGATAAGGAGGTTATGAATAAGTTGTTCGCTGAGTTAGGTCCCAGATACAAGGATGTTGCTGGTGGATACCTTCGCATTGTGAAGAGTCCTCGAGTACTTGAAGATGGACGAAAGGTAGCGTACATTAGCTTTGTTTAATATGGAGGATACAACGTACACAATTGATGCAACAGATCGACCCATTGGGCGAGTAGCAACAGAAGCTGCAACTATTTTGCTTGGAAAGAACACACCAGAGTTCGCCAAGAATGTAGTAGCACCAGTTGCGCTAACCATTGAGAATGTAGAGAAGCTAAAGATCTCAGAGAAGAAGCGAACTCAGAAGGAGTACCAGCGGTACTCAGGATACCCAGGAGGACTCAAGATTCAGTCACTACAGGACCTTATCGACAAGAAGGGATATGAGGAGGCTATGCGAAAAGCTATTTACGGGATGCTTCCTGGAAATAAGCTTCGAGCACAGCGAATGAAGCGAGTAACTTTTAGTAAATAAATATGGCTGATTCACGATACATAGAGGCAATTGGACGACGAAAGAGTGCTAATGCACGTGTGCGTATTACACCTGCAGATAAGGTAAGCGTTATCGTAAATGATAAGCCTGCTGCTGAGTACTTTAGTTCAGAGGAGTACACTCAGATTGTAGAGGAGCCATTTAAGCATGAAGATGTTACGCAGGATTTTTCAGTAACAGTAAAAGTAACAGGAGGAGGGCAGCGAGCTCAAGCTGATGCCGTACGACACGGAATCTCACGAGCACTCGTAAAGAATGAAGAGAAGCTACGTGCGCCACTTAAGGCAGACGGACTGCTTACTCGAGATCCTCGAGTGAAGGAGCGAAAGAAGCCTGGACTTAAGAAGGCTCGAAAGGCAGCACAGTGGAGTAAGCGATAGATTAAAACCGGCGAGAGCCGGTTTTGTTATACAAGAACATTTTTTGTATGATACTATGGAGATAAGAAGAGATTTTTTATGCCCCCAGAGGTTTATAATAAAAATTTTATAAAACAAACTATTTTCAGAATTGACTACCCGTTAATTTTGAAGTTGGCGGAAGAGAGCCCCGCTTCTCTTCAAGAGTCGATATCAGAAATCTTTCCAAATGTTGAAGTTCTTGAGCATTTGATGAAGTTTAATTTGAATGGAGGTGAGGATAAAGATATTGGTGGTGTGAATAAGGTTTGGAGATTTAAGTCTCGGGATGATTCAAAAATATTGGAGGTGTCTTCTGAGTATCTTGTTATAGTCGAAAAAAACTACACAAACTTTACCGATTTTAGTAATTTAGTTAATCAAGTTATAGAAGCTTTTTCAGAAAACTACTCATTTCAATACATAAAAAGAATTGGATTAAGATACGTTAATGAAATAAGTATAGAGGGTGCAGAATCTACAGCTGAAGGATTGCGACCATATCTAAATGAAAGTCTATTAAGCCACCTAAACTTTATTGAGGAAGAGGATCTTATTAGAACCCAGAACATTTTTGAACTTGAAAGTAATGAAAATCGAAGAACGAAGGTTCGTTACGGCTTAATAAACGAAAATTATCCAAATTTGCTGCAGGATTCAAAGTTTACTATTGATATTGACTGTTACAATTCAAGTTCAATTGAGGAAGCAGGCCTTAGTGCGGAAACTGTTGCATTAAATGCATTGGCTACAGAATATTTTGAAAAAAGTATTCATGATGGCCTGAGAACAGTATTAAGAAATAACGATTAATCCAATGACAAATTTGTTAGAAACAAAAAGCAGAGAATTTAACCCAAATATGATTCAAACAGAGCTATCAAATTCTTTAAATGGTTCCGACATAACTAAAATTACTCACATTTCAACTTCTGGAACTTGGAAACCGGAAGCAGACAGTCCTAAAAAAAGACCTCGAGTAGAAAAGATTATTTTAGGTTGAAATGTGGGAACTACAAAAAGGTGAACGTATAAGACAAGGAGATATTCTAGAAGAAATAGAATATTCTTATATTGTTCCCAACAAAAAAGAACTTTTAAGAGAGACGTATCCTTATGTTCTTGTTCTGACTCAAGATTGTGATTTAAAACAAGATCACGAAGCCAGAGAACAAAAATTAGAAAATAAAGACAAGTTTTTAGAATCAATATTATTATTGCCAGCTTTTTTAAAAGATGATTTTAAAACAGGCGAACACTTGTCAATGTTGGGTCTTAATAGACTTGACTGGGGTAATGGCTCAGAAAGTTTATGGAAGAATATTTTAAGTAATGGAAACAAAAGGTTTCATCATTTAAAAAAAGACCAGGAGTTAGAGCTCCCAGATTTAATTATTGATTTTAAGTTCTTTTTTACTATGCGTAGAGACGATCTTGAGAAAGTATATAAAGAAAAATATTTGGCTTCTATAAAACCACTATACAGAGAAGATCTGTCTGTAAGATTTACTCACTATTTATCAAGAATAGGGTTGCCAACATCCTAATTTCTCTTGACACCAACCAAAAAATTCCCATACTAGTACCAAATGAGTATGCACGATGAAGATGTAGAAATTGTAGAAGAAGCGGAAGCTGAGTCTACTTTTAAAACAGCAGATATCAAGAAGGTGAAGGAAGAATTGAAGGCTTGCAAGAGTGAAAAACAAGAGTATCTTGATGGATGGCAGCGGGCAAAAGCAGACTTTATAAACACAAAAAAACGGCTAGAAGAGGAGGGAGAGAAGAAATTTGAGTACGGAGTGATAGCCAGTGTAGAAAAGCTCTTGCCAGCGCTAGATAGCATGGACATCGCGCTATCTCAAAGTGAAGATGAAGGTCTTTCTTTGGTTCAAAAACAAATTCTCGATGGACTAGAACTTGAAGTGCTAGATCCAGCAGGAGAGATGTTTGATCCGAATCTACATGAACCCATGGGAACTGTAGAGTCAGAAGAAAAGGAAGACACTATCGTTAACGTTTTACAAAAAGGATACAAATTTAAAGAAACAATTATTAGGCCTGCGAAAGTACAAGTAGCAACAAATAACAAATAAATATCATGAGCAAAATTCTAGGAATCGATTTAGGAACAACAAACTCAGCAATGGCTATTGTTGAGGGAGGTGAGCCAACTATTATTGAAAACTGCGATGGGGCACGAACTACTCCATCTGTAGTTGCTATTGCAAAGAACAATGAGCGACTTGTAGGTACTGTTGCAAAGCGACAGGCTGTTACAAATCCAAAGAACACTGTCTATGGAATCAAGCGATTCATGGGGCATCGATTTGCTGATGATTCAGTACAAAAAGATAAGGATCTTATCGCATATGAGCTAAAGAAGGGATCTGATGATGGAGTACTTGTAACTCTAGGAGATAAGGATTATCGACCTGAGGAGGTTTCAGCAATGATTCTAGGAAAGATGAAAGCAGATGCTGAGGCTAAGACAGGAGAAACTATTACAGAGGCAATCATTACCGTACCTGCATATTTTGATGATGCGCAGCGAAACGCTACAAAAGCTGCAGGAAAGATTGCAGGTCTTGACGTGAAGCGAATCATCAATGAGCCAACAGCTGCAGCTCTTGCATACGGATTTAACCGAAAGAAGGATGAGAAGATTGCAGTGTATGACTTTGGAGGAGGAACCTTTGACGTTTCTATTCTAGAGGTAGGAGATGATGTTATCGAGGTGCGATCAACTGATGGGCACTCACACATGGGAGGACGTGATATTGATCAGGCTATCGTTAAGTATATTGCTGAGGAATATAAGAAGGAGAGTGGTATTGATGTAAGCAAAGATCCACTAGCACTTCAAAGGCTTGATGAGGCAGCTGAGAAGGCAAAGCACGAGCTTTCAAATAACTCAGAGACTGAGATTAATATTCCATTTATTACATCAGATGCAGAAGGTCCTAAGCACTTGCTGCTTACTATGACAAAGGCAAAGCTTGAAGAGCTTGCAGATGAGTACCTACAGAAATCTATTGATATTACAAAGCGAGCACTAGAAGCTTCTGGATTTGCAGCAGGTGATATTGATGAAATTATCCTTGTGGGAGGACAAACTCGAATGCCTAAGGTACAGGAGCTTGTAAAGGAACTCTTTGGAAAAGAGCCAAACCGATCTATTAATCCAGATGAAGTAGTGGCGCTCGGTGCAGGTATTCAGGCTGGAATTATGCAGGGAGATGTAAAGGATGTGCTTCTTGTAGATGTTATCCCTCTATCACTCGGTATCGAGACAATGGGAAATGTTGCAACAAAGCTTATCGAGAAGAACACAACTATCCCTACACAGAAGTCTCAGGTGTTTTCAACTGCAGCTGACAACCAGCCATCAGTAGAAATTCACGTAACTCAGGGTGAGCGAGCAATGGCAGCAGACAATAAGTCTCTTGGACGGTTTGTGCTAGATGGAATTGCTCCAGCACCACGTGGTGTGCCTCAGATTGAAGTAGTCTTTGATGTAGATACAAATGGAATTCTAAATGTAACTGCAAAGGATAAGGCAACTAATAAAGAGCAGTCCATTAAGATCGAAGCAGGAACAGGACTTTCAGAGGAAGATATTGAAAAGATGAAGGCAGATGCAGAAGCACATGCTGATGAGGACAAGAAGAAGAAAGATCTTGTAGATGCAAAGAATGCAGCAGATCAGATGATTCACTTTGCAGAGAAGTCTCTCAAGGATGCAGGAGATAAGGTTCCTGATGATGTGAAGACTGAGATCGAAGGAAAGATCACAGCTCTTAATGAGGTGAAAGATAAGGATGAGCTCGAACCTATTACAAAGGCTTCAGAGGAACTTTCTACAAGCATGCAGAAGATAGGGGAGATCTTGCAAAAACAAGCCGCAGAAGCGCAAAATGAAGCTCCTAAGGACGATGTGCAGGACGCTGAGGTAAAGGAAGAGGAGCCTAAGACTAATGAGTAAAGATTATTATCAAATTCTAGACGTAGATAAATCCGCATCGCAGGAGGATGTTAAGAAGGCCTTCAGAAAACTGGCCCAGAAGTATCATCCAGATAGAAAAACTGGAGATGAAGCAAAGTTCAAAGAAGTTTCTGAAGCATATAGCGTGCTAGGAAATGAACAGAAGCGAAAGGAGTACGATTCATACGGTCGTACTTTTGCAGGTGGGCAGCAAGGAGGATTTGGAGGAGGTTTTGATTTCTCAGGATTCCAGCAAGGGGATATTAATATCGATGACATCTTGCGTGGTTTTGGAGGTGCTGGATTTGGTGGCGGGCAGCGACCTCGTCGTGGGCGAGACATCTCAATGGATGCAGAGATTACATTCAAAGAATCTATCTTTGGAACAGAAAAGAAAATCCTTATCGCCAAAGTATCTAAGTGCTCTGAGTGTGATGGATCAGGAGCTGAGAAAGATTCTGAAATGGAGACATGTACTGCGTGTAATGGGCAAGGGAAAGTGCATGAGACTCGAAACTCTATCTTTGGGACATTCCAGACTGTTGCAGAGTGTTCTACTTGTGCAGGTGTAGGGAAAGTTCCAAAGAAGAAATGTAAGGCTTGTGCAGGAGCTGGAGTACGAAAGCAAGAAGAAGAGATCAACATTGCTATTCCAGCAGGAATTAATGATGGGGAGATGATTCGTATGGGAGGTCTTGGAGAGGCTATTAAAAATGGTCAGGCAGGAGATTTGTATATTAAGGTGCATGTAGCAGCACATGAGACCTTCAAGAGAAGTGGAGCTAACTTGGTAGTTGAGGTTCCTCTAAAGCTAACAGATGCACTTCAAGGAACGCTCTATAATCTAACTACTCTTGATGAAAAGAAGCTTGAGGTGAAGATAACTCCAATGAAAAAGACTGAGGAAGTACTTCGTGTGAAAGGACATGGAGTACCACAAGGTTCTGTTCGTGGAGATATCCTACTTCGACTTACTGTAAGCCTTCCACAGAAGCTAACTTCAGAAGCAAAGAAACTTGTGGGACAATTGAAGGAGCATGGACTCTAACCTCAGTTTTGAAGCAGCTAATGAGCTGATACAGACAACTACCGCAAATGCAGGTACTTTCATAAACGATTTCCTTCTTGTCATCATCCTTGTTGGGCTGATGCTTTTCTTTATGTTCCGCTCAGGAAGGAGAGGAGTTGTTTCTCTTACAATGGCAGTATATGCAGGATTTGCTATCTATACAGTCTTTCCATTTAAGGAAACGATACTTGCATCAACAGTTGGGTCACCGCTTGTAAGTCTTACACTTACCGGTGTGATGCTTGTTAGCTTTATTGTTATTCCATATATCATCCTAAGTAGAGTGGTAGTTACTGACTTTTTAGGAAGAAGTGGAATTATCTTCCTTTTGATGATCTCATTCCTCCTTACTGCAATGCTTCTAGCAAGTGCATATCACATTCTTCCTATTCGAGACTTCTACGCATTTACACCTGTGCTTGATGCATTGTTTGCTCCTGCAGAGTTTTTCTTCTGGTGGTTTGTTTCTCCACTATTTGCTTTATTCATGTTTGCGAAGTAAATGTGGCTTAAAACTTGACAAATCCTGTTAATAATATTATGGTTTCGGCATGAAAAAAGGTCTGGTAATTACAGGAGAAACACTAACTCCCGCTATTGTTGCGGATTTTGTTCGTACGGAGGCGTCAAAGGTTTCTGTAAGTCCAAGTGCGCTAAAGAAGATAAAAGCTGCACGGGTATTTCTTGATAAAAACTCTGATAAGCAGATTATTTATGGTGTAAATACTGGATATGGGCCAATGGTTTCTCGTATTATTGGTAAGCCACAACTTGAAGATCTTCAACTAAACCTTATCCGTAGTCATGCAGTAGGTGCCGGTGATCCTATTAAGGAAGAGTACGTGCTTGCTTCAATGCTTGATCGTTTAAATACTTTTGCAAAAGGGTACTCAGGAGTTTCAACAGATCTTGTTGAGCGACTTGTGCTGTATATAAATCATAAAATTATCCCAGTAGTTCCAGAGCATGGAGCAGTTGGAACAAGTGGTGATCTTGTACAAATGGCACATGTTGCACTCGGACTTATTGGAGAGGGAGATGTTTTTTATAAAGGGAAGCGACAATCTGCAGCGAGTGCTCTAAAGAAGGCTGGTCTTGCTAAAGACTATACACTAAAACCAAAAGAAGGTATTGCAATGATAAATGCGACATCTACTATGACAGGAATTTCTTCCCTGTTGGTGTCTGATGCTAAGCAAGCACTCGATATCGCACTTCGTGCAGGAACAATGGGATTTGAGCTTGTTCGTGGCTTCACTGATGTTATCTCAGAAGAGCTTCATGAGGCTCGTCCACACAAGGGGCAGGTTGCTATTGCTGCGCAAATGCGAAAGCTTTTAAAATCTTCTGAACTTTTAAATAAACGAGCAGATCTGCACAAAAGAGTTGAACTTGAGGATGATGTATATAAGACACCAGAGCATATCCAAGAGGTGTATTCACTTCGATGTATCCCACAAATTCTAGGGCCTATTTCAGATATTCTTGAAAAAGTAACAAATGATGTCGAAACTGAGCTAAATTCAGTATCTGATAATCCACTTGTAGATTTAAAAAATAGACAATTTTTACATGGGGGTAATTTCCACGGAGACTATATTGCAACTGCAGTAGACCAACTAAAAATAAGTCTTGTAAAGATGACGATGTTAAGTGAGCGTCGAACTAACTTCTTTATGAGTGAAAAGACAAATGAAATGTTTACTCCATTTCTAAACCTAAATAAGCCGGGACTTACACTAGGTCTACAAGGAGTTCAGTTTGTGGCAACATCCACTACTGCACAAAACCAAAGTTTTGCTTTTCCGCATTCTGTTCACTCAATTTCAACCAATGCTGAGAATCAAGATGTGGTAAGTATGGGAACTGATGCCGCTCTTATCGGACAAAAAGTACTCGATAACCTCTACATCGTTCTTGCGATTGAGCTTATTACACTAGCTCAAGCAGTTGATGTACTTCAGTGTAAAGAGAAGCTATCAAAGGCATCACAAGAACTATATGAAAATATTCGTGAAATTTTCCCTGCAGTAACAAAAGATAGGTCATTTACTCCAGAACTTATGAAGTTGGCAGAGCATATACGTGGTGACAAAAAACTTCGTATCTCATCTAAATAACATGGAAAATCGCAACCAAACTCTTGCACTATTAAAATCAACTAACACAACACATGGTTTAGAAAGTCCTCTTGCTGCAGTTCAGACGTATACAAAACTTGTTCAGAATAGAGATGAAGACGTGTGGCGTAGGGAAGGAAATAAAAAAACTCTTGAGCTTTTTCATGCTGCTGCCAAGAATATTCCAGCGTACAAAGCCTTTCTAAAAGAACACAAGGTAGACTCTAAGAATATAAAAACTATTCGTGATTTTGCTGAAGTTCCAGAAACAACAAAAAGTAATTACATAGAGAAGTATTCTCTAGAAGAGCGCTCTTGGAATGGTGTTTTAGATAATCAGAGCTTGATTGCAACAAGTTCGGGGGCGACAGGTGAGCCAACACTGTGGGCACGAAATGCATCTCAAGAAATTGAGGCCACCCTCACACACAACCTGCTTTTTACACAATTGTACGAAATTGAAAAATTAAAAACAGTTGCAATTATTGGATTTCCAATGGGTGCTTACGTTTCAGGTATTGCCACAACCATTCCAAGCTGGCTACTTACGCTAAAACATCCAAATCTTACGATTATTACCGTTGGGAATAACAAGCGGCAAGTTTTGGGTCTCATTAAGAAAATGCAAAAGAAGTATGATCAAACGCTTCTTATTGGGCATCCATTTTTTATAAAAGATGTTCTAGAATCTGGGAAAGATCGTGGTATTCAGTGGGGAAGAAGTAGGGTGCGTGCAATGTTCTGTAGTGAGGGGTTTACTGAGTCTTGGAGAACATACGTAGGAAATCTCATAAGGACAAAGACACCAGAACGAGATGTGTTTAGTACATATGGATCAACAGAACTTCTTCTGATGGGGTACGAGAATCCATTTACAATTCTTATTCGACAAATTGCCGAGGCGAATCCCGCTTTTTGTGAAAAAGTTTTTGGCACAAACATGCTTCCACAACTATTTCACTACAATCCACTGTTACGGCACATTGAAACTTCGAAGGATGGTGAACTTCTCTATAGCATGCAGGGAGGAGCACCTCTCATTCGATATAATTTGCAAGATGAAGGATCTATCTTCTCTTGTAAGCAGATAAAAAAAGCTCTGTCTGAACAGTGTCCAGAGTGGAAAAAACAATTAGAATCTATCGGCTGGAAACAAGAGTGGAATCTTCCATTGGTTGCCTTACACGGAAGAAGCAACAATACAATTGTTTTCTATGCTGCAAATATTTACCCAGAGCATATTCATAGAGCTCTTAATGCAAAATCATTACTAAACTCTCTTACTGGTAAGTTTGTAATGAAGAAATCTTACATACGGAAAATGGACCAAAAACTGACAATCCATGTTGAATTGCAAGAAGGAGTACGTATTTCAAAAGTATTGCAGAGGAATATTACAAAGCGTGTAGTGCAAACACTTGAAAAAGTAAACATGGAGTATTTATTCTTGAGAGAAAATCTAGATAAAGACTTGGTTCCAGAAATCATTCTGCACAAATACCAAGATGAAAAGTATTTCCCTGTTGGTTTAAAGCCGAAGTACATTTTAAGGTAATATAGATATTATGGATCAGCTTCTAAAACCAACTACAGCAGAATCAAAGCCAACTTTATTTTTTCTTAAAAATAAAGAGGATAAAGAAGCATTTGAAAATCTATTTAAGAAAGATTGCATTAAGCATATAAATGATGACTACAAGGAACAATTAAGTGAATTGTTTGCTATAGAAAATCCAAAATTAGTTTTTTCTCCTGATTTTGAAAATAAACTTGAGGAGTATCTTGCAAAAGTACAAAAGAAGTCTCCATTATCTGAACAGGGAACCTGGGTTTACTATCCTTGGCTTTCACGTGTGGTTCACGTGTTGCCTGATAAGGAATTTCAAAAGGTTCGTACTGCAAGGAATAAGCTTTTGATAACAGATAAAGAACAACAAGCATTTTATAATCAAGTTATTGGAGTTGCTGGTCTCAGCGTAGGGAACAGTGTTGCACTTACAACCATCCTTCAAGGAGGTTCTAAACATATAAAAATTGCAGATCATGACATTCTTGAGCTTTCAAACTTAAATCGCATTAGGGTTGGTGTAGATTCACTTGCTGTCCCAAAAGTGGAGGCTACTGCACGTGAAATATATCTTATTAATCCGTATGCAATAGTGGAAGTATTTCCAAATGGTATTACAGAGGAGAACATAAAAGATTTCTTTAAAGGACTTGATGTAGTTGTGGATGAAATTGATGAACTTTCAAAGAAGCATTTACTTCGGCAGTATGCTCAAAAGAACAGAATCCCTCTTGTTTCAGGTGCAGATAATGCAGACCAAGCAGTAGTAGATATAGAGCGATATGATCTTGATAAAAATACAAAATTCTTTCATGGGAAAATAACTGCTTCTTATGAAGATCTTCAAGACATGGACAAGTTTGAGACTGGAAAAAATATTGCACAGCTTATAGGGCTTGAAAACCATGAAGAAAGAATGCTTGAGTCACTTCAGGCTATGGGGAAGAAGATTGCTTCATGGCCACAGCTTGGAGGCACTGCAATGTTAAATGGTGCAGCAGTTGCGTATTGCTTGCGAAGAATTGCAAACAAACAATCAGTTATTGGTAAAAGAACTGTATTTGCTCTAGACAAAGCATTTGATCCAGAGTTCATGTCTCAAAAATCAAAGAAAAGAAGGAAGGGGGCGATTGAGGCGTTTAAGAAGATTTTTAAAAAGTAAAAAATGGAACAAAAAATAAAATATCTTATAGAAGCTGCTAGACATGCTCCGTCAGGAGAAAATGCTCAGCCATGGCGTTTTGTCTGGAGTAAGAGCAAACAGACACTAGAGGTTCATATAGAAAAAAGTAGAAGTAGCTCTCTTTATGATTGGGGTTACCGAGCATCTTATGTGGCTGTTGGTGCAGCGATTCAAAATATTCTTTTGGCCTCAGGAGAGGTGGACTTACAAGCTTCACACAAATTTTTCCCACTTGGAGAAGGTAGTAATGTTGTTGCAGAAATTTCCTTCACAAAATTTTCTGGTGAAAATAACGCATTGGCAAGTTGTATAAAAAAACGAGTCACAAACAGAAAGAAATATGATTCTAATAAAGTACCAGAGGAAATATTAAATCTTTTAAAAAATCTGGGACAAGAATCTTTTGGCGGGAAAATAAAACTAACAGAAGATAGAGGAGAAATAAAAACTCTTGCGAAAGTTGGGAGTACTAATGAAGAAATTATGTTGGGGAACAAAACAATTCACGATTTCTTTTTTAGTCACGTAAATTGGACCAAAGAGGAAGACCGAAAAAATAAAGTTGGTTTTTACATAAAAACTCTTGAACTTCCTGCTCCTGCAGAAGTTGGTTTTAAGTTAGTGAGTAACTGGTCTCGTGCGAATCCTTTAAATAAGCTTTTTAAGTTTCCTAAGGTTGTTGCAGCTCAAAATGCGGCTGTGTACGAATCAGGCTCAGCAATTGGCCTTGTTGAATCACCAACTGATTCCATTACAGATGCAGTTAAAACGGGTATGTTGATTCAAAAGTTGTGGCTTACTGTTACAAAGTGCGGCTTGCAACTACAGCCAGTCACAGGAATATTATATTTTGCACTGGGAGTCAAGAACTCCCAAGAAGAAGGTTTTTCTGCAGAAGATTTGAAGAAGATTGATGTACAATACAAGAAAGTTCAGGACATTTTTGATGTAACAGGTACACCTTTCTTTATGTTTAGGATTGGATATGCAGATGCGCCAACTGCACAAGCTTTACGTTTCAATACTGATGAACTTTTGACAATTCATGATTGAGTCACTTTTTGACATAACATCTTTCAACATAGATCTTCTTATTGTTGGGGTATCAACCTCAGCAATTGGTCTATTGGGTTTTTTAGTATATTTCAACAATCCACGAAGTATAACCAACAAGACTTTTTTAGTGTTTGCAATAATGACAATACTTTGGTCATTTACTAATTTATTTCAGTACAAATTCGGGACTATTGAACACACATTACTTGCTCTAAGGACAAATTTATTTATTGCGGTACTACACGCTTTTGCTTTTTTCCAACTGGGATTTGTGTTTCCTTCTGAAAAAAAGAAGTTGCCTAAATGGCATCTTTTTTTGGTTATACCCGCAACACTTCTTACAGCAATACTCACCCTAACTCCATTTGTATTTACTGGAATAGAAAAATTGGCTCCGATAGGAGAAATTACAAATCCAGAGCGCGGACCAGGAGTGATTGTGTTTAGCTTAGTTAGTTTTACTCTATTATTTTTGGGGCTCTTCTACTTATTTAGAAAAATACTTAGAACAGAAAAACTTGAAAAGAAACAGGCAATATTTACTTTCTCAGGCATGTTTTTCACAGCACTGTTAATAGTTGCATTTAGTGTTTTCCTGCCAATTGTATTTAGCAACCTAAGCTTCCTCCCGTTCTCAGCATTATTCATGCTTCCATTTATTGCGCTCGTATCTTACACAATCTACAAACACCAACTTTTTAACTTAAAGGTTATGGCAACAGGATTCCTGATATTCTTGATAGCAACTCTAACTTTTGTTGAAATAATTTTCACAAAAGATTTGATACTGATTTTCTTTAGGGGAGGAGTGTTGCTGCTAATTCTTGTTGCGGGAGTTCTTTTGATAAGAAGTGTTATGCGAGAGGTGTGGCAGCGAGAACAGATTGAAATTTTGGCAAAAGACTTAAGACAAGCAAACAGTCGTTTGCAAAAGCTTGATCGCCAAAAGTCAGAGTTTGTGTCTATTGCATCTCATCAATTGCGAAGTCCTATTACTGCTATTAGGGGGTACATATCACTTATTTTGGAGAATGAATTTGGAAAATATCCAGAAACTCTAAAAGAACCTCTAAATAGAATTGCGGAATCAAGTAGGTTGATGATTAAGTCTATTGAAGATTATTTAAATATTTCTCGAATAGAGCAGGGAAGGATGAAGTATGAAATGAGTGAGTTTGATCTTGCAGATCTTACTAAAACTGTTGTTAATGAGTACGGCCCTGTTGCAGAGAAGAAAGCTTTGGGCCTTACCTTTACTGGTGCAGGCAAAATATTAGTAAATGCAGATGTTGGGAAGATAAAACAAGTTATTGCAAACTTGGTTGATAATTCAATCAAATATACTCCCTCGGGTAATGTGACTGTAAAAGCAACCATGTTTGAGGGTAAGGCACGAGTTACAGTTTCAGATACTGGAGTTGGTCTTGCAAAAGAGGATATTGGAGACCTGTTTAATAAATTTATCCGTGCACGTGGTGCAAATAAAATTAATACCTCAGGAACAGGTCTTGGTTTATATGTTGCAAAGCAAATGATTGAAGCTCACAAAGGAAAGATTTGGGCTGAATCAGAAGGAAAGGGAAAGGGTTCCCGATTTATTTTTGAACTGCCCTCTACTTCTTAAGTTTTTGGTTTCTAATTTGCTTTGATTGTTGTATATGCTGTTACGTTCTAAAGTTTGTTGATAACACTACACATTTGTGATATTGTCTAGTAGGAAAAGGGCTATACGCCAGAACTTTTCAGAAAGGAAAATAAAATGGAAAAGATCCAACCGATCTTTTTTGTACCTCCTCAGATTTCATCAAATAAAACGGTTTTCTCTGGCGTTGACTCTGAAGTTACGCTCGAGGTGCCGTCGCGTTTGATGCGTCAGTTGGTGCAAGAATGTGATGGGTCGAAAACTGTTAGTTCAGTAATCGACAAACTAAGTAAGGAGTGGGATCAAGAATCCTTATCCTCGTTGGTTGATGCGCTCCTAGAGCAAAATTTGCTTGTTAACTCAACTTCAATGCAAGATTTTCTTTGGAAATTTGTGAGCAACCCAGCTTGCTTTCCAAAAAAGATTTCTAACAAAGAGGTTGTTGGTTTGCAGGTTGCTGCTGTTGAACGACAGCAAGCTAGGCGCATAGGAAAAATGGACCCTGTTTCAAAAGGCTCATTCGGGAAACTTTTGGATTCAAGAAAGTCCGAGCGCGATTTTTCTGGCGAAGCAATTTCGTTAGAAGATTTGCAGTACATGCTTTGGTGCGCTTATGGTGCAATTTCTAGTGACATGAGTGGTCGTAGAACCGTTCCGTCTGCCGGGGCACTTTTCCCACTAAATTTACAACTGGTACTTTTTCATCCTGTTGAATCATTCGAATCAGGTGTGTACGAGGTTTACATGGGTCAGCCTGACTCTGTGGGTCTCAAACTTGTGTCAAAAGATTTCAATCGGGTGAAGCGGTCCTTCCTTAATCCTGCCATGCTCAGCAATGCAGCTGGCGTGGTGGTAGTAAGTGGGTCGTTCTCGCACACAGGAAATAAGTATGGTAATCGCAGTATGCTCTATGTCGCATTAGAGGCTGGGCACGTAGCGCAAAACCTACTTTTATCTGCAAGTGAAAGAGGTGTTGCAACCTGTGAAATTGGAGGGTTTATTGAAGAAATTCTAAAACCCGCCATCCAATCTCCAGCAACAAACACTCCTCTAACCAGTGTAATTTTTGGACAGCCGGCCAAACAGCAGCTAGAAAAAGACCAAAAAGATGTTTTTTGGGTTCCGCCTGTTGCAAGAGGGTACGAAGCTCCATTTGCAATGGCAATCACTACCCTTGAAACATCTTCCAAAAAGACTATTTCATTCGGCAGAGATTCAGATCCTGATCTGGCTCTTGTGAAAGCTTGGGCTGAAGCACGTGAATGGACGGCTGCCAGCTTTGTCTCAACTGACCTTGTCAGAACAAAGTTTGCTGAGTTGCCTAATGCAATTCATCCTGAGAAAATTTATCGATTGCACCCACCGCAATATCGAGTTTCAAACATTCCTCTGAAACCATTTGATGAGGAGGTCTCGTATGGTTGGGTTTCTGCAATAGATGAGCTTTCGGGGGAAATAGCAATGGTCCTTGCTGACCTTGTTTACTTTCCATACGGCACAAGTGTTCCGTTCATGGAAGCAAATTCTTCAGGTATGGCAGCGCATCCAAACCGACAACAGGCTCTAGAATCAAGCGCTTTGGAACTTGTTGAACGCGATGCTTTCATTGCATCGTATCTTGGGCAATTTGTAAACCCAACAATCGAAAAAGACAGCATGCCTGATGAGATAGTTGGAAGAATCAAAAAGCTTAACCAGGCAGGGTTTGAAGTTTGGGTGAAGGATTTCTCTGTTGACCTTGCGCCCGTGGTGTTTGTTTTTGTGCAAAGTGGTGAACTTACGTTCTCTGCATGCTCAGCATGTTCGCACTTCAACACACTGTATGCGCTTGATCGTGCACTTATGGAAGTGGAGGCGTCTGTGCTTGCACGGCTTCAAAATGGTCGCTCTAAGGCAGTCAATTTTCATCAGGTAAATAAGCCAGGTGATCATGGTGCACTATATGAGCAGCTGCAACACTTCCAAAAAGCAAACTTTCTTGTTCAAGGAGGGAGAGAAATCAAATTCTCTGAACTAGGTTGTGGAACTGCAAAATCATGGAAATCTTTTGTTGAGCGGCTTCGTAAAAAAAAGCTACCCCTACTTGTTGTGCCTCTCATACTTCCTGAGAAGTATGGTGGGGAAAAAGATTTTCACATCTTGCGAAGCATTATTCCCGGACTCTTGCCAATGACCTTCGGGTACCGCCAAGAACCAGCCGGGATGCCACGCTTGTATGATCTTGCAAAAAAGCGAGGAAGATCACTAAGTTATGCCGACCTTCCACGTTTTCCTCATCCTTTCGCATAAACTCAGAGACGGGAACCTGCGTTCCCGTCTCTTTTTTATTTGCTATTATATGCCTATGAATAATCTTGTAGATACTAAATTTTATTTTCCTGAAACAGATAAGCCTTCTGTAAAAGAGCAGATCATTAAAGCTCTCGAAAAAGACAAGCTCATAGATTTTGTTGGTTTTGCAAAAAGGGAATATTTTGAAAGTTTTCTTGATAACATGCTTTTTGAAAAAAATATGGTTGATTTGCCTCTACTTTCAGAAGAGAAGAGAATTGCAATTGAAAAGGAGATACAAGAAACTTTCAAGACTTGTCATAAAGAACTGCAACACCCATCTTCACCAGTCATGGCATATGTTTTCCCTTGGTTTCCAGGAGAGAAGCAGCAAGTTTTTAAAGGAGTGAATGCATTGGTGCCTTTTCAACAAGTAATGCATTTGTTTATTGATCCCCAAACAGATACTCAAGGAACTCTAACTAAGACAGTATCTCATGAGTACAATCACCTCGTTTATTATGCGGCGCATCCCAGTCAAGGATATTCAGTGTACGAAAATATGATTATGGAAGGCTTGGCAGAGGTTTTTCGAGAAGAAGTTATTGGTGGAGATAAAGCGCCTTGGGCAACAGCACTTACGGAGAATGAAGCCATAGAAGTATTCAAAAATTTCAAAGAAAGTGAGCTGGAAAGTTTTGATCGAAAAAAGATAGAGTCCGTACTGTTTGGTAGTAATGAATATAAAAAATGGACCGGATACTCAATTGGTTACTGGCTCGTTAAGAAGCATAGGGAAATGAACCAAAACTTGAGTTGGAATGAATATGTTGCTCAGGACCCGAATGTGTACAAATTAAGATAGATAAAAGAAAAGGGCACGCAATACTAGCGTGCCCCTTGTCCAGCTTACTTGCCACAAACGCCGTTGCCGCAGTCATTGCTGGACTGACATTGGTTGCTGTTTCGACTTTTCGGACTTGTGCCGGAAGGCCTTTTTGCCTTTGCCGACAATTTCCAATTAAATTTACGCATTTAATTCACCCCCTTTCTGAGATGTAAGGAAACCAACACAGTCTTTGTGTAATATATAGTTTTGCTTAAAATAGTCAAATATTTCAACACGGTTAGCTTTCTTATAGAAAAAACTAGCCAGCATTTGCGCTGACTAGCTTAGTTTTAGAATGGATCTTTCAGGCCATGTTCTTTTTTGTACTTCTCCCACATAGAAGCAAAGTCTTCAGGGAACAATTCGTAATGAATCTCATCACAAACTACACCTTTTCGAACGTGCTCTCCTTTAAAGACGGCAACTTTTTTGTGACCTGTCTTTTCAAGATAGCGTGCACTGCGTGGATTAGTTGAAATAACAGAGCTTCGAATCTTACGGAGATTCCGAAAATAAAACGCATAGTAGAGTTGAAGCATTTTAGCTTCAGTACCGTACCCATTGTCACAAAACTCAGGATCAAGTACTGCGCCGGTAAGTGCAACCCCGTCTTCTTTCAAATGAAGTCCAATATGGCCGATGTAAGTGTGCGATCCATCACCATTTTTCTTAAGAACTGCAAAGACAATGTTCGTCTTTGATTTCTCAAGGCTTTCCAGCCACTCTTCTTCGATTTTAAAAGAAAGTGGAGGAACAGCGCGAAGATATTGCGACACACGAACATCATTCATTATGCGAACAATGTCTGGAAGATAGGTGCCTTGCATAAGTGCAAGATCAATTCTTTTTCCATGTAAAACGATTACATGATTGGTCATGGTATTTTCCTCTGGTTTGTTAAGGTTCAATGCTGTACAAAAGCCTCAGCTTCTGTGCAGCTGAGGCTTTCCGAGGAGATTTAGAGAGATTCAGCTACACACAAACATTACAAAGTCGGCCCTTTGCTAGGGATACTTCTGTAATATTCATGTATGTGCTGAATAAGTTCATACTTTAAAACCGTACCTTACATTTAAAACTTGTCAATAACACCTTATTTTCTAAAAGAATTTGCTACACTACAACCATGAACCTAAAGCACGAGTTAAAAAACCGAGGATTCATCCACCAAATAGCAGGTGGGGAGTTAGAAGATGTTCTAAAAGAAAGTCGAACCTTCTATCTTGGTATTGATCCTAGTGCGGATTCTTTCCAAATTGGAAACTTAGCACCTCTCATGCTTGCAAAGCGACTCTCAGATAACGGGCACCGAGCAATCATCCTCATTGGTGGTGCAACAGGAGCAATTGGAGATCCTTCTGGAAAAACAAATGAACGAACTCTCCAAGACACAAAAACAATTGAGAAGAATGCAAAAGCTCAAATTAAACAAATCCAAAAACTCTTTGGAAGCAAAGACTTTGCGGTAGTAAACAATGCAAACTGGTTAAACTCACTTCACCTTATTGAATTCCTGCGAGATGTTGGAAAGCACTTCACCGTTAATTCTCTAATTAAAAGAGATTTGATCAAAGATCGTCTCCAAGGAGATGACAACAGCATTTCATACACAGAATTCTCATACGCACTCCTTCAAGCATATGATTTCTATCATCTACACGAGAAATACAACTGTGATCTTCAGATAGGAGCATCAGATCAGTGGGGAAATATCGTATCTGGAATGGAATTGGTGCGAAAGAAAACAGGGAATGAAGCATTTGGACTAACCATGCCACTTGTAACAGATGGATCAGGTAAGAAGTTTGGAAAGAGTGAAGGAAATGCAGTATGGCTTGATCCCAAGAAGACTTCTGTATTTAAGTTCTATCAGTTCTGGCTAAACACCAGTGATCATGAAGTAGAAAAACTTCTTAATATCTACACTGAGCTAACGCACGAGCAGATACGAGACTTAATGGATTCAAATCCTCAAGCAAGAAAAGCACAAAAAGCTCTGGCGCACGAAGTAACAAAGCTGGTGCACGGTGAATCTAATGCTGAGGCTGCACAGAAGGCCTCAGAAGTACTTTTCTCTGGAGATCTGAGCACTATTACAAATGACACAAAAAAGATGCTCCTAGAGGGTGCTCCAAGCCTAAAAGTATCTTCAAAGGATGCAATTATAGATATTCTTCAGAGCTCTAACCTTGCAGGATCTAAAGGAGAAGCAAAGCGCCTAATAGAAGGAGGCGGTGTTGGAATAGGGAATAAGAAGGTTGGAAATATAGGAGAAACAATCAATCCTACAGATTTTGTAAATGGTCTAGCGCTCCTAAAGAAGGGGAAGCGGGATGTTGTTATTCTAAGCTTGAAATAGCACTCTACTAGGGTATAGTGCTTTAACTTGCGTCGGTGGCAGAGCGGTCAAATGCATTGGACTGTAAATCCAACGGAAATTTCCTACGGGGGTTCGAATCCCTCTCGGCGCACCAAATAATAAAGCCCGAGCCCTCGCGGCTTTTTTGTTTTCTGCTATAGTTTTCACATATGGGAAAACCAGTTCTACTTTCAGGTGTTAAGCCAACAGGAGCACTCCACGTTGGTAATTATTTAGGAGCTATCAAGCAATTTGTTGATTTGCAGAATGATCATCAAATGTACGTAATGCTTGCTGACTATCACGCTCTTAACTCAGTACAGAATAAAGAAGAGATGCGGCAGCTTATTAAAGAGCTTGTCGCAGGATATGTAGCTGTTGGCCTTGATCCAAATAAGGTGGTTATTTTCAAACAATCAGATATACCAGAGCACACAGAGCTCACATGGATCTTTAATACACTCACAACCATGCCGTACCTTATGCGTGCGCATGCCTTTAAGGATGCAGAAGCAAAGAATAAAGATATTTCTGTAGGGACATTTGATTATCCAATGCTTATGGCATCAGATATTCTTCTGTATTCTCCTGACGTGGTTCCTGTTGGGAAAGATCAGAAGCAACACATTGAATTTGCACGAGATACTGCAACTAAATTTAATAATACCTATGGAGAGACTTTCAAACTTCCAAAGGAGATAATCCCAGAGGCAGTTGCTGTTGTTCCTGGAATTGATGGGCAGAAGATGAGCAAGAGCTACAACAATGTCATTCCGTTGTTTGGATCTGATGAAGAGATTGATAAAGCAGTTATGAGTATTACAACTGACTCAACAGAGAAGGGGGCGCCTCTTGATCCAGAGACTGATATAACTTTCAAGCTCCATGAGCACTTTAGTAAAGAGCAATTAGAGGAATTGCGTAATCGATACATACGAGGAGATATTGGATATAAGGAATCAAAGGAGATTCTCGCAACAAATATCAAAAAAGTAATTGCTCCAATGCGAGAAAAATACAATAAACTTCTCGATAACCCAGGAAAGATAAAGAAAATTCTAGAAAGAGGAGCAAAGAGGGCACATAAAGTAGCGCACGAGAAGATGAAAGAGGTTAAAAATGCAATAGGAGTAACACTGTAAATATGGAACGAACACTAATTGGGGATTTGAAAGATAATATTGGAAAGGAAGTAACCATCAATGGGTGGGTAACTGGAATGCGAGATCATGGAAAGGTGGCATTTTTAGTGCTTTCAGATAGAAGCGCATCAGTGCAGGCTGTTGCATCAAATGACTATAACGAAACAGCTCTTCCTGCAGCTCAAGAACTTAGAGAACAATTTGCAGTAGAGGTAACGGGAGAAGTAAAAGAGCGTCCAGAGAAGATGCGGCGTGATGAGGTAAATGGAGAACTTGAATTTGGTATTAAAGAGATCAAGGTTCTTTCTCGTGCAGCTGAGCTTCCATTTGATATGGATGCAGAGCTTAATCTAGATACACATCTAGATAATCTTCCTCTTACACTTCGCACAGAAAAGACAAAAGCTATCTTTAAAGTACAAAGTGAGATCCTAAAGGCATATCGAGCATTTCTAACTGAAAATGGCTTTACAGAGTTCCAGGCCCCAAAGCTTGTAGGAGATGATGCAGAAGGAGGAGCAAACACCTTCTCATTTGAATACTTTGGAGACCAAAAAGCACACCTTGCTACAAGTCCACAGCTCTATAAGCAGATTATGGTTAGTGTATATGAGCGAGTATTCTCTACAGGAAATGTATTTAGGGCAGAAAAGCACAGTACATCTCGTCATTTAAATGAGTACACTTCGATGGACCTAGAGATGGGATTCATTAAGGACTACAAAGACGTAGCAAATCTTGTTGCTGATTTAATGCGAGCAATTGTTGAGCACCTAAAAGCAACATGCGAGCCAGAGTTTAAGCTACTTGAGGCAGAACTGCCACTTGCTCCTGCTAAATTCCCAATGATGAAGCTTAAAGAAGCTCAGGAACTTATTTCAAAAGAAACAGGGGAGGATTGTGTAGGAGAGCCAGATCTTGAGCCAGAGCACGAGAGGTGGCTATGTACATATGCAAACGAGAATCTTGGATCAGATTTTATTTACATCACACACTACCCAGTAGAGAAGCGACCAATGTATACCTTTGAAGATCCAGAAGATCCTGGGTTTACTGGAAGTTTTGACCTTCTCTTTAAGGGAGTTGAGATTATCTCAGGAGGGCAAAGGCGCCATGAGTACGACAACCTTATAGAGGGAATTAAAGCTAAGGGGCTTGATCCTGAGAAATTCAGCTACTATCTGCAAGCGTTTAAGTACGGAATGCCACCGCATGGAGGAATTGGAATGGGACTTGAGCGACTTACTGCAAAGTTCTTGAATATTGCGAATGTAAAAGAGGCAACACTCTTCCCACGAGACATGAATCGTATCGACACATTACTTCATGACGACAATCCCGATCAATAGTTTCAAAGTAAAGACAGAATCATTTGAAGGACCATTTGATCTATTGGTTTCTCTTATTGAAAAGCGGAAGATGCATGTAAGTGATGTGTCTTTGGCGCAAGTTGCTGATGATTATATTAAGTACGTAAATGAAAAGGATAATTTCCCTGTAGAAGAAACTGCGAACTTCATCCTTATTGCTGCAACACTTCTCCTTATCAAGTCCAAGAACCTTCTTCCAGTACTGGACCTCACAACAGAAGAAGAGAGTGATGTAGAAGAGCTTGAGAATCGACTTAGGCTGTATAAAAAATATAGGCGTATAGCACTTCTTCTTTTCCCACACTGGGGGAAGAGAGTTTTATATGAGCGATCATTTGTGCCAGAGCAAGAGCCAATTTTTGTACCAGATGAGAGTCTTACACAAGAAGTTGTGCAAACTTCACTTGAAGATTTTCTCGTAAAAGCTCGAAAGCAATTTAAAGCACTTCCTAAAGCGAAGGTAAGGGAAGTAGTTTCTCTTGAAGATATGATGGAGAGTTTATCTACTCGAATTCAAAAATCTCTCTCTATGTCATTTACCGAATTCTCTGGAATAGGGAAGGTGGAGAAGGTAAATGTTGTAGTTTCTTTCCTTGCGATGCTTGAGCTTGTGAAGCAGGGAGCACTACAGGTAGTACAGCAAGGGAATTTCCAAGAAATTGAACTCTCTGCATCTGATTTAGCTGCTCCTAAGTACGATTAAAGCCACGTCTAGGTAGACGTGGCTTAGAACAGAAGTTGTTTTTATGAAAGATGCTGCTTCTTTCCACGAAGCTCTGAAATTCGTGCTCCTATTTCAGCAAAAAGAAATAAAAGGAATGGGGCGGCAAGTGCAGCAGCCCATCCAACTATTGTTGCAAGGACGTCTCCCATCTTTAATCCTCCTGGGTTCTGATTGGATAATAACCGATTTCCTCAATTTGTCTAAATGCTATACTCATCTCTATGGAAATGAGCGCTAAGATTGAAGCTGTTCTCTTTGCAAAAGGAGAGCAGGTTGCTATTAAAGAGTTGGCAAAGCTTTTTGAAGTTCCTGAAGCTGAAATTAAGCAAAATCTTACTATTCTTGCAGATGAATTAGAGAAAAGAGGGATTACACTGCTTCGAACTGATTCTCATGTAGAGCTTAGGACAGCAGCCGGTGCGTCCGACATTATCGAGAAAATGCACAAGGAAGAACTCTCAGGAGGCATTGGAAAAGCAGGAATTGAAACACTCTCTATCCTTTTCTATAAAGGAGCATCTACTCGAGCTGATATAGAATATATTCGAGGGGTAAATGCAGGAGCAGCTCTCCGCACACTCCTTATGCGTGGACTTGTTACAAGGACAACAAATCCAAAAGATTCACGAAGTTATTTATACAAACCAACAACAGAAGCACTAGCGCACCTTGGTGTTGGAGCAAAAGAAGAGCTTCAAAACTATGAAGAGCTTTCAAAGGAGCTGGCAGCTCTTGAAGAGACATTAAGAGAAAAAGATGATGAACGAGAATAATCCAAAAGTACAAAGAGTAGCAACAATTGGAGGAATCCTACTCCTTCTAATTGGACTACTTGTTGGAATTTCATATATAGCACCCACAAGAGATCAGGTTGCAACAATAGCTCCAGAGATAAGTCTCCCAGATGCTTTTGAGGGTGTAGAGATTGGAGCTGGAGCAGCTATTGTCTATGACCTAAAGACAGGAGAAGCCCTTTTTGCCATTGAAGAGGAAACACAGCTTCCACTTGCATCACTTACCAAGCTCCTAACAACACATGTAGCAGCTGAGAAGCTTGGAGAGAATGGATACGTTCGTATAACAGCAGAAGATTTACGTACAGAAGGAGATAGTGGACTTTTAGTATCTGAGACATGGAAAGTGGGAGACCTTGCTCGCTTTGCACTCATCTCATCATCAAATGATGGAGCAAATGCTTTAGTGCGTGCGGTAAGTAAGAGGGAAGGAACTACTCCAGCACTAGCACTCTCTCAAGCTGCAGCAGTGCTTTCTCTCCCTCAGACATTTGCTTTAAATGGAACAGGTCTTGATACCAATACGCAAATGTCTGGAGCATATGGATCTGCAAAAGATGTAGCACTCCTTCTCGGAGCTATGTATGAAAAGAATAGAGATCTATTGCTTGATAGCTCACAAGAGAGAGCTTCGTTTACTTCAGCTGAAGGATTCGAGCACCATGCAAGCACCACCAATGCTCTAGCTGGCATGTTGCCACAGCTGGTTGGTGCAAAGACAGGATATACAGACCTTGCAGGAGGAAACTTGGCAGTACTTATTGAAGTTGCTCCAACTCGCCCCGTTGCTATTGTTGTGCTTGGTTCATCGCGTGCTGGAAGGTTTGTCGATGTAGAGAAATTAGTAGAGAAAACACTAGAGCATTTCACCTATACGCCCTAGTTTTAGCTGATATAGTGTATAGATATGATTGAAGCCGAGATTCTTAAAGTATTTGTGCCCGCAATTGTAGCCTTCTTGGTAGGTATTGCTGGAGCTCCAATACTTACTCATTTTTTGTATAAACATAAAGCATGGAAGAAAAAAGGAGGGAAGGGAGTTGGTATGGGGGGAGGAAAAACTCCAATCTTTGATGCACTGCATGGAGAGCGAGAGGTAAATACTCCTCGCATGGGAGGAATGCTTATTTGGGGATCAGTAGCTATAACTCTTTTTGGTATTTTCTTATTTGCGCTTCTTGCACCAAATACTATTGCTACAGACTTTGACTTCCTTACTCGAAGTCAGACATGGGTACCTGCAGCACTCTTCTTCTTAGGAGCATTTGTTGGACTTATTGATGACCTTATTGAAGTTACGCGTGGAGGCATGGGATTAAAGCTTCCTGTGCGTCTTCTTGTTGTTGGATCAGCTGCAACACTCGCTGCAGTATGGTTTTACTCAAAGCTTGAAATAACTTCAGTTGGTATTCCATTTATGCAGCCACTTGAGCTTGGTATCTGGATTATTCCTTTCTTTGTTATTGGAACTCTTATTATCTATGCCAGCGGTGTTATTGATGGGATAGACGGACTCTCAGGCGGAGTCTTTTCTATTATCTTTGGAGCATATGCTGTAGTTGCCTTTATGCAGGGGCAGTTTGATATTGCGGCCTTCTCAGCAACTATTGCAGGAGCAACACTTGCATTCCTTTGGTTCAATATTCCTCCTGCACGTTTTTATATGACTGAGACAGGCTCTATGGCACTCACTATGGCGCTCGCCACCATTGCCATAATGACTGATACCTTAGGAGAGGGAATTGGTATTGCTGTACTTCCCATTATCGCTTTCCCATTAATTGGAACTGTTGGTGCAAATGTATTGCAAGTACTTTCAAAGAAGTTCTTGGGACAAAAAATATTTAAAATTGCTCCTATCCATCATCACTTTGAAGCTATTGGATGGCCAGCGCATAAAGTTACGATGCGATATTGGATTGTTACCCTCATCTTTGCCATCTTAGGAGTTACTCTTGCGATTGTTGGGTAGCAGAAAGGACCGCCGGAGCGGTCCTTTTTAGCTGCATATCATGCAGCCTTTTTCTGAGGGATCTTCTCTCGAAGCATTATTTTAATTTCCTCAAGATATCTCTCACGGTATGCGTGAGGCAGCACTTGATCACCGCGCCCCCACCTTGAGACCATCGCCTGGGTCACCTCAAATTTTTCTGCAATGTAATCTTGTTTGAACAGGCGATGAAAATACAAAAGATATACGAGGTGCATCCATGCCTCATTATCTTCCAGATTAAAATCTTCTCTTTCGATAATGCCGAGCAATCGGGTATATATTTCGGAAGGAATTGACTTCAATTCTTCCAAAACACTCACCCCTGGCTCCTCTTCAACTGAAGCAATGTTGATCATGCTCTCCTCCTTAATCTGCAGCCACTATTAGATGTAAAGCTCTAAAAGTCAATAATTTCAACATTCTTGGTATCATACCCACATGCGACTTGCTGGTGTTCTCAAAAAAGTAGACAAGACGTTCCTCGTTATTGTGGGACTTCTTGTTGCTATTGGGTTTATTACCTTTGCTTCTGCGAGTTTGGGACTTCTTCCGCGAGAATCAGTGTCTGTTTCTAAATTGTTTGCCACACAGCTCATTTTGGGGCTTTTCCTTGGAAGTTTAGCGCTAGTTATTACACTCTTTATTCCTCATAAGTTCTATAAGAGGGTAGCGTTCTATGGATACATTCTTGCTGTTATTGCTACAGCTCTTGTATTTATCCCAGGGCTTGGAGTTACAGCCAATGGTGCTACACGCTGGCTTGATATTGGAGGATTCTCATTACAGCCTGCAGAGCTTTTAAAGATTGGATTGGTATTGTACTTAGCAACCTATTTATCTGCTGCAAAAGGGAAGATAAAGAAGATGGCAACTGGTCTTATTCCTTTTTCTATTATTCTTGGTATTCCTGTACTTATTCTCTTGCTACAGCCTGATACCGGTACTGCTCTTGTCCTTATTGCAACTGCCGTAACGATGTACTTTGCGGCTGGTGCTCCTTGGAGAGATATTGGATTCCTTTCTTTGGGAGGAATAGCAGGACTTGGGGTGCTTGCTGCCTTCCGTCCATATGTACTTGAAAGGTTTCTAACCTTCTTACAGCCTGGGAGTGATCCTCTTGGTGCTAGTTATCAGATACAACAGTCCCTTATTGCCATTGGGTCAGGAGGAATCTTTGGGAGGGGAATAGGGCAGAGTGTACAGAAGTTTAGTTATCTTCCTGAGCCTGTTGGAGACTCAGTATTTGCTGTATATGCAGAAGAGGTTGGATTTGTTGGTGTACTTATCTTACTTGCCTTATTCATCGCCCTCTTTACAAGAGGTATGAATATAGCAACAAGAGCACCTGATCATTTTGCTGCTCTTGTTGTTGTTGGAATTGTTTCTTCTATTACGTACCAGTCTGTATTAAATATTGGAGCGATGCTTGGAGTATTTCCTCTAACTGGTCTTCCTTTGATATTTGTTAGCCACGGAGGTACAGCTCTCTTGGTTGCACTGGCTTCTGTTGGTATCATTCTTCATATATCGGCGTTTACGAAGAAGGGGTAGCATGGTAAATAAAGAAGAAATTAGAAAGAAGCTTCTTAATGAACTTTCTTTAAACAGCTCCACGAATTTACTTGATTTTCAACGAACCATTTATCTTTTAGTCTTATTTAGAAAGATTTTAGAATTAGATACAAAAAACATTGGAAAATTTCAATCTTTAAATTTTTTTAGTAACTGGTCCTTACACACAGTTATCAATAAAAAATCTTTACTAATAAAAGAAGTGGAAAGTTCTTTAAAGAATAAAGATTTCACGCAGAAATCAGAAGGTTTTGATGAGGAACTAAATAGGGAAATTGCTTGGATTGTACAGTTGGAAAAAATCATTTCTTTAAAAACTCTAAAGAAAGATATTTTTAACTTTGAAAAAGAGTATGGAATAAAGATTTTCTTTGTTCAAAATCAGAAGGTTTGGGAAACATTTGAAGAAAGTTTACTTTCCCTTATATCTAGCACACCTTTATATTTAAAAAGTGCGAACTCCCCAATTACAAAGATAGTAATCAGTGAGGAAATAAAAGACAAAAAAGAAAATATGTTTCTTCCTAAAAACCATCCCGAAGATGAAAGTCACTTAGTTAATTTCTTTATAACTCTACAAAATGGCTCGGAGAAAAAAGTATACTTAACCAACAAGGGAAGATGGGTAAGTGCACCAATTAAAAGAAACTGACTCGACCCCTATCTAGCCAACTGCTATCATAACCACACATGAAAATCGCACTAACAGGAGGAGGATCAGGAGGTCATTTCTACCCGCTCATAGCAGTAGCGGAGGAAATTCGAGCTATAGAGCGAGAAAAGAAACTTATCCCTCCAAAACTCTTCTATCTTGCACCAACTCCATATAACAAGCAGTTACTTTTCCAAAATGGAATTGAGTTTAAGAAAGTTCCTTCTGGGAAACTTCGAAGATACTTTGATATTAAAAACTTCACCGATCCTTTTGTTGTTCTATGGGGAGTGCTTATAGCGCTGTGGACGCTCTTTCGCATCTATCCTGATGTAGTTTTCTCTAAGGGTGGATTTGCCGCTGTGCCTGTAACTATTGCTGCAAATATTCTTCGCATTCCAATAATTCTCCACGAGTCAGATGCAAAGCCAGGGAGAGCAAACCTTTTGGCAAGTAAGTGGGCATATCGTATTGGTGTGTCATTCCCAAATACAAGTAAGTACTGGCCGGAGAAAGTACATAACAAGATTGCATATACTGGGACACCAGTTAGACGTGCACTCCATACTCTAAATGGAGAAGGAGCAAGAGAGTATTTGCAGATAAAAGATGATCTACCTGTTATTTTGGTTGTAACAGGGTCTTTGGGATCTCAGTATGTAAATCAGACGGTTGTAGATGCTCTAACAACACTTCTTCCTAAAGCACACGTAATACATCAGACAGGGAAGAATCTATTTGATGGAGTGAAAGCTCGTACAAGTGTAATTCTGCATGAGAAAGAATATGCAGATAGATATCATGTACATCCATATCTATCAGCTGATGCACTGCAGCAAGCTGCAAGTATTGCAGACGTTATAGTGTCTCGCTCAGGAGCAACAGCATTAGCTGAGTTTGCTCTGTGGGGGAAGCCGTCAATTCTTATCCCTATTCCAGAGAAGGTGAGCCATGATCAGAGAACTAATGCATATGCATACTCTCAAAGCGGCGCAGCTGTTGTATTAGAGCAGGAGAATATGAGTCCAGGTATTCTAGCCTCTCAAGCTCTTACTATCATTACAGATGCAAACAAAAAGCAGGTAATGGGATCTGCTGCAAAACACTTTGCACGCCCTGATGCAGGGAAGGTAATAGCGCAGGAGTTAGTGCGTATTGGACTTGAACACGAGAATAAAGAATAAATATTATGAAAAACTTCATCATCACAATCATTGTTATCGCAATTATCGGAGCACTCTATTACTTCGTAGGGCCACTCTTTAATGTTCAAGAAGTAGACGACGTGCTTCCTGAAGTTACAAGTGGCATTGAAAATCTAACAGAGGAGCAAAAAGTAGAGATGGATGCTCTTATGGTAGAAGCAAATAAAGAAGAGAAGGAGGAGATGGTAGAGGATATGCCAGAGATGCTTACTGTCTCAGAGTCATTTCCTGTTATGGGGACATTTGGACACCCAGCTTCTGGAAGTGTAAAGATTGTAGAGAATCTAGAAGAGACAATCATTCGCTACGAAGATTTTGAAACTATCAACGGTCCACAACTCCACCTATATCTAAGTAAAGACATTGAAGGAAAAGACTATATAGACCTAGGACCTATACGAGGCACAAAAGGAAATATTAACTATACTGTTCCTGAAGGAATAGACCTAAATGAGTACCGTTACGTAATGTACTGGTGTGTGCCATTTTCAGTACTCTTTAATTACGCTGATGTTGGAGCATAGACAAGACAACATATTTATACTATTGTAAATAGTAGACGGCTCAATTTGCAAACAAAAGGGAGTTTGGCTATGCAGCCTGAAGATATAGAAAGACTTACCGAAAGCCTAATGCACAAGAGAATTCTTGGCATTATGGGCAGAATTGACGGGAAAAAGATGAGTGATGTTATAAGTAGGATGTTGTTCTTACAATCTACAAGTAATGACCGCATCGATCTCCTTATCAATAGCTCTGGAGGAAACATTGGTGCTGCTTTGGAGTTGTGCGATGTCATAACACATATTCTTGCTGCACCTGTTCGCGGCATTGCAATAGGTTCCTGCAAATCTGCTGCAACTTTCATCATGATGCACTGTGATGAACGCTTCTGTACACCACATGCAAAGTTTGTTATTCATTCTGGAACATGGAATGATCTATCTCTTCCAATGAATGGAGACTCTAGAGAACATCTTCAAAATATTCTTGATGATGTTGAGGCTGAGACTGAAATGGTTATCAAGCTGTACATGAAAAAGCTTGGAAAAACTCGTGCAGAGGTTAAGCAAATTATTGGCCGCGGTGATCAAAAGTTTAATAATCGGCTTTCTGCAAAAGAAGCAAAAGATATCGGGATGATTGAAACTATCACTTCAGAAAAACTTGATCTATTTTGATCAAAAGCCCTGGCATAAATGCTGGGGCTTTTAATATGACAAGACACTGGTATTATCAAACAAATGAAAAAGATCAGAACACGAGTTCCACCATCTCCAACAGGAGTACTCCACATGGGTACAGCACGTACGGTGCTTGTTAACTATCTCTTTGCAAAAAAGCATGGAGGAGATTTTGTATTGCGCAGTGAAGATACAGACAAAGAGCGATCTACAAAAGAATTCGAAGACAATATCCTAGAAGGTCTTAAGTGGCTTGGACTTGATCATGATGAATTCTATCGCCAGAGCGAAGATATAGAGCATCACATTGCTGCAATAGAAAAACTTCTTGAGAGTGGAGCAGCGTATGAGAGTGAGGAGGAGAGTAAAAAGGAAGAAGGGAAGAAAGTAATGGTAATTAGACTAAAAAATCCTGGAAAGGAAATAACCTTTAACGATATTGTCCGAGGAGACGTAACCTTTGATACAACTGAGCTTGGAGACTTTGTTATTGCACGAGCAAAAGATGATCCCCTCTATCACCTTGCTGTTGTTGTAGATGATGAGCGGATGGGAATCACACACGTAATCCGAGGGGAAGATCACATCTCAAATACTCCAAGACAAATCCTCATTCAAGAAGCACTTGGATATGAGCGGCCAATCTACGCACACCTTCCACTTATCCTTGGAGCTGATAAGTCAAAGCTATCAAAGCGGCATGGTGCTACATCTGTAGATGAATACAGACAGATGGGATACACCAAAGAGGGATTTATAAACTACCTGGCACTCCTTGGATGGCATCCGGTAGGGGAGCAAGAAATCTTTACACTCAAGGAGTTAATTGAGGAATTTGATCTTGAGCGTGTACAAAAAGGTGGAGCTATCTTCTCACTTGAAAAGCTTGACTGGGTAAATAAAGAGCATTTAAACAAACTCTCAGATAAAGAATATCTAGAAGGACTTGATCTCTCTGAAATAGAGAATCTTCCACAATTCTCTTCTGAAAAGATGGAGAAAGTACTTCCAATTGTGCGAGAGAGACTCCATAAATTTAGTGAATTTGATAAGGATGAAATTGCCTTCTTTTTCGCGGTTCCAGAGTATGAAATAGAGGACCTCCTCTTTAAAGGTAAAGGAGATCTAAAAGACACAAAAAAGCACCTGGAGTACGTAAAAAAGACCCTTTCAGAGCTCCAAAATGACGCCTGGAGCGACTTAGAAGCTCTAAAAGCATCAGTATGGGATTATGCCTCAGAAGTAGGTAGAGGAGACGTTTTGTGGCCCCTTCGATATTGCCTTTCAGGGCGTGATAAATCACCTGATCCATTTACTATCCTATCCATCCTTGGAAGGGAAGAGTCTCTTAAAAGGATTGACACTGCTCTTGAAAAGATATCATAGGAAGCGTATAACAATATACAGAAAGGAAGGAGGCTGCCATGAGAGCAGTTGCAATTGAAGAAGAGTGGGGAATTCATGAAAATGATTTCCTCAAGGGCCAATACAGCCCTGACCAAGTTGGTGTTGAGCTGATTACCATCGATCGTCAAAAAGATGGTAGGTGGTGCGATGGCGGCATACTTCTGGAAGAGCTGAAATCCAAAAGACTTATACCCATTGGCGAAGCTTCATCTCCAGAACATTTTCCTCCTGACTGGCAAGGAAAGCAACTTGCCATTATAGGCACTCGCTATCTGCGCCAACAAGAACACTCTCGCATCATTGCTATTAGGCTTTGGGCTTGGGATGGTCAGGAAGGAGCTTGGCGCTGTCGTATGAAGCATATGGATTCTGATTTCAGTATTTGTCCTCAACGCAACGCAAGTCTGCGCATCCCCGTGTTCAAGATCCTTGGTTGATAAAGTACCCACGCAAATGCGTGGGGACTTTTCCATATACACTTGAAAAGATTGGGTGAGAGAGGTATACCTAGTAGCAGATTTGGACATTCAACAAGAGGGTGAAAGTAATGACAAATACCACACTTACTCTTCCTATTCCTACAGGATGGAAAATTATTGAAAATACTTCTCCAAGCATAAATGCTGAGGCAACTGTACTTGTGAAGATCGAGGAAA
Source organism: Candidatus Minusculum obligatum (assembly GCA_002331145.1). Lineage (GTDB taxonomy): Bacteria > Patescibacteriota > Minisyncoccia > Phycocordibacterales > Phycocordibacteraceae > Minusculum. Next base: position 51,996 of record DCYT01000001.1, on the reverse strand, counting down.
CAGATATGAAAACTGCACAGGCAGTTGCAAATGCTCCTGTGCAGTCTCGTTTTTCTAATTTTGCTGAACTGCAACATTTTTGGAACAAGCGAGAGTATCTTTCTGAATATTTAAATCATTTTATTCTCTTTCCTGGTGTACCTGTACGCTGTACAGGGTATGTCCCTGAGGCATGTGTCTCTGGCGAGAAAGGTTTTCTCGCAATGATCTGCAAAGAAGATCATCGCTGGAGCGTGAAAGCAATTCCCAGCATGGATGATCTCTCAGAACATGCACGGGGAGCAACAATTCGCATTGCTGTCCTTCATGAATAAAAACAGCCCCGCATACACATGTGTGCGGGGCTTTTGTTATACTGAGCAGGATGAAATACTTGCTTGCCGCCGCAATATTCTTTTTGTTTGCAATTCCTACACTTGCAGCAAGTATTGATGATCTCAAGAATCAAATCTCGAGTCGAAATAGCCAAATTGCAGAGATTGAAAGACAAATTGCAGAGTACCAGCAACAGCTTCAAGTTGTTGGAGCAGAGAAGAGCAGTCTCCAAAGCGCTATTAGAGAATTAGATCTTTCCCGAAACAAACTTTCAGCTGACATTCGCGTAACAGAGAATCGAATCGCAAATGCAAACCTAACGCTCCAAGA
>DCYT01000001.1:0-50959 GCA_002331145.1 Candidatus Minusculum obligatum | reverse complement strand
GCAAAATCTCTTCGAGAAATTCATAAGGCAAGTGCGCAAACTCTAATTGAGCAACTCCTCTCAGAAGAGAAGGTATCTGACGTATGGAATGAAACAGGAATCCTTCTACAATTCCAAGGAGCACTTCAGGCAAGTGTGGCTTCCATTACACAAGTACAGGTAGCGCTCGCTGGAGATAAAGATCAGCAAGAGCGAAAGAAGAAAGAGCTTGCGGCTCTAAAAACTGATCTTTCATCTGAAAAGTATGGACTTGATGTAGCAAAGAGAGAGAAGGACCAGCTGCTAAATCAAACAGAAAGCAAAGAAAGCACATATCAGAAACTTATTCGAGAAAAAGAAGAGGCGAGGGAAGAGTTTGAAAAAGACCTGCAAGCACTTGAGGCAGAGCTGCAAGTTGCTATTGATCCAAATAGTATTCCAAAGGTGGGATCAGGTACGCTGAAGTGGCCGTTCTCTGCTGACTTTATGCGCCGTTGCCAGGATAGAGAAAGTTGGTATGGAAACATCTTCTGTATTACTCAGTACTTTGGAAATACTGCTTTCGCTACTGCCAATGCGCAGATCTACAATGGAAGTGGACACAATGCCATCGACTTTGGTGCTTCTACCGGAACTCCACTTGAAGCAGCACTTGCGGGTGTTATCAAAGGAACAGGAAATACTGATCAATATCCTGGATGTTATTCATACGGAAAGTGGGTACTTATAGAGCATGCAAATGGTCTCTCTACACTCTATGCCCACATGTCTGAGATTTCAGTTAGTGAGGGACAGCGCGTAAGCACAGGAGATGTTATTGGCTATTCAGGGAATACTGGCTTCAGTACAGGGCCCCATTTGCACTTTGCGGTCTTTGCTAGCCAAGGAGTACAGGTTGTTCGGTTTGGAGACATTAAAGCTTCAACCAATTGTCCGAATGCACATATCCCCGTTGCTCCTCGCGAAGCGTACCTAAATCCGTTATCATATCTATAATATGTCGCACATAATAAAATTAATTCTTTTAGCAATTGTAGGACTTCTTGTTTTGAGTTTCTTTGGAATCTCTCTACAAGGAATTATTGAGTCACCAGCCGGACAAGCAAACATAGGTTTTGTATGGGGGTATGTTCTTATCGCCTGGGACTGGCTTATCGACTTCTTGGCTGATCTTGTCGATGCACTAATCTTCTGGAACTAGTATGGAAGAGAAAAAACAAGTTAATATCACGGTACCAGCTGAGGCAAAACCGTCATTTTCAAATGCTACACAGATAACTGTAAATAATGATTCGGTAACGCTACAGTTTGCCTACGTGCGACCCAATACAGAGCAAGGACAGCTTATGTCTGAGATTGTACTTACTCCAAAGCATGCAATTGATTTTCAAAATGCACTTGATGCAACACTCAAAAAGCATTTCACAAAGCATCTAGACAATGACTAAACTAGGAACACTCTTTCTTGGACTTCTTTTATTGCCAAGTCTTGCGCTCGCTGGGGAGCCGGAGCAATTTCGTGTAAAGGTACTAAGTGCAACAGAGCCGAAAACAGAAATCCTTCCTGGATTTACTCAAGAGACAACGATTCAAGATCTTGAGGTTGAAATACTAACTGGTTCTAATGCAGGAGAAATTATTACTCTTGAAAATGATTACTTCACAAGCAAAATAGGGGACACATTCTTTGTTTCTTCAATCCAATCATTTAGTGGAGAAATGGTGTATTCAGTTGGGGAGCCTGACAGAAGGGGAGCACTTCTCTTTATTACACTCCTTGCCATTGGAGCGGTAGTAGTGCTTGGTGGATTTGCAGGCTTTAGGGCAATAGCAGCGCTTGTGGCAAGTATTAGTCTTATTATTTTTGTATTGGTGCCACTACTACTTGCAGGACACCCACCACTACTTGTTGGAAGCTCTATTGCCATAGGTATTTTGGCTATTGTTATGGCGCTCACCCATGGAATCTCCAAAACAACCTTTGCAGCATTTATTGGAACTTCAATTGCTGTTGTTGTAGCGGCACTATTAGCTCTTGCTGTTACGTACTTTGCAAAGATCTCAGGCTTTGCAGCTGAATCAACAGTATTTCTCAACACTCTTACTGATGGAGCACTCAATCTCTCTGGAATTTTCTTAAGCGCCATTATTATCGGAATGGTTGGAGTACTAGATGATGTTGCAGTAACGCAAGCCTCTGCAGTGCGAGAATTGCTTGCAAGTGGTGTAAAGAAGCAGGAGGCACTTGTTCGTTCAATGCGAATAGGGAAGGAGCATGTAGGAGCACTCGTGAACACCCTAGCTCTTGCATACGCTGGAGCATCTCTTCCGCTACTTCTTGTGTTTGCACACTCAACAACAGAACTTTCACTTATTTTAAACAGAGAACTATTTGCAGCTGAGATTATTAGAACTGCAGTTGGAACAATCGGTATTGTGCTTGCCGTACCACTTACTACCTTTATTGCCATCTTATTCCTTACAGGAAAAGAGAAGGGAGGACATACGCATAGTCATTAATTAGAGTGTCAACGGTGTAAAATAGTTTTCCACAGTTATGTGATTAGGAGAGGGAAGTGGTGCTATACTCCTAGTATATGCACGTAACACAAGCACAATTACTGACACTTATTAGAAGTAAAGCCAAGATCGGAAACCTAAGTTTGCGACAAATTGCCAAGTTAATTGACCAAGAAGGAAAACCTCAGGTTGTGAAATACCACCTAGGACAATTAGAAAAAGCTGGTCTTATTCAGATTGATCTCTCTAAGGGTCTTATAAAGCCTGTTAAGAGAGGATTCGCTACTGGAGTGAAGAGTTTGTTCTATTCGATTCCTATTGTAGGAGCTGCTAACTGTGGACCTGCCACAATCTTTGCTGAGGAGCGTACAGAAGGGTATGTGAAAGTGTCTTCAAGTTTGCTTCCAAAGCGCCGTCAGGACCTCTATGCACTTGTTACAAGCGGACCTTCTATGAATAAAGCTGTTGTACGTGGAAGTCTAACTATTGAGGATGGAGACTTTGTAATTGTAGATAAATCTCAAGTTGTACCTAAAGACGGAGATATTATCGTTGCTGTGATCGATGGTATGGCCACTATCAAGCGATACAAGCTCGATAAAGAGAATGAAAGAATCATGCTTGAGGCAGACTCTACAGAGGAATACTCTCCAATAATGATTCACCCTGAGGATGACTTCCAGATTAGTGGGAAGGTGATTGATATTATTAAGAAGAGTTAGTCTTCGCCTTAGAGACAATAGTTGGCCAGGATAGAATATGTCTTGGCTATTATTGTACACAGGCCTTGTTCGTTTTACATATATTGTGCGAACAACAGATGATATACTGTTTATATGCGAATACAGAAAAGTAATCAACTGATAAAGGATCATATACTACCCTTCCTCGACTACTGTGAGGTAGAAAAAGGTCTTGCAAATAATACGCAAAGAAATTACGAACAATATTTAAAAGTCTTCACTCTCTGGCTTGAAAAAAATAACTTGGAGAGACTTTTGCCTCATCAATTAACTCCCGACCATGTCTGGGACTACCGACTCTACCTTGCACGGACACACAAAACGCCCTCTGGCGAATATCTTGGAAAGAAGTCTCAAAACTATTACCTCATAGCTCTTCGGGCACTTCTTAATTACTTTACTGATCGTGACATAGAATCTCTTCCCTCTTCTAAAATAAAGCTTGCAAAACAGAAGAGTGAAGAAACTATTTCTTTTTTAGATATTCAAGATATAGAGAAAATGGTTGCTGTTCCTGATATAAAAACTCCAAAAGGAATTCGTGACCGTGCAATTATGGAGCTATTTTTCTCCTCAGGGATGCGTGTATCAGAACTTGCTGCACTGGACGTAGATCAACTCTCTTTCTTGCAAGACAATAGCACTACAAGGACATACGAGCTTTCAATAGTTGGAAAAGGAAAGCACATACGTACTATCTTTATATCTCCACGAGCTGCAAAGTGGCTGCGAGATTATTTAAAGACAAGACGCGATGTGGCAAAGCCGCTTTTTGTTAATTTTAGGTCAAAAGATCCAGATAATGTCCGTTTGTCTGTTCGTTCAATGCAAAAACTTATATCTCGCTGTGCCACTCTTGCTGGTATTTCTAAGAAAGTAACTCCACACACCTTGCGCCACACGTATGCAACAGACCTTCTAACCCATGGAGCAGACTTACGAAGTGTACAGGAGCTCTTGGGACACAAAAATGTTGCAACAACACAGGTATATACACACGTAACGAACAAAAGACTTCGAAATATTCATGAAAAATTCCACGGGAAAAAAGATAACAGCTGAAAAGCTTTTTGAAATATTTTATTCAGGAAACCATGCCTTTAGGGGTGACACTCAAGTAATACAGGACATTTATTTTCTTATTGAAAATAACTATATACACCTCCAAAAAGAAATTCTTGGAACCAAAGAGGAGTATCAAAAACTAGTACGTGAAGCAGACTTAACAAATATTGATATTACTGGAGGGAGCACAGACCATGTTGCAATAAAAGCATTTGCATCCCAAAAACTCCCCATTTCTTTTATTTCTGAATTACATTTTTGCGGCTTCTTTCCTGATCTTATCAGCAGAGACAAAAAGATAGTTGTTGAATGTGGTAATACCCAAAATCCAGAAAAGATTTTTTCATACTTTTTGCATGGTGTAGAAAAAGTAATTCAAATCCCCTACTCTTCTATAGAAGACAAAGAAATTGTCGGATATAGTTTTTCTCCTCAAAAAGATTTTGAAAAATTCTATAAACTATGGAAACAAAGTGAATTAGATAAGCTCAAACAGCATTCTTCTTTGTTTAAAAATGACTTTTAGTATTTTGCTATACTTATCTCATATTTGTTAAGTAATAAATTTATTATGTTAAAACCTTACACACATCGTGGCTACGAACTCTGGGCTCCGGTATTAGGACGTATTTTAATTGCTTCCCTCTTTATCATGGGTGGTATTGGAAAGCTCATGGACTTTGCAGGTTCTGTAGCATACGCACAAGCCTTCTCAGTCCCATTTCCTGAGGCAGCCATCGTGATTGCGATCCTTATAGAGCTTGGAGGTGGACTCATGCTTTTATTTGGATTCTGGTCACGCCTTGTGTCATTCAAGATTGCTGGATTCCTTGTAGTTGTAACTTTGATTTTCCACAGCGACTTTAGTGATCCAAATCAAATGATCCAGTTCCTAAAGAACATGGCAATCATTGGAGGACTTCTATATGTAAGTGTGCATGGAGCACGAAAAGCAGCAGTACAAAAGTGCGAGCTACCACAAGAGACAAACTAGTCTTTAGTGTCGCAAAACAAAAAAGCCCCTCAAGGGGCTTTTTTGTTAACACTTAACGTTTGCTACTGCGTATTCATACGCTTCATCTACTGTGTCCACGAGGTGATAGAGCTTCATATCCCCTTCACTAATTGTTTTAAACTTATCTGCAAACTGTGTCTCAATTAAATCAAGAATTGGTTGCCAGTACTCCTTCCCAACCAAAACGATAGGCACAGGTTTAATTTTCTTTGTCTGTACAAGAGTTAGAATTTCAAAGAATTCATCCATGGTTCCAAATCCTCCTGGATAATAGATATACACCTCAGAAGCAAAGGTAAGCATCACCTTTCGAGAGAAGAAGTGATCAAACTCTACAGAGTCCGTAAGGTATGGATTAGATGTCTGTTCATTAGGAAGTTCAATGTTCATCCCCACAGACTGTCCTCCGGCCTCATACGCCCCCTTATTGGCAGCTTCCATGATTCCATGGCTTCCACCTGTAATGATGGTAAATCCGCGTGCAGCAAGCTTTCCTGCAAGCTCCTCAGCACTTGTATAGATCTCATCACCCATAGAGCACCGTGCACTTCCAAAAAATGTAGCAGCGAGACCATACTTTTGCAGTGTCTCAAATCCATCAGCAAACTCACTCATGATCTGAAATACTCTCCATGGCTCAATATCTACCGGCTTACAGACAAGAGGCTCTGCTCCTTCTGGTTTTTCTACCTTATGTTCTTTCTTTACTTTTTCGATGAATTCTCGCATATAGGCTCTAATTTAACACACCCCTACTCTTTCGTTTTCCACGGAATATCGAACTGTTCAAACTCTGGGAGTAATTTCTTGTCATAAAGGAGTCTTGCAATAACTTCTGCATGACTCATGGCACCAGTTAGAGCATTGTGTGGCTCTGGTTCATCTGGAATTCCACAGTAATTAAGTACAGCATCTAGATTTAGGGCTGATCGATGGTTTGCATATGGAGGAGTAATGCCATTTTGCACCATGTGCATATGGGCTAGTGTATGCGTATCAATACTTCGAACAGCGAAGGGATAGTCTAGTCCTCCCCGCTCTGCAGCATGCTTGATAAAGTCTCGATCAAAAGAAACGTTTTGTCCTGCAAGCGTTCGATCTCCCTCTATGTCTGTTGCCCACGCAATAAATGCTTTTGTTATTTCAGCTTCTGTCTTTTTTGAAGGATCTGTTATCTCCTCTTTTGTAAATCCATTCACTTCAAGTGCTTCTGGGTCTATATGTGCTCCATCCCAGACCTTACACTCATCATAAAACTGGTTACTTGGATTATTTAATTCTATTGCTCCAATAGAAACAATAGAGTGCTTTTCTGCATTTACCCCCGATGCCTCAATATCTAGTACTATCATTCCCCTATTTTCTCATATATTGAAGGGTTTCCTAGGGGGTTGACAAATAATTAACATATGCTAGTATGCTTTACGTTGCTGGGATCGTTGGCAGGCACTCCCTCCCAGGACCGCGAGCTAGATGAAGCTTGTTGATTGTTTGAGAGAAAGAAATGAAGTTTTGAGGCGTTACCTTAGCGGATCAAGAAGTCCAACGTGATTTCCGAAAGGCTGACCTTGAAACGACTCCGAACATCTAGGCGACGGAGAAATATCGCCTTACAAACGGTGAGGGAGCGGCCGGAAATTGCCGCTCCCGAGCCACCCCGCACGACCTACACTACACGGTCGTGTTTTTTAATACTTTAGACAGCAACCTCAGAACTCTGCAATTCTTTGTAGAGTTTTATTGTTGCCAAAATAACAATAGAACTTGAAGCGAGCACTCCAACACCAAGAACAATAAGTCCTGCAAGTCCAATCAACATGCTCAGCAGCATAAATCCAAAAAGCTTCCATCTATTCCCTTTTGTCATTTCAGAGCTGGCACGAAGCGCTTCCATCGGCTTCATTCCTTTTTCAATAACAAGATACTCTGCAAACATCCATTTAACGATGAGATAGATCCCAGGAACAATAAACAGAACAAGTCCAATAAGGATAAAGATAAATTTAATCATTCCAAGGAATACAAATGAGATCCATCTACTATCGAGAGAAAAGAGATCATCAAAGACAACACGATCTCCAGCAAGATGTCGCATCATAACTGCGATATATCCTCCGAAGATAATGTATCCAAGTGCAGTAAATGCAGCGTTTGATGTTCCAAGCGCAAATAGCACCCACACAGATAGTGCAAGCCCCATCAAATACCATGGTCGTGACCTGAAACTCCCCCACCCTTCCTTAATAGCTCCTATTACTGAAATTGTTTTCATATGCGCTGATTATAGCAATAAAATACCGTGCTACCATTATTTATATGACTATAGAATTAGCAGAAATCGTATTTTACGTTCTTTTAATAGATTCATTAGGAGCAGTACTTGTATCAATGTTTGGAGCTCGGTGGTATACCAAAAACTTCCAATCATTTTGTAGATTCTTCCCTCCTGCAAAGGGTTGGGCAATCTTCTACCTTATTCTGATGACTTGGATTGGATCACTTCTCTATGAAGCAGGATCTCTTCCACTTCTAGAATCTATTCTTTAAAGACCTTCGCAATTAGCAGCTGGAGCATAGCCTGCAAGCTGTGCGTCTTCTTTGGTATCAAAATACACTTTATTCTCCTCTTTTATCCTCTTGGCACCAGAGCAGTGCAGAAGATGGTATTTAGTACCTGAAATAGAGCCTACAAAGGCACCTTTCTCCCCTATTTGAGCATTATAGACAGCAGCACTCGTATCTATAAAAACCTCTTGTTTTATGGTGTCTTTTCCAGCTAAATAGCCAAATGAAAAGCTAATTCCAGAGGTTAAAACAAGGGTCATGAGAATAATGAAGTCTTTACTTAATAACCCCTTGAGTTTTTGTAATCTCTCTGGTATATTCATGCAACTAAGTATATAGCATATGGCACATAGAAAAGCCGGTGGATCAGCAAAAAACCTACGAGACAGTAATCCTAAATATCTAGGAACTAAGCTCGCAGATGGACAGGCCGCGAAAGCAGGTGCTGTTATCGTGCGTCAGCGTGGAACTAAGATTGAGGCAGGAGAAAATGTAAAAGTGGGACGAGATCACACCCTATACGCAGTAACTGACGGAACAGTATCTTTCAAAAATAAGCGAAAAACTCGTTTTGATGGAAGCGTAGTGAACAAGAAAGTTGCTCACGTTAGCTAAATACACCCCCTCCTAACAAAAAGCCCCTTCAAGGGGCTTTTTTATATCTACTGAGTTAATTACGTAGTTTCAGGAATAATAGAGATTGTTACTTTAGCGCTTACCTCAGCGTTAGAAACTGTAACCTCATGCTCTCCTGCAGCCTCAAGTGGTGCCTCAAGTGCAATAGCATCCTCTGGAAGCTCTACATTCTTCTCTGCTGCAATTTTTGCAACAATTTCCTTTGCATCTACCTTGTCGTAAAGTCCTCCTTGCTCGTTTACCTTCTTTTCAAATGAAAGAGTTTCTCCATCAAGACCCTTGATGATCTCATTTAGAAGCTCGTGCTGAACTTCCTTCCGATCAGCTGCCTCTCCCTGCTTTTGCATTGTTACCTTTGCAATAGAGCTCTTCTCTGGCACTGCAAAACCTTTTGGAATAAGAAAGTTAAGAGCATATCCATCTTTCTGCTCAACTGTATCTCCCTTACTTCCAATACCCTTCACATCTTTCGTTAGTACAACTTTCATATTTTCTACTTTAGTAATAAATCAACTGCAGCTTCTAGCTGTTCGTCTTCTGTAGTATCAGGATCATACTCCACTTCTATATCTGGAATCAACCCTTCTTTTGAAATTGAAACACCATTGGGTGTTAGCCACCTCGCAACAGTAACTTTAAGTGATGTATCGTTCGTAATATTCACAAGCTCCTGTACTGAACCTTTTCCAAATGAAGTCGCTCCCACAATAGTTGCGACACCATGATCCTTGAGTGCACCAGCTAGAATCTCAGATGCTGAGGCACTTCCCCCATCGATAAGGACCGCAAGCTGTAACTGCTCATTAAATGCATCATATCCTCGTGAGCGTTGTACCTTTTCTTTCTTCCCTTCTCCAAGGTCCTCCCGAACAATAACGGCACCATCTGGAAGGAACCAACTTCCCATATCAACTGCAGCTTCAAGAAAGCCTCCAGGATTTCCTCGTAAATCAATAACAAGGTATGGAGTCTTTGCATCTATAAACTCATCGAGCGCTTCACGGAAAAGCTGTGGGGACGTTGCTCCAAAGTTATACAGCTCAATAACAAACACATTGTCGTCTCGAAGCTCTGTATTGATAGTTGGAATCTCAATATTTGCCCGAACCACCTCAATTTCAAGAATCTCATCATCCCCTCGAAGGATAGTAAATGACACCGGTGTTCCTGCCTCTCCCCGAATAAAGGTAACTGCAACGTCAGAGCCTACTCCATCAGTACTCTCTCCATCAATTCCAATGATCTTGTCTCCACTTAAGAGCCCTGCAGCTTCAGCTGGTGTTCCTTTTAGAGGAGCAACAACAGTTAGAACTCCGTCTCTAACACCAATCTCCATTCCAACTCCTGAAAAGTTTCCACTGATATCTTCTGCAAAAATTTCAGCTTCCTGTGGAGGCAAGAAAATTGTGTAAGGGTCTCCATACGCATTTGCAATACCCTGCGCTGCTCCATAGATGAGCTCTTCTGCAGTTAGAGGTGTCGTACTTGCATTACGTACAAACTTTGCATCAAGCGTATTCCATACTTTCCAAAAGGTTGAGAGATCAACATCTTCTTGTGGAGTTGCATCAGGGCCCAAAAATGGAAGAGAGAATGCCCTAAGGCTTTTCCCCCCTCCCAACAGGACTCCTGAACCAAATCCGACCGCAAAAACGAGTGCACCGATTATGGCAAATCGAAGAAGTGGAGTTGGCTTCTGTGGAGTGTCTTCCATTATCAAGAAGTATCGCAAGTAAGCGTAAACTCGTCAAAGGGAGATGGTATAATTGCGCCATGATAAAGCGCCAGGAGCTTGATGGTATTTCGTGGGTAGACCTTGAATCCCCTGATATTGAAGAGTTAGAGCAAATTGCTAAGGAATTTTCTATTGACCCTTTCATTGTGGAAGAGCTTCAAGCACCAACTCTTAAACCCTCTGTTATTTCAGGAGATGACTACCTCTACCTCATCCTTCACTTCCCTGCTGAGCGACACTCACACACACGAAGCACCTCTCAAGAAGTAGATTTTATTCTTGGAGAGAAGTACATGATTACTGTTCGATATGATGCAATCGATCCGATTCATAAATTCCACAAAGTACTTGAGACCGAAACTATTATTGATAACGAGCCAGCACTGCACCATGCTGGAGAACTTCTCTACAAGATCATTATGAAACTCTACGCTGGAGTATTTCATGAGCTTGATTATCAGCGAGACATGATTAAGCGTATTGAGGATGAGATGTTTAAAGGAAAGGAAAAAGAGATGGTATTTGAAATTTCAAAGGTAAGCACCATCCTTCGAAACTTTAATATTCTTCTTGAGACACATGTGGCTGTGCTTGAATCATTTGATCGACAGGCAGAGGGAGTATTTGGAAAGAAATTTGCCATGTATCCCAAAGCACTTATTGGAGAGCACCTTCGCACACAAACAACGACAAACTCATACCTTCAAATGGCAGCAGGACTTAGGGAGACGAATAACTCACTCCTTACCACAAAACAGAATGAGGTTATGAAAGTGCTTACAATTATGGCCTTTGTTACCTTCCCGCTTTCTCTAATTGCTGGAATCTTTGGTATGAATACCGCGTACATACCAATTGTGGGTCAACCTAATGATTTCTGGATTGTAATCGGTATTATGGTTGCCTTCACCACCCTATTCTTCGGATACTTTATGTATAAAAGATGGCTATAAACTATGTTTTTAAATTGGCGATTCCTACAACCTAAAGCTCGTGGCGTACACCTCTACAACACGAAGTCTAAGAAAAAAGAGATTTTAAAACCTCTTAAAGCTCCCCTTGTTTCTATCTATAGCTGTGGACCGACAGTATACGGACCAGTACATGTCGGAAATCTTCGCTCATATGTTTTTGCAGACACGCTGCATCGCACTCTTACTGTTGCAGGATATAAGCCAAAGCATGTCATTAATATTACAGACGTAGGACACCTCACAGATGATGCTGACTTTGGAGATGACAAAGTTGAAAAGGAGGCCGCAAAACAAAAACGAAGTGCAAAAGAAATTACCGAGGAGTACACACAAGCATTTATGGATGATCTTGATGCTCTTAATATTGTGAGAGGTCGTTACCAGTTCCCGAAAGCAACAGATCACATAACAGAACAGATTGAAATAATCGAAGCACTTGAAGAAAAGGGTCACACGTACAAAACAAAAGATGGGGTTTATTTTGATACAGACACCTTCCCTACCTATGGAGAGCTTGGAGGTGTAAATCTCGCACAATTGCAAGAAGGTGCTCGTGTTGATGTTGGAGAAAAGAAAAATGCTGCAGACTTTGCCCTCTGGAAGCTCTCAGGAGGAGCAAAAAGACTACAAGAGTGGGACTCGCCATGGGGCATTGGCTTTCCTGGTTGGCACCTCGAGTGTTCTGCTATGGCAATAAGTCATTTGGGAGAGCAGATTGATATCCATACTGGAGGTGAAGATCATATCTACACGCACCACAACAATGAAATAGCACAGAGTGAGTCTGCAACAGGAAAAACGTTTGCTTCTATTTGGATGCACAATGCATTTCTTAACTTTGGAGGAGAAAAAATTTCAAAGTCTCTTGGAAATACCACCCTTCTAAAAGAGCTAGATCATCCAATGGCATTGCGATACCTCTTCCTTGAAGCACACTATCGAACTCCGCAGTCATTTACAAAAGAATCCCTGGCAGGTGCTGAGCGTGCACTTGGCAGGCTTCATCTATTTGCTGACTCTCTCAAAGATGTGAAAGAAACGTATGTTGCAAATGAATATTTAAATAAATTCAAAGAAGCAATCTTTGATGATTTAAATACCCCAAAAGCACTAGCCCTTATGTGGGAGATGGTTCGAGACGCTGATGTATCAAAAGGAGCAAAGAAGAAAACGCTTTCTCGAATGGATAGAGTTCTTGGACTTGAGATCTTTGGACATCGTTTGAAGATAAAGATTCCTCATGAAGTGCAAGCTCTTGCAGAGAAGCGTGAAGAGTATCGAGAGAAGAAAGACTTTAAGAAAGCTGATGAGCTTCGAGACCTTATCAAAGAGAAAGGTTTTGTTGTAAAAGACTCAGATGAGGGGTTTATAGTTGAAAAACTTAACTAATTCCCTATCCCCACCGTATCCCCCCTGTCCACATTACACACCTTGTGTGCAATTTTGATACAATAGTTTCTATATGGCGGAGAATGACTTCAGTAGAATTCCTCCACAGTCTCTCGAGAGTGAGCAGGCTCTTTTAGGTTCAGTAATGGTTCGCCCTGAATCACTACACGACATCACAGACACTATTAAAGGAGATTGTTTCTATGCAGAAAAACACAAGACTATTTTCAATGCGATGGTTCAACTACTTGAAAAGAGTGAGCCTATCGACCTTCTCTCTCTTACTCAGAAACTAAAAGACAAAGGACACCTTGAACAAATTGGAGGGCGTGCATACCTTGCAGAACTTATTGAGAAAACCCCATCTGCTGGAAACATCGCTCACTATGCACAAATTGTTTCGCAAAAGTACATCATGCGATCCCTTATTTCTGCAGCTTATGACATTACAGAGAAAGCACACGATGAATCAAAAGATACTGCAGAGATGCTTGATAGTGCTGAGAAGAATATTATGCGTATTGGAAACGCGTTTGCTTCTCATAAGTTTATTGCTATTAAAGAAACTCTTACGGCCGCATGGGATCACATTGAAAAACTCTCAAAGAGTAAGGACAATGTTCGTGGAGTTAAGAGTGGATTTAAAGGACTGGATAATCTCCTATCAGGATTCCAACCATCAGACCTTGTGATTCTTGCTGCCCGCCCTTCTATGGGAAAGACATCTCTAGCTCTTGATATCGCTCGTAATGCAGCAGTTAAACACAATGTACCTGTGGGTATTTTCTCCCTTGAGATGAGCTCACAGCAGCTTGTAGAGCGTATGCTAGCCTCTGAGAGTTACGTTAACTCATGGAAACTGCGTACAGGATCTATCAGCAGCGAAGATGACTTCTCAAAGGTACGAGATGCTCTTGAGACACTTTCAAATGCTCCTATTTTCATTGATGATAAGCCTGGAAACAATATCCTTGCCATGCGTGCTACTGCACGAAGACTAAAGCGTGAACACGGTATTGGACTTATTGTTGTCGACTACCTTCAGCTCATGTCTCCTACAGACACTAAGGCTAGTGACTCAATGGTGCAGCAAGTAACAGAGATTTCCAGGTCTTTGAAGAGTTTGGCTCGTGAGCTTGATGTCCCTGTTATTGCCCTATCACAGCTATCTCGAGCAGTTGAGCAGCGAGGAGGACGCCCAAGGCTTTCTGACCTTCGAGACTCTGGATCTATTGAGCAGGATGCCGATGTTGTTATGTTCATCCACCGAGAAGACAAGATGAACCAAGCAGCTGACAAGAACAACATTGCAGAGATTTGTGTAGAAAAGCATCGAAACGGTCCTGTTGGAGTTGCAGAGCTATACTTTGATGAGAAGCGAGTTACCTTTATGGATCTTGAGACAAGTGAATTTGATGCGTTAGCCGGAGCACCAGTAGAAGATCATGCAGAATAGTTTAGAAAAGCTCATATATCACTTTGAGCAATTATCAGGTATTGGACCGCGACAAGCGCGGCGTCTTGTTTATAGTCTCTTAAAGCGATCAGGAAGTGACCTAAGAGAGTTCGGAAATCTTATCGCTACTGTTAAAAACACCGTACACACTTGCCCTAGTTGTGGACTTTTTCATACTGATACAAAACCAGAGTGCGTATATTGCTCTGATCAAAATAGAGATAACACTTCTCTTATGGTTGTAGAGAAAGATGCAGATCTTATTGCAGTTGAGAAAAGTGGACTCTTTGCTGGATACTACGTGATTCTTGGAGGAACAGTTCCTATTACTGGAAGAAACCCTGTACGAGATGATTTATTAAAGAAGGCTGTTGAACTTCGAAAAGAACAAGGTCTTTCTGAAATTATCCTCGGACTTTCTGCTACTCCTGAAGGAGAGCAGACCAAAGATCATGCACTTGAGGTTATTAATCCTCTTTTGGGTGATGAGATTAAGATTTCAATACTTGGACGAGGACTTGCAACAGGAACTGAGCTTGAGTACTCGGATCAGGAGACGCTGCGGAATGCACTATCAAACAGAAAATAGAGCCTCTCGGCTCTATTTTGTTATCCCACCTTCTCTACTTTCACCTTCAGGAAATGCTGTCGGTGTCCTTTCTTAGTATGCTGTCGAGTCTTATTCTTAAATCGCTCTACGATAACTTTCTTTCCCTTCCCTGCCTCTAGCACAGTTCCAGATACTGTTGCTTTTACTGTTGGAGTTCCAAGCTGTACTTTTGCACCATCATCCATAAGAAGCACCTCATCAAATGAGATAGCATCTCCTGTCTGATAATCCTTATCTGACCGCTTTTCAATAGAAATAGTGCTGCCTTCCTCGACAACATATTGCTTTCCTCCGGTCTTAATTACAGCCGTATTCATAGTTGCAGTACTATAGCGAATTTACTCTAAAAAGCAAGTGTTTTAGTCTTCTAATTGGGGCTTTGGAAGTTCTTCTGGCTCTATATCGGTACTAAATTCAGAAATACGATAAATATCCTTATCTACCTTCTTTAACTCCTTATATCCGTTGTTATAGTGCGAAACAGTGGTTGAAAGGGTTCCTCCAAGCTTTTGATAGTACTCATCGTACTTTTTAAGGTGTCTCCCTAGCTTTTCTACACCCTTTTGAATCTCTACAGCCTTTTGCTCAATTTGAAGCGCATTAAGTCCTTGAAGCACTGTCTGAAGGTATGCGAGGAATGATGTAGGAGAAACGATAATTACTTTATGTTTTGCAGCTGCCATTTGGATTAGGTTCTCATCTTCCCTTCCCCCAACGGTATTTACGAGCAAATCATAGTAGATTCCTTCAGATGGAATAAACATGAAAGCAAAATCCATGGTCCCCTCCTCTGGACGAATGTATTTTGATGTCTCAACAATACGAAGCTTTAAATCATTAATAAATGCTTTCTCATGTGCCGGCTTGTCCTGCTCTGCTGCATTTATAAGACGGTTGTAGTTCTCGAGTGAGAACTTTGAATCAATAGGTACGATCTTCTCTTTAATGAAAACAACAGCATCTACCGCTTCTTTATTCTTAAACATGTACTGCATTTGATACATGCCAGGCGCTAGTACATTCTTCAGCACTGTCTCGAGATAATATTCGCCAAGTACTCCTCGCTGCTTTGGATTTTTTAGTACATCTTGCAAAGACTTCAATTGCTCTGCAAATCCTGCAGTCTGCCTCCCAAGCTCCTTAACTGAAGTTATCTCTTGAGTAATATCTTTGATGAGTTTTTGAGAATCATTTGCTTGCTTATAGATAGAATCATTTACATCCTTTCCCATCTTGTGCACCTTGTCATCTACCATTCTTCCAAGCTCATTTAGTTGCTGCTGTAGCATTACAAAAGAGTCCTGCTTCTCTCCCCCTTTGAGCATACGAAAGAGCATATACCCCTGAATGAGGATTACGGCTCCAAGCAAAACTATCAGTATGATTTCCATTTCTCCTATTCTATCACGCAGTCTTTTCTGACCTAAATAGTACCCATTTTGAGAACTCAATAGCCAAAACGTTAAGAAGTCCAAGGAGTGCTAGCAATACAAGCTCAAAGTTTGTAAGTGGCACCACAGAGAGAAGCAACGCAAGCGGCGGGAATGCAAGCGCAGCAAGAAGAGCTGCAACTGATACGAAGAACGCAAAAATTAGATACTTGTTTGAGAATAGATTTATTTGCCATATCGGCTTACTGAAACTCTTTACTGCAAATGCAAAGAAGAATGCATCAAATGAGATCCCAACAAATAGCATTGTTCGTATCTCTTCGATTGGTGTTCCAATTGAAGTTAGATAGAAGTACAAAATAAGAAGAAGTCCTGCGGTAATAAGACCTGCCAGGAAAATAAACTTTAATACATTTGGAGAAAGGATCTCTGATATTTCTTTATCCTTTGGATTCCTGTGCATTGTCTTTTCATCTGCTGGCTCAAAAGCAAAAGCAAAATTCATGAATCCCCCACCCACAATATTTGCCCAAAGAATTTGAGTAGGAAGAATTGGCAGAGGGAAACCTGCAACCAAAGCTACGGTAACGAGCAAAATTTCACTAAAGTTTGTCGCCAAAAGGAACGTCACAACCTTCTTTATGTTGTCACGTAGCCTTCTTCCCTCCTCAATTGTTTTTACAATGATAGAGAAGCTGTCATTGAGCAAAATAAGATCCGCGGCTTCTTTGGCAACATCTGTTCCGCTTCCTACAGCAATACCAACTGATGCGGCCTGCAGTGCTGGCGCATCATTTATTCCATCTCCTGTCATGGCAACTACTTCATTGTCTCCTCGCAACACTCGAGCAATACGTAGCTTCTGTGCCGGCAATACTCGTGCAAATACTGAATGTGTTCGAAGTGCTTTCAAAAGCTCCTTATCACTCATTTGCTCAGTTTCAGCACCAGTTATGACACTTTCATGATCTGCACAGAACCCAACCTCCTTTGCCACATACAGTGCAGTATTTGGATTATCTCCTGTTACAACAACTGCACGAGCTCCCGCCTCTTTAATGCGAGCCAGTGACTCTTCTACATCTTCTCGAATTTGATCAGCAAACACCAAGAGTCCCATGAAGGTAAAGTTATGGGCCTGTTGATCTACATTCTTTTGCACCTTTTCTTTCCCCCCATCTTCAAGCACTTTCTTCGCCACAGCAATCACACGAAGGCCTTGTTTTGTATATTCTTCAAGGTATCGATTGAAAACTGCAGTATCTGCAGCTGTCATATTACGCTCAGTTACTCCATCAAAAATTGCTGTACTTTTTTCAAGCAAAGACTCTGGTGCACCGGATACAAAGAATGTCTCTCCTTCTTCGACTTCTACCACTGCACCTCCAAAACGCCTGTCAGAGCTAAATGGAATAGAAACTAGCTGCTTATCTCCTATTGGTGCAATACCAGCGTGTACAGAAGAGAGTAGAATTGCTCGCTCTATTGGCCTCCCATGTACAGCATTTCCATCTTCTCCCTGCTCTTCATCAAGTACCGCATCAGATGCATACGCACCAGCTCTAAGGAGCGCTTGCGTGTGTGCTGCATCAGCATCTTTTACACGCTCATGTAGAAGCGAATACTCAATGAGTGCCATTCTTCCCTTTGTGAGCGTTCCTGTTTTGTCAGTTAGTACGTATGTTGTTGTTCCTAGAATCTCAGCAGCCAAAAGGTTTTTTACAAGTCCTCCAAACTTTAAGATTCGTTCCATTCCAATGGCAAGAGAAGCTGTTACTGCAGCTGGAAGCCCTTCAGGAATGGCAGACACCGCAATAGCGATAGCAATCAAAAGCATCTCACTTAGTGGTTCTCCTCGCAAAATACCCAGCATGGTAATAAATACAGCGGTAAGCATCACAAGGAAAAGAATGAATCGAGCTATTCCCTCCATATTTCTTTCTAAAGGAGTCTTTACACGCATGTCAGTTTGAAGTTCTTTTGCGATTACTCCAACTTCCGTGCTGTCTCCGGTCCCAATTACAATTCCCTGCCCTCTTCCTGAAACAATGGTTGTACCTCTGAACCCAAGATTGAATCTTTGCGCAAGAGGAATGTCTTCATGCAGCACATCTACATGCTTTGGTACTGGAACCCACTCACCAGTTAATGCAGCTTCATTTACAGAAAGGTCAGAAGCTCTAATAAGACGAATGTCAGCTGGGATTTGCTTCCCCGCATTTAAAATAACCACATCTCCTACAACAAGCTCCTGTGCAGGAATCTCAACTTTTTTTCCATCACGTAGCACGAGCGCTTTCTTTGCCTCACCCTCTGCAAGCGCATCAAAAGCATTCCCGGCTCTACCTTCCTGAACAAAACCAATAACAATATTTACTAAGAGAGCAACGATAATAACGGTTGCATCTATTAACTCCCCCAAGAAAAGAGCGGCTGCTCCTGCAGCAATAAGCACAAATGCAATTGGAGTTTTCACCTGACGAAATAGTCGCTCGACAAATGTCTCTCGAGACTGTTTTGTAAGAGTGTTTGGACCGTCCTCTTTTAGGCGTGCTGAAGCAGCGTTTCCATCAAGTCCACGCTCGGCACTAGTATTAAAATGTTGCACTACCTCTGGTATAGAAAGAGAGTGCCATGGGTACGATCGCATAGATGAAGTATACCGCCTTTGTGTTAAAATTTTCCTATGACAATCCACGAAACACTGAAAAAGGAATTACCGGACGCAATGAAAGCAAAGGATGAGGTAAAGCTTCGAACTCTTCGAGCACTACTCACTTCTTTTACAAATGAACTCGTATCTCTAAAAGAAAAACCTGATGGCATTCTCTCTGACGAGAAAGCTCTTGCTGTTATTACTCGTGCCTCAAAGCAGCGAAAAGATTCTATTGAGCAATTTGAGCGAGGAAATCGCCCAGATCTTGCAAAGCATGAGCGAGAAGAGCTCACAATCCTAGAAGCATACCTTCCTGAAATGATGAGCAAGGAAGAAATTGAGAAAGTTGCTAAAGCAAAGAAAGAACAACTTCAAATTGATGACAAAGCAAAAGCAGGAATGCTTATGGGAGCTGTCATGCAAGATCTAAAAGGAAAAGCAGATGGAAATGATGTAAAAGAAGTTATCGACAGTCTGTTTGCATAATATTTGACCTGCTGGTCATTTAGGTGGTATAATATACGCAGACGTTCAATACAGAAATGGGAGGCTATTTTGGCCAACATTGATGCTCTTGCCGATGCAACAATTCGGCGCAAAGAAAAACTTGCAAAGCATGTTGGTTGGCCACTGGCTGCAATCAAGGCAATTGAGGGGGTTGGTATTCGGCACAAGCCGGATGTTAATAACCTCAAGCGCAAAGTGCTTGCAAAACTTCGTGAACGAGGGGTAATTCGCCCCAGACAGCGCACTGCATAGTGCGTTGTTCCCTACTATGGAGACCAACATGGCACGCGAACTACAAGACTTTGTGGACGCTGCCATTAAAAAAGGCAGCTTCCCGAAAGACCCACACGCTCTTCGCATCTACATTCAGAAATTAGTTCTGAATATGCGTGTATACGGAACAGAAAGTATTGAAAGGCTTGCTGATGATATTATCGGTGAGCTTGAATACTTTGAGCACGTTCCAAAGCAACCGAAAAGAAAGACGAAGCGTTATTTCGCCACACCAATACGGCTTGAAACGCATCGTGAAGAATATATTTTTAGACTTGCCCAAAACTGTATCAGGCAGTACGGAAAAGGAATTTCTCTTCGGATAAAAGTGGAGGGTGAACAAAGATCTTCTAAGCGACCCCGTGGTGGAGAGCAGGACGACTTTGCAAGTGACTTTCTTGCAAAGAGACGTGAGGAAGGAACTTTGCAGCACAATGTGCAGCAAGGTGAATTCCTTTCAATGATTCGACGAATCAATGCCCAGAAAGCAACCTCTACACGTAGACGCAAGGAGATAAAAGGTCATAAGGCCGCTGCAGTGAAAGGTGACGAGCAGCCAGGACTTTTCTAGCCGTAGATTATTTAATCTGCGGCTATTTTCTTTGCATCCTCCACTTTATACTCCCCTATTACAGCCCTTCTTAGCTCTGCTGTTGTTGCAGGATACCCAAGTAACTCTCCAAACTTTTCTGCAAGAGCTCTTATGTACGTACCACTCGTAACAGCGAGTTCTAAATTAATCGTTACAAAATCTTCACCCTTTTCTATATTTAAAAGCTTCACGTCTGTTACCTCCATATCTTTCTCCGGAGCCTCTACCTTTACTCCATTCCTTGCATACCAATACAAAGGTTTCCCATCTACTTTAATCGCTGAATACATTGGGACAGTAAGAGTGTGCACTTTTACAAAACCATCAAGCACCTCCTTTACTTTCTCTTCACTAATATCAGATACCTCTACCTTCTCTAAAATTTCTCCCTCTAGATCTCCCGTGCTTCGCTTCTCCCCTATTCGAACTGCAACTTCATACGTCTTTGGAAGTTTTAAAAACTGATCCAGTTTTTTTGTATCTGTTTCTGTGGCAATTATTAAAAGACCACTTGCAAGCGGATCTAATGTTCCAGCATGCCCCATCTTGCGAATATTAAGCTCTTTGCGAAGCTTCCGAATAACATCAAATGAGGTAATGCCTTTAGGTTTGTCTACGAGCAGTATCATGCTTCTTGAGCGCTGAGTTTACCAAAACCATAGTAAGAGATGCAAATGCAGCAAGGATGAAAGCAACTTTTATACCAAACAAGAGTGCTAGGAATCCACCAAACATGAGCATTGCAATTCGCCCAAGATTGAGCGCCATCTCCTTAAATGCTGTGTACTCATCAACATAGTGCCCATTATCTGCAAGGTGCGTGTAGCTTCCTACATCAAAAGCAACTCGATTTACTGCCTTTCCTGCATTGTGATATGCATCAAAGAGGAAGATGTGGAGCGCTGTGCTTGCAAAACTTTTAAGGAACCATCCTGTTGTGTAAATAATGGTACTGATGATAATTACTTGCGTACGAGAAATACGATCGACAAGCTCTCCTGCAAATGAAGC
Source organism: Candidatus Minusculum obligatum (assembly GCA_002331145.1). Classification (GTDB taxonomy): domain Bacteria; phylum Patescibacteriota; class Minisyncoccia; order Phycocordibacterales; family Phycocordibacteraceae; genus Minusculum. Next base: position 29,842 of record DCYT01000001.1, on the reverse strand, counting down.
CAAAACAATTGTCGCAAGCACTACCAAAGAAGACACTGCTCCAACTGCTGCAAAGTTTCCATCAAGAATGAGATAAATAAAGATTGGCCAGAACACAAGTGCCACTACCGTCTGCGCCCCATCACCTGCATATGCATAAAACAAACCTCTCTTCTCTTTTTTGAACAGATCTTTAAAACTTTCAATATATTTAAATGAATACTCTTCATGTATTTCCTCCATAAAGAACAGCGGAGCCGCTGCCATAACTACCAAAACAATTCCTGCAATAAAGACCCAAGAGAATCCAAAATACTCAATAAGTACTCCTCCGATAAATGGAGCAATAACTGAAACAACAGCGCTTAGATTTGTAAAAACAGAAACCTGCCTTCCTCTGTGCTCACTATCTAAGGACTCTGCAACCTCTACGTGATATGGGACCCAATACAGTGCTCTATACCCTGCCCACGCAAGCATATAGATGATAAGCATCAGTGTTGGATTGTATTCCCAAAACGCAAGCGCGGTAAGGGCAGCTGCAAGAAATGGAACAAGCGCAATAATCATGAGCTTTTTCATCCCCACACTCTTAATAAGCTTTGCAGAGAGTGGCGTTAGGAGGAAATGAAGTGCAAATCCTGCAATAAATGCCCACACCACAACTTGAAGAGACCCTCCATACTCAAGATAAATAAAAGTGGGAAGGAACACCCCCATCAGAGAGAGCCCTGCATGGGTTATGAGTCGGCTACCAAAAAGCGTCCAGAGGTTCTTAGAGAAAATGTGCATTTCTTCTAGAGTACCACACTAAAAACCAATAACTTTTATTACGAAGAATGCATAGTAGACAAGGAACATGAGCCCTTCCCATCTATAAATACGTTGAGCTATACCTGTAATTACAAAAATAAATGAAGCAACAGCAAGAATTGGAATTCCAATACTCAAAGTCTTTGGATCAAGAGGAAGTGTTGAGAAAAGACCTGGCACTCCAACCGCGAAAAGGAGGTTGAAGGCATTTGATCCAAAAATGTTTCCAATAGCAACCTCTGTACTTCCGCCGCGTAATGCAGAAAGTGACACAAATAACTCAGGCAATGAAGTTCCAAGCGCCACAATAGTAATAGCAATAACTCCTGTTCCAATTCCTAGAATGTCTGAGATGGATACTACAGACTCAATGAGAAAACGTGCCCCTAAAATAACTCCTCCAAGACCCAGAACAAAGGCAACAATAGTTCCTTTTGTCACCTTCCCTGTCTCAAGCTCTGCTTTGTATTTTGCAGTTGCTGGAGCATCTTTATCGTTTCCAAAAAGAATATAAAAAAGGTAGATGATAAATCCAATGGCAAGAAGCGATGACTCAAGAATTGTAATGACCCCATCAAATGCAACTCCAATGAAAAGAGATGTCGAAACTACAAACAAAGAAAGCTCTGATGCCAGAAGATCTTGTTTAATAACAAACTTCTTTGCAAGAACTGCAAGGATTCCAACAATAAGCAGAATGTTAGTTATGTTTGATCCAATAGCATTGGCGGCAATAATTTCCACATTTCCTGCAAGCAAAGCTGCAACACCACTGGCAAATTCAGGAAGTGAGGTTCCGATACCAACAAGCAATACTCCAATTACAAATGGAGAAAGCTTAAATGCCTTCCCTATCTTCTCTGCAGAGTTAATAAAAGAGTCTGCACCTTTTACAAGAACTACTAGTGACATCACCAGTACAAATCCCCATATTCCAAGTCCTGCGATCATATGGGGAAATTGTAACAAACTATCTCTTGTTGTAGTATCAGAAAAGATTTAGAGGAGACACCAGATGGCAAAAATTGGAGAAGGCCTCCAAAAGGCTGCGCAGGACAGAACGCTTGAGCAAAATACAGAACTTGTTAGGCTTGCCGCCAAGCGAATTGAAGACAGTGCTGCCTTCCATCGAAGTTTTCGAGAAGCAAGGCAGCCAACTCTTCATGTGTACGGCGCAACCATTGTTCGTTACTGACAATGACCAGAAAAAAGGACCGCAAATACATGCGGTCCTTACCCTTTCCACTCCCAATACCTTTTTGATACTTTTTTGAAACCTTGCTGTCTGGCAGTGCCATCATAGCGACGGCGTAAATTTCTCTGGTGCCTGCACATATCCGCTTCACTCAAATCTCCTTCTGGAAACCTGTATGAAATACGTTGATCAGCTGCGTAAACTCGAACTGAACGTATTTCTTTTGTTTCTGACGCAAATTTCTTTGCGCCCTCCACAAAAAGTGCTGGCCATTTACGAATGGTCTCTGGTACTTTTGCGCCACGAACACCCTGAAGCTGCCATATGCACAGTGCTGAGCCTCGAAACTCTAAGCCCATGCCAACCAGCGGCTTGTCATTATGGAAGATTGTAAAGCAAATGGGTGCTTCCCAACATATCTCTGAAAACCGCTCTCCATTTTCTTTTGTTGGGTAACCCAAAGAAAGTTGTGAGTGGTATTCAATATAATTAATAGTTTTATCTTCCGAGATAAAACTATTAAGAACATGTTTACTGAGTTCGTAGATACGATCTTCTTGCTTTCGAGCAACTTTCCCAAAGCGCCAGCATTGAAAATTTCTCCAAATAATTCCAACTCGTAGCGGTAATGTCGCAAAGAAAGCGACAGTGTATACAAACATATTCGCCTCCTTAGTCTTCACTTCTAAAAGCTTTATACAATGAAAACCGCACGTAGTAAATACTACGTGCTGTTTTCATAAATTTGTGACCCAAGTGGGACGAAATTGGAACCAATTAATAAAAGAAATGAAAGATTGGGAAAGATTTAACGTTTCAGCAAAAAGATTTAGAACAAAACTGCACCATTTCAAACAAACTCACATTTTAACTACCAACTTAGATTAGAAAAAGCTTTCTTGCCTTTATTTTCCAAAAACATCATACTAAACAAACAATATGGAGTTTCTAGAAATTCAAGAACAAAATTTAAAGATTTTCCTACGTATTTTGATAGCTATTATTTTTGTAGCAACAGGTCTTTTTCTGCTTGGGCTTTCAAATACTTTCTTTCTAGCATTTCTGCCGCTAATAATAGCGGCATTTTTTATTGAACAATATTACACTTCTCCTGCAACCGCCTTAGCCAACACTTTTGCAGTTTTACTTTTACTACTTAGCCAATCAGAAATATTTATAGGTACAGCAATATTTTATTTTTGGCTTCCTTTTGTACTTCTTGTATCTATACTTCTTATCCTTTCATTTATATTAAAAGCACTACAAGAAAAAGATTCTGACATTCTTAACTTTCTCAGAAAAGCTGTTGGTAGCGCTGGCGCGTCTAGAGTTCTGTATCCTCTCGCCTTCTTACTCTTCTTAACAACAGCAGAAACAATCCCTAATGAATCAATTGCTGCACTAACAATTGCTTTTGTAATTGCCCTCTTTGCAAAAGAGATACATAAAATAATTGATTTCTTCTCAAAATATCTTGTTTCTGAGGAAAAAGAAGATGGTATTGTTGGAAGCATTATCGCCATCCAGGGTGAAACTACAATCAAACTTAGGTTAAATGAGAGGTTGTCAGAAGGAACTGTCATTGAAGTTCTGGATAAAAATAATAGTACACGTAATTTTGTTATTACAAATCTACTGGCGCTTGATAAAGATATTATTGCAGAAGCAATACTCATTAACGGTTCTAAAATTATTTTAGGCAAACAACGGTCTGTTAAAATTGCCGCAAAAAACAAAGCTTCGAGTATTATTGGAAAAATTTCTGACGGCTCTAATGTTAACAGAATAATATTTGAACCGTTCCCTTCTACAGAGGGTACTTTAGAGGAAGGAGATGTTGTTGTTGTCGATATTTCTTATTCGAAGGACAACAAAAAAGAAGAGAGGGAGGTTCTTTACCAAATAATAGATGCAACCACCTCTACCGAAGAACTCGCTCAGAATATATCGAGAAGAGGTATTTTTGCCCACGCAGAACAACTTGGGTTTTACAATGAAAAAGATAGAACATTTGAACCTTACGGATGGACACCACAACTAAATCAACTTGTTAAATTTCCTCAGGTCGATAAATATAACCCAAAACCCATAAAAGATGAGAGGCGTATTGAACATACTCTTGGATTCATTCCAAAAATTAAAATACCTGTTTTTATTGATTTAATTTCTGCCGTAACACACCACACTGCCCTACTTGGAGTTACAGGGTCAGGAAAATCTTTTCTTGCTCATGAACTTATATCAGAAATTGAGAAAGAAATGAAGGTTGTCTGTATAGATTTTACAGGAGAATACAAAGAAAAACTTACTTCGCTGAACCCTGTAGAAATTATAGATGATGCGTCAAAAACTTTTGCTGAAAAAAGATTCAATTATATAGAAGAGGAAAGCAAAAAATCACCTAATGCTCAAAACAAGTCTGGAATAGCAACTGTCAAAGACCAAATTAAAAAGAGAGTAAAAAACCGAATTGAAACATTCTTGCAAGACTCAGACAATAATGTTGGCCTGTTTGAATTACCTGGCTTTACCGGGACAACTTCAATCCTTTCATATACAGAAATCTTCCTGGGTGAAATATTTCAACTTGCAAGAGATAACGAAGATCAACGAATTTGCATTGTTCTTGAAGAAGCTCATACCATTATTCCAGAAACAAATTTTCTTGGCGAAATGGGAGATTATGGAAGCAACAAGCAACTTGTAAGTAGAATGAGTCAAATTGCACTTCAGGGACGCAAATACGGTGTCGGACTCTTGGTTATCGCCCAACGATCGGCAAACGTATCAAAAACTGTATTAACTCAATGCAACACCGTGATATGTCTTCAATCATTTGATACAACAACAAAAGAGTTTATGAGCAACTATACAGGAACAGAATTTATAAAAAATATACAAAAACTAAAGCAGTATCATGCTGTTGTTCACGGTAAAGCGATTGGAAGTAATAGGCCTATAATTTTGGATTTAACCAGAAAAGAATCAGAAGAAGAGGTTGCCAAAGATGATAAGGATGATGACAATAAAAAAGATTAGACCATACATCCCCCATACAAAACTTTTCCTTGCTATATTTCTTTGACTCCAATAAGCCCATAGAAATTTTTCTGCGTCACTCATCATGAAGAATCTTTTTATTTGAGCATGATCTAACTCAACACCTATTTCATCTATAAATTCCCTTGGAAACTTTTTTCTATTTTCTTCTTTATCTAGCGTAAGCCCCCACCTCTTTTGCCTGTGCTCACTAGTAGTATTTTCTTTAATAAAAGCTTGATAGGCTTCTAGATTTTTCTCAATTTTATCTAAGTTTATTTTCATACAAAAATCCCGCCACCAGAAGATCCTAAGATCCTACAGAAGTTTCCCTCTGCAACGCGTTCAACGCCCTGGATGACGGGGTTTTTACGTTGAACGCGAATTTTGGGCCATACCAAAAATGGGTTAGGCCTTGCTCCTAAAGAGCGTATTCAATTGTTTGCTAATTCTATACCTTCCAAGCCTATTTGTTAAGGTATCAAACTCTATCCACCTTTTGTCCCCTTTTAGGGTAGGTAACTACTCTGATACAATATCAAACAGTTAATAGGGTTAATAGAAACTTTCTCTAATGGAACTTAAGAGAAATCTTTATTAATCTCCCAATTGATACTTACACTACTTAGTCTACGTGTTCTAACGAGGCATCTGCGTCAGTGATGATAAGAATAGGACAAAACCTTGAGCTTGCGCTCTAAAAATGAATTTAGATCTAAATAGTAAGTTTGTATTGAATTGGTAATTCGATGACACAGTCACTGTGTATTGAGCTACCAATTCTTAAGTAAGCAGAGGCAGTCATCGATGGCTGCTTTTTGCTTATATGCTCTCGATAGAAAAATTACGAAAAATAGATAAGAGTTTGAAACGTCTTCCTGATAAAGATGTTGCGGCTATTCGTGATGCATTCTACGAAGCGGCTCAACTCATGTTTGATACCTATTGGGAGAAAAAATATGGTTCCAAAGATAACCTTGGGTTATTCACAAAAAACAGTAAAGATACTATCGTTTGATATATGGATACTCAAAAGAAAACAGGAATTATCTACTGCCGTGTGTCTTCTGCTGAACAAGTAAAAGGAACGAGTCTACGCAGTCAAGAAAGAATTTGCAAAGAGTATGCTGATCATAAAGGAATACAGGTTCTTAAGTGTTTTGTTGAAGAAGGAGAATCAGCAAAAACAGCTAACAGACCAAAATTTCAAGAAGCTATAAGTTATTGTTCAAAGAAAAAGAATTCCATTGACTTCTTTCTTGTTTATAAGATTGACAGGTTTGCCAGAAATCAGAATGATCACGTTGTTGCTAGAAGTTTTCTAAAAAAATATGGAACAAGTCTGCAATCAGTAACTGAGCATATGGATGATAGTCCTGTAGGAATGCTTTCAGAGGGAATGCTTGCTCTTTTTGCCGAGTTTGAAAATAGTACTAGAGCCACACGCAGTAAAGGCGGTATGGTGGAACGCGTAAAATCAGGCGTATGGGTATGGAAAGCTCCTTTGGGATACAAGCGTGTAATAAAAGGCGGAAATCTTGTTATAGACGATTCTGTAGCCCCTTACATACGTATGGCATTCGAAGAGTGGTCGAAAGGTGTACATAGTTTTAAATCATTATCTAACCTTTTATATAAAAAAGGTTTGGTGGGATCTTCAGGGAAAAAACTATATCCTCAATCTATAGAAAAGATAATTAAAAACCACATTTACTACGGATTGATACAGGCTTTTGATATGGAAGTTGTAGGAAGTTTTGAACCAATTATTAGTGAGGATCTATTTTGGAAATGTCAGCCTGGAGTACATAGAAAGTATGGGGACGGGCCTAGGTTAAAACAAAACCCTGAGTTTCCTTTGCGAAAGTTTGTTAAATGTGACCATTGCGAGGTGACCTTAACGGGAAGTTCTTCCACAGGAAGAAAAGGAAAAAAATATCCTTACTACCACCACCAGAAACAAAATTGTCCTCACGCAAAGTCTCACTCTAAAGAAAAGTTTGAAGCAAATTTTATATCTTTCCTCGAAACGGTTGCTCCAAAAGAGAAAGAGTATGAAGAAGCTTTCAAGGCTGTTGTATTAGATGTCTGGCAATCCAACTTTAAAAAACTTGATAAAGAAAATGAAAAAGTGAGGAGAGATATTTCAAATCTAGAAGACGAAAGACAAAAAGTATTCGAATTCCACAGATCTGGAGTTTATAAGGATATAGAATTTTTAGAGCAAAAAGAATCTATAAACAAACGAATACATCTTAATAAATCTCTTTTAAAAGAAAAGCAATTTGAAGAATTAAATATGGATGAGGCACTCTCATTTTGTTTTGATTTTGTTAGAGACAGTTCTAAAACGTGGAAAGATTTAGAAAAACAACCAGAACATAGACTACGGTTCCAAAAACTGCTATTTCCTGAAAAAATCACTTTTGATGGAGCAAAATTTGGAACCACTAAAATGTCCCTTATTTTCGAGATAAATAAGAAGGCTGGTGCTGATACATCTAAATTGGTGACCCTACGGGGAATCGAACCCCGGTTTCCGCCGTGAGAGGGCGATGTCCTAGCCGCTAGACGATAGGGCCTGTTTGTGTCGTGGAATATACCATGGAAATTTATATTTGAAAACGCCACACTGCTTTCTGCAATGTGGCGTTTATGGAACCGTTTGAAAACAAACGATTAGCGGCGTTTGGTGATCCTGGTGTCAAATTCGGAGCGACCAGAAGGAACAAGAACTCCTCCAACCGGTCTCCTCGAGTCTGGAGGGCCCGCAAGGACAAGGTCCTTCTTGACTCCAAGCCGTGCCATCGTTTCTTCACGTGTTTCCTTTTTCGGCATTATCTACCCTTCCCATAAAGATCAAATCGCCCAATCGGCGACCAAATCAACATACCACTAACGCTTTTTCCATTCAACATCTTGTCGCACCAGAAGCTCTGAAGCTCTACTCTTATCTTGCAAAAGTGCTTCTGTTATTTTCTCCATTCGTACCCCTTGAGATCCTTTTACCAAAACCACGTCTCCACTCTCTACCTTTTCTATTAAAAACTCTGCTGCCTCCTCTGATGTATTAAAGTGCACCATATTCTTCTTTGCCATACGAGCTTTATTTGCTCCATCTGCAATCCCTTTTGCCCGCAACCCTACCGTTACAAGCAAGTCTGCTTTCTTTGCCGCATACCTTCCCACATGCATATGCTCATCCATTGAAAATGTTCCAAGCTCCAACATATCTCCAAGTACTACAATCTTCTCTCCTGCCGCCTGAATCTCATTAAGCGTATCAAGTGCTGCGATCATAGCTACAGGAGATGCGTTGTATGAGTCATCAATAAGAAGTGTGTTTTTAATTCCTTCATGTACTCTCATACGACCTTGTGGAGGAGTATATCCTTGAATTGCTTCACAAATCTGACTAGGGATAAGATCAAATACAAGTCCTGTGGCATATGCACCAAGAGCTGGATATAGTTGATGTTTCCCTGCTGCTCCATTTACAACCACGCACTCACGCTTCCCGTCCCGAATGATATCTGCGGAAATTCCTTTTGGAGCATTTCCATCGTAGACAAGGCCTTTGTACTCTCCAACAATGTCTGCACCCTCTTTTAGCCCATACGTTATAACGTTTGCGCCAACTCCCTTTGCAAGCTCAGCTGCAAACTCATCATCTTTGCTGTAGATAAGCGTTCCATCACTTCCGAGCGCATGTGCTGGAGAAAATTCTTCTTCTCGCGTCTGGTCTGGCGAAGCGTACGCCTCTACATGAACTGGAATACTTGGAAGTTTTGTCACAATAACGACGTTAGGTGTAATCCAATCCATCATTCCTTTTACATCTCCTGGCTTATCTGCCCCAACCTCTAATACTAAAATTTTTGGATAGTGGTTTTGTGTAAAAATAAGGAGAAGTCCCTCTACAATTACTTTCATCCAGAGAACATGACTGTTCCAAGGATTCTCACATCCCAAAATTGTGAGAGGAACTCCTGTCTCAGAGTTATAGCTTTTTTGGCTTTTGCGAACAAAAAACTGTTGCTCCAATACATGAGCAACAGCATCTTTCATTGAGGTCTTTCCAACACTTCCAGTAACCACAACAATCGTTGGTTTATATTTCTTCAACACCATCTTTGCTTCGAGAGTGGTGATGGCAACAATGATGGATTTAAGGAAGGTTTTCATAAATTCGGTCAGGCTCTACATCGTAATAATTTGTGAGGAAACTTACAAGGTCTATAAAAGGATGGGTGAGGGTTTGTGAAGCATAGCGAACTTCCTTTGGCTCTACCGTATACAAGAAGATCAAAAACTCTGGATCATACGATGGGAAGTATCCAAAGAATGAATGTAGGTACCTGTCCTCATAATACCCACCATCAGGGGATGCAATTTGGGCTGTTCCTGTCTTTGCAGCAACGCTCATAGAGTCAATCTTTACTGTTCCATCAAGCAGAGCCTCATCTACCACCTTGGTAAGCATTCTTGAAACTATCTGTGATGACTCTTCTTTAAAGATTCGCTCATCAAGACCCCACCCAAGCTTTGTAATAAGTCCTGATGGATGACGAATCTCTCTCCCAACATGAGGCTGAACGAGCACTCCTCCATTTGCCACAGCAGAAAGTGCTCTAACAGCACCTATTGGTGTTAGGGCAATTCCCTGTCCAAAAGATGCGGTGATGTACTCAAGCTCCCTTGGAGAATCGAGGTTGCTTGTAAGACCCTTTACTTCATTTGGGAGATCAATTCCTGTCTCCTCTCCGACATGTAGATTTTTTAGATATGACCTAAATCTGTCTGTTCCCATTTCCTGCACAATGTACGCTACTCCAGTATTCAAAGACTGACTTAACACTTCTTGAATCAACACCTCTCCTCGTCCTTTTCCATCAAAGTTTGAAATAGTTGCCCCATCTACAGTTAACTTTCCTCTGTCTACATACGTTGTCTCTTCGGTAATAACACCACTATCTATTCCTGCTGTTACAGTAATGGGCTTAAAGATAGATCCAAATTCATAGACATTTGCTACAAGAGGGTTCTTATAGTATTCAGCATTTGCCTCTTCAAACTTATTAAGATCAAATGTCGGGTACGATGCCATAGCATAAATAGCACCAGTCTTTGGATTAATGATTATCCCTGCAGTCTCTCTACTATTCCACTCATCATGCAGGTCTGTGATAACTTCCTCTAGCTGTCCTTGTACTGTGGGCTCGAGTGTTGTAACGAGATGCCCCTCTCGAGTACTATCTCGATCAAAGATAATACTTCCAAGGTTTGCAAACACTTCTGCGAAGAAATTCACATACAAGGACTTACTTTGCCTGTTCAAGACATCTTCGTAGTAGCGCTCAAGCCCATAGCGTCCTACGAGCTGATTCTCATCATATGCAGTAAAGCCAATAGTGTGTGCTGCTCGTGTATCTCCTGGATAATATCGCCACCTATCACGTACCAAAATAACTCCTGGAATGTCAGCTTCGAGAATCTCTCTCCCAACCTCATCTTTTACCTCATGTAGAATTTCCTCATATGGATCATCTACTTTATTTGCCCGGTACAAAAATGCATCTTCTGTTATCTCCACAAACTCTGAAAGCTTCGCGTAGGCAATATCTGGATCTCCTATCTCCTTTGGATTAATAGCAAGCGTAAATCCACTTTCAAGCGTTGCCGCACTAATGAGTGACTTATCCTTTCGTGTATAGAAAATACTTCCTCTATCAAATGGAGCCACAAGAGCACTTACGTATTGCCGCTCAGCTCGCACACGAAACTCTTCCCCGTATACTACCTGCACTACATACAGACGTATTAAAAAAACAGCAACTATAAGAAAAATGAAAATGCTTACAATACGCAGTCGCGCACGCAACTTAGCTCTCGTCATATAGTGTAAGTGTACGCCCTGGGGCAATTCTTACAAAATGCTTTTTCTTCACTGGTGAGAGGTCAGATTCTCCACGAGCAGCTCGTGCTATAGAAGTACTCTCTTTTAGGAACTCTGACTCTAGATCAGCTACATGAGCTGCCCTAATTTGTGATTGGTACTGAATGTTCTTTCGTGCAGTTACGTGGAAAACTGTTGCTGCAACAAGATACATATAGGCTACTACTAGTACAAAAAATGCCACTGCAAGTGATGCAAGAATTCTTTTTTCAGTCGGATGTGTTACTGCAAGAATTTTTTTCATGATTTTACAAATACCCTAAGTTTGGCGCTTCGTGCTCGAGGATTCTCTACAAGCTCTTCTTTACTTGGTGCAATTGGTTTTTTGGTAAGTGGTTTTCCTATTCCATCCCTTTGCAAGCTTTCAAAGAAACGCTTTACGATTCGATCCTCGATACTGTGGAATGTGATTACTGCAATCTTTCCACCTGGAGCCAAAACCTTTACAGCTCCCTCAAGTCCGTCCCGAAGTGCATCTAGCTCATCATTTACTGCAATCCTTAGTGCTTGGAATGTCTTTGTTGCAGGATGGGCTTTTCGGTGCCGATACCAAACTGGAACTGCGTGCTTTACGATTGCTGCTAGTTCCTTTGTTGTCTCTATCTCTTTCTCTTCTCTTGAAGAAACAATTGCTTTTGCGATACGTCGAGCAAACCGCTCTTCTCCGTATGCAAAGATAATGTCTGCAATCTTATCCTCGTCGAGAGTATTTACGATATCTTTGGCAGTAAGAGTTTCTTCTCCTGGAGTTCCATAGGTCATCAAAAGTGGTTCGTCCACCAAGAAAGAGAATCCTCTTCCTGCAGTTAGTTGAAATCCACTCCAGCCAAGATCAAACAGTACATGTGTCACTTCTGTTACTTCTCGACCTTCTAAATGGTCTCGAATGTCTCTAAAGTTTCCAGGGATGAGTAGCAATGTTGCTTTAGTTGTTGGAAGTGCTTCCTCTGCCCTCTCTAGAGCTGCAGGATCTGCATCTATTCCAATCAACAAACCTTCTTCAGAAAGCAAATCTGCAAATTCCCTTAGGTGACCTGCACCTCCAACTGTCGCATCAACCACAACCGAGTTCTTCTCAACAGCAAGTCCGTCAAGAACTTCTTGTAAGAGCACCGATGTATGTTCCTCAGAGGATGCCAATCTCTCCGAGTTTCTCTGCGAGTTGGTCTGCATTTTGTTCAATACTTGCTTTGTAGGTTTCCCATTCATTTTCATTCCATACTTCTACCCGATCATTCACTCCAGCCAATACCACCTTCCCCTCTAAACTCGCAAAGCCTTTCAAGAAGTCCGGGATCAAGATACGGCCCTGCGAATCAACTTCTATATCAACTGCACCTGAGAGCATAAAGCGATTAAACCCTCTGGTGCTTGCCTGACCGATAGATAGATCACTCATTCGAGCAATAATCTTCTCCCAGGACTTGGGGGTGTAAATGAATAAACATCGATCAAGTCCACGAGTCACAATCACTTTTGATCCAAACTCCTTCCTAAATTTTGCCGGCAAAGCAACTCGGTTTTTGGTATCAAACGTATGTGTATACTCTCCGATTAACATAATTCACCACTTTCCCCCACTAGTATTGAATTATATGCCACTTTGCCCCACTTTGCCTAAAATACCGTGTGGATAGTAGATATTTGACTTACGTACAAAAAATATGGCAAAATGTTCTCAGAAGGAGTCACACATGTCCAAAAAAGAGATCCCCGAAGCGGTAGTGATCTTCCCCACCTTCAAAGAAGGTGGCTACGATCTCTATCAAAAATATGTTGCTCTTGGACATGTCACTGTGTTCAAGGGTCCTTTTAAACATCTCACCAAACCTTTTTTAAATGGCATCGGTGGGAAAATAAATGAAGGAGAAAGTCCTGAAGACGCAGCGATGCGCGAATTCAATGAGGAAGTTACGCTCCACAACGGTGATGACCCAATAAAAGATCTTGTTTACATTGGGAAAGTAGAGGTTTCCTTCTTTGAGGAGGGTGAAGAAATTCCTTCTGACCCCTCTGAGAAAGAGCCTGATGTAATACTTCATGTTTTCCGCATGTACCTTAAAGAAAGAGTGGAGATTGTTCCAAACAAAGAATCTCCTGAGTTTGAATCTTTCGCTTGGTACCCTATACGGGAAATAACGTACCCAAATATTGGTCCTGATGGAGCAGAGCTGCTTCCCTCAGATCGTTTTTGGCTTCCGTTTTTCCTCATAGGAAAAGGAAGACGCACTGCAAAACTTGAAATAAATAGGCAGTTCCGTGTACATGAAATTGGCAAAGGAGATAATTATCGATCCGGAAGGATGATAATCTCTCGCGAACTTCCACACCCCTCAGAGGAATGAGGGGTGTTTTTTATTTACCTGCTTCTTCCAGTCGCTTCAACACAAAATCTCTCTCGAGCACAGACAAGAACCATCCAGCCTTTGGGCCACTGTCCTTGTTTAGGAAAATATTATAAATAGCAGTAAAGAATTCTCTTGGTTCAATCTCGAGTTCTTCTTTTATTGCGTGAAGATTTTCATGCATCATTTGACCTGTAATCTCATCATTTTCTTTTACAAAATCGGCAAGAGTAGCAAGTGCTTTCTTTTGTAAATCTGAAAGACTCACTTCTGGCATACTCTCCTGAATTTCAAACTTATATCGCTCTGGCGCATATGTAGAAAGCCAATACTTTACATACTCAAGACGGTTCTTAAGTGTTTCCTTATCAAGATCAGTGAGCTCTGCTTCTTTCATTTCTTTCACCTGCTCTTCAAGATCAACATGTGGCATCTGTGAGATGTATGCCAATTGGCTAAATCGAGGCAAGAATGCCTTTGGAATATCTTTTCTAACTTCGGGAAGCTGACAGTACTCATACAGACGCGTGAAATCATCTTCCTCCCCTGATTCATGCGCTAGTGCAATCTTGTCATACTGATCATAGAGCGTTGGCACCGTCTCTCCTTCTGGCTCAAAGTTGATTTGCTTATTAATATCTTTTCCAATAAGGGCTAGTCGGAATACTTCCTGAGGGAATAAATCTGAAATATCCTTTGAAGTAGATCCTGAACCTTTTGATGAGCTCATTTTCTTTCCTCCCACAAGGAAAAACTCATACGGTACATCGAATGGTATTTCAATATTAAATACTTCTGTAGCAATAGCATTCGCCACATCTCGAGAACCTCCACGAGTTGAGTGGTCCTTTCCAGCTCCCTCAACTGAAACATTCATAGCTCCCCACTTTGCAGCCCACTCAGGCTTCCACGGAAGTTTTGCATTCCCACCAAATGGAGAAACTTTTCCCTGATGCCCACACCCCTTCGCCCAATCAACTAAATCTTCATGACACGTATACTCAACCTCCCCTCCATCAAAGCTTGTTACTTTTGTGGTTCCAATCTTTCCACACTTCTCACACCTAACATTCAAAGGCAGCCAGTCCTCCGGCTTATCTGATCCTGAGATCTTTTTATAGATATCTCGAATTTTGTCTGCACCTTCAAGTGCCATCTTGATATACGGATCCATCTTCCCAGATTCATAAAGTTCAGATGCTCGATAGTACTTTGGTGTATATCCAGACTTTGCAATTACTTCCAAAAACTCATTAGCAAAATACTCTGCATAGTTCTTTGCCTTTCCATCCGGAGCTGGCACATCCTTTAGCTGCTTCCCCATGTGCTGCTCGTATTCTTTTTCATCTAAATATGCGGGAAGACCGTCCATGGGATCAAAGTCATTGATCTCGTAATAGTATTCATTGTCTACACCATGCTCAGTTAGCGCCTCTCCCACAGCACCATGTATTGCAACACCGCGCATAGATCCAATATGCACTCGTCCACTCATGGTCTTCTCATCTCGAATGATCAGCGGACCATCCCCTCGCTTTTCTTTTATTTCCTGCGCTATTTTATCTGCCCAAAACATTATGTGTTATCTTACGGGAACTTCGTATAAAAACAAATGCTCTGGCGACTTGTAGTGCTTTCTGGTACCTTAAAAATAGAAACCTGAGGGAGAACTTTCATGAATATCTATCTCATGCTTGCACTCCTTGCAGTGCTTGTACCTTTACTCTGGTGGGTCGTATATAAACTTCGCCACCGCTATATCGGCTACGGCTGGGAATTTGACTGGAAAGACGGAGAGGTTTTTGTCTTAACCAGATTATTAGACAGCCCTTCCGGCAGAGCAAAAGTTCGTTTTGGAGCAAGAATTCTTGAGTACAATGGGAAACCATTAGAATTCAAATCTCAAGAAGAACTTCGTGCTTTTACACCCATCTTACGTGCCAAAAAGATTGGCCAGAAGGCTGTTGTGAAAATTCGTGAAGGTGATACTGAACGAACTGTGACGATGAGAGCTGAAGTAATCTGGGGCCCAATTCCCTATTACGGAAGCTGGTCCTCCGAATACATGGACCGCATGCAAACTGAGGGGCATTTTGTTCCTGATTACTGCAAACGTACGGGAGAACACTACTTCAGATTTTTCCGAAATCGTGACTAACAAGAAGCCCCGAGGCAACTCGGGGCTTCTTTTTTTATTTCACAGAAACAATTTTGTACTGCTGTTTTCCACTTGGAGTCTTAAAGTCAAACTCATCTCCTTTCTTCTTCCCCATCATTGCTGATCCTAGTGGAGATACGTGTGAGATCTTTCGTGAGCGCATGTCTGCCTCTTCGCTTCCCACAATAATATAGTCATGCTTTTCCTTATCTCCCACCTTTACGATTGTTACCTCAGAACCGAAATCAACAACGTCACTTTTCTTATGAGAAATAATCTTTGCTCGCTTGATGATATCCTCCAATTTTCGGATTCGCTCCTCAGTAGCAGCCTGAAGCTCTCGAGCTTCCTGATACTCAGCATTCTCTGAAAGATCTCCTAGAGAACGTGCATACTCCAAAGATTCCGCGATTTCTGTTCGGCGGACAGTTTTAAGATTATCGAGCTCTGCTACGAGCTCATCAAATTTTTCTCTTGTTAGTACTGTGTCTTCTCCTGACATATGAATTCACACTATTCTACGCATGATTCACACCTAGTCAACTGTGAAGTACTGGGGAGAAGATACTGCCATATCTTCAATAACATTTCGCATTACTGCCACAGCTCCAATTAGGTTGGAGCTTGGCCCTCGATCCATAACAACAGCGAATGCATACTTAGGATTCTCAACTGGGAAGAAGCCTTCTACCCACGCATTATGAAATTTATTCCCTGAACCAACCTGCGCTGTTCCTGTTTTACCAGCAACTGAAACGTGACTATTTTTAAGCCCGCGGGCACTTCCCACTTCAATATTATTTACCGCCTCCTTCATTCCAGAAATTACAATCTCTTGTGTTTCTTTACTAAAGGTTACTCTTTTCTTTGGCCCAGCATCTCCTGCGATAATAGTTGGTGTTAGAAGCTTTCCACCATTTGCGATAGCAGCAACAGTACGAACCATCTGCAATGGCGTCACCTGAACCGCATACTGCCCAATAGCTGTGTAGTACGTATCTCCTATCCTCCAATCTTCTCCATACGCTTCTTCTTTCCATTCTGGCGTTGGAACAAACCCACTCTCCTCAGACGCAAACTGAATACCTGTTGGTTCTCCAAGACCAAAGTTTCGCATCCACTTTGCAAGCGTATCGATTCCCAAGCCTTCTTGCCCCTCATACCCTCCACCAACAATGTAGAAGAATACGTTTGAAGACACAGCCAGCGCACGAACCACATTTACATACCCATGTGCTTTCCAGTCCCTAAAGATGGTTGGTTGATCTGGGAAATATGGATTGGGAATACTAATCTGTCCTGTACTTAAAAAGGTGTTATTAATTCCTACAATTTTTTCTTCAAGTGCTGCAATTGCAACAATTGGTTTTACAACAGATCCTGGTGTAAAAAGACCCGCTACCGCACGATTAAGGTACGGCTTTCTTGAATCATTTTGATAACTAACAATAGTGTCTCGGTCTTCTCCATCTGCTAAAACATTTGGGTTATATTCAGGATAATTGGTAAGGGCAATAATCTCTCCTGTTTCAATATCCATAATTATTCCAGACCCACCCTGGAAAGGAATTTGATCTGCAAGATCTTTTATATGTGTAAACAAACTTTCTTGAACCTTTGCATCAATAGTCAGCTCAAGATTCTCTCCCGCAAAAGGTTTCAATACCGTCTCACTTGAACTCTCTTCTCCAAGCGCATTCGTTTCAATGAGCACAAGGCCATTTTCTCCCTCAAGACGCTCGTCAAATACTGCTTCTAGTCCTGAGACTCCTTCAATTTCTGTACTGTACCAATATCCAGCCTTATCTTTCTTTGGGTACGACACGTATCCAAGCAGATGCCCAAACCCTGGAGATGCATATATCCGCTTTGCAAAAGATCCTTCTCCTTGTGAGTTACCAATTAGCACTTCCCCATTTCTATCTACAACAACGCCACGCTCAGCAAAAATAATAGACTGCTCAAGTCGATTATTTTCGCTTCGTGCCTGAAGCTCTGCCCCGGTACTTACCTGTAGGTGAAATGCTTCTCCAATGAGGATAAGGAGTACAAGCAAAAACCCTATTCCAAAAACTACGAGAGACCTCTTTCCAATTGGCGCAACAATCCTTCCCTGAAACTGGTCTTTATCAAAATGTGGGAGATTAGAGGCATCAAGAAGAACTTCATCTGGTTCAATTTCAAAATCAGCACGCCTTGTTATCTTTCCACGCCGCATAGTATTCCTATTCTACACCATCGAACATTCGGTCCTTTATTGTGCGAGCAAGGAGCATAAGAACCAAAAACGTAACAGATGCGTATGGAAATTCTTGTGGCAATGCAAAGAAATCTAATAGGATCGTAAAGACAAGTGCGATGTACCCTTTTGTAT
This sequence comes from Candidatus Minusculum obligatum, assembly GCA_002331145.1. GTDB lineage: Bacteria > Patescibacteriota > Minisyncoccia > Phycocordibacterales > Phycocordibacteraceae > Minusculum. The sequence continues at coordinate 11,983 of DCYT01000001.1, read as the reverse complement.
AGATTAAAGAAATAGCCGCCAAAAGAAATACTCCCCACCATGGCAAAAAGATAAATCCTAATGCCATTACAACTATGGTAACTAGATATTTCATATTGCTGGGTACGGCACAATACTCACCCACGTATATGCATAGAAGTGTTTGGGAAACACAATCCATAGATTTTTAGTAGATGAAGCTGGATTTGTTTCAACTGCTCCAATGTGTCCCATAAAAGTATTTCCACTATACGGAAAATACACTTCGTCACCTCTATCTATAGCAACTTCCTTGGGAGCCACGATAAATGCACTACCTCCTCCCCGCCCAGTTAACTCAAGAAGCTCTCGACCTCCTCCAACACGAACCTGGGTTTGTAAGTCTCCTGAAGAGAACAGTCTCACGTATGCATACTTGCCCTCTGTGCGATCTATACGACCAATTGGAGCTATTCCTCGTCCGAGTACTAAGTCCCCAACAGAGACACTCTGTCCTGTTTCAATAAGGAGTGTGTCGTACGCTGTTTTAGGAGGCCACGCTATAACACTTCCAAGAACACCGTCTTCTGGAACATATGAAAGGAGTTCTCGTAAGTCAGCATTTTCTTTTTGTGTGAATGATGCAATTTGTAGCTGAAGCTGTAGTGCAAGCTCACTATCTTCAAGGCGCTTCACCTTTGCTGTTAAATCACTCTTATCTTTAAAAAATGAAAGGAAACTGTTCCCTGCTGATGCGGCAGAGTTATTTGCATTTGTTGCTTGAGCAAAAACACCCTCTAACGTGCCTGGAGAAATATGAGATACCGCTGAGATTACAGCCCACCCCAAAAAGAAAACCAGTCCGGCAATAAGGAAAAACGGTGGTATTGAAATGATGCTACGTTTTCGGCGCCAAGTCTTCTTCATGAGCTAGTATTACATCCTGATAATCTTTCACGTTCTCTGTAATTATACCTGTACCACGAACAACTGCCGTGAGAGGTTCTTCGACCACATGTACAGGAACACCAAGTACATTCTTTAGCATCACTGCAAGTCCCCGCATGCACGCCCCTCCTCCGAAAATATGTGCTCCTCTTTGCATAATGTCTCCAAGTACTTCAGGAGGTGTTATTTCTACAACTTCCTGAACCACTTCCATGAGCCCTTCAATTGAAGTAGCGAGTGCTGCTCGTATGTGTGCATCTGTTACCACAACCTCTCGAGGAAGGCCTGTTAGAACATCTCGCCCCCGCACCGTCATATGAAGTTGCTCTGCAAGCGGCGTAAGGCTTGTTACTTTCATTTTCAAATCCTCTGCTGTCTTCTCTCCTACAATCATTTTAAATTCATCACGAATGTAATCGATTATGTCTCGATTAAATGCATCTCCTGCAATGGTTGTTTGTTTTGACGCAACAATTCCACCAAGAGATATCATTGCGATATCTGTGGTTCCTCCACCTATATCAATCACCATTGTCCCAACAGGCTCTCTGACAGGAAGTTTTGCACCAATAGCACCTGCCATAGGCTCTTCTACGATATGTACTTCTCGAGCACCTGCATTAATCGCAGCATCTCGTACCGCACGACTCTCTACATTGGTAATGCCAGATGGAATACCAATCACTACCCGAGGACCAAACAAACGCCTCCCATCTCCTTGAACCTTTTCAATAAAGTAAGCGAGCATTTCCTCTGCCACTTCAAAGTCTGAGATAACCCCATCTTGGAGTGGGCGTATAGCAGTAATGTGAGCAGGTGTTCGCCCAATCATCTCTCGCGCTTCATTCCCCACAGCAACCACCTGCCCTGTCTTACTATTCACCGCAACTACAGACGGCTCATTTATTAAAACTCCTTTACCTCGAACATACACCAGCGTATTTGCGGTCCCAAGATCTATTCCTACATCATGTCCAAAAAGTCCTCTGAATATTTTTTTTATATCTGGCATACGTCCTCCTCTTTCATGTCGGCAGTTTCTCCCGTAATCCTATCCGTTACTTCGTACGTTCCATTCTCTACTCCTCGCTTCCCCACAACAACTCTCTTACTTATTCCGATTAACTCAGAATCAGCAAACTTCTCTCCCGCACTCTTCTCTCTGTCATCTAAGAGTACTGAATACCCTTTTCCAACTAATTTTTTATACAGATCTTCTGCAGCATCTTTTACCTCATCCTGTAACTGAATTAGATGAATGTCGTATGGAGAAATAGCTTTAGGCCAAATAAGCCCCTTATCATCTGAAAGTGCTTCTGCAATAGCACCAACAAGTCTTGAAGAACCAATTCCATATGAACCCATAACAACAGGCTGCGGTTCCCCTGTCTCATCCTTGTATACAAGCTTTAGAGGATCTGAGAAGCGAGTTCCTAATGAGAAGATATTTCCAACTTCAGTTGCCTTTGCTTCTTTTAGATTTTCCTTCTTTATCCCAAGCTTTTCGAGCACCTCATCGGTATACACCTCTTCATTTACTGCAATTCCCTTCTCCTCATCAATATAGATAGTATCTTCACCCGCCTCAGTTACCATCTGGAACTCATGAGAGAATTCCGCAAATGATCCACCTGACGCAAATGTTAAATATGTTCGCTCTCCAATACCAAGACGATCAAATACATTCTTATACGCCTGCTTTGCTTTTTCATAGAAAGCTTCGTGCTCTTCTTCTGTTTTTGAAAAAGAATAAAGATCTTTCATTCGAAACTCTCGGCCTCGAAGGAGTCCGCTCTTGGCTCGGAGCTCGTTTCTAAACTTTGTTTGAATTTGGTATGCGTATGTTGGGAGGTCTCTATGAGAAGCAATGTGATCTGTTAGAAGATTTGTAAGAGGTTCTTCATGTGTTGTTGCAAGACCAAGGTCACCACCTGCCTTAAGCTGTGTCTTAAACCAAACATCCAATACTTCATCACTCCACCTTCCACTTTCTTCCCATGAAGCTTTATTCTGAAGAGCGGTCAGGTGCATTTCTTGCCCTCCAACAGCATCCATTTCTTCACGGATGATCTGCTCAATCTTTTTTACAACACTCCATCCTAGAGGGAGAAATGTATAAGCTCCTGCCATCTCTTTATGTACAAACCCTGCACGAATAAGGAGTTGTGCATTTTTTGCTTCTTCGTCTTTTGGCGCGTCTTTGCGCGTCTTTCCAATTAGTTCACTTTGTCGCATTAGGATCCATTATATGTGACAGGGTATGTAAGGGCAAACACAATTGTTGTCTATTGACAATGGGTAAATATAATTGTATTTTACAAGACAGATTTTCACATTTTCAGGAGATAGAAATGACCAATATTTCTTTTGAGCGCGCTATCGCCAATCGGCTGCAAAAGGTTGATACGTTGCCTGGACTTGAGATCCTTGGAGAACTTCTCTCTACCACGAAGATTTTGAAATTGCAGAGAGCTCTGAGTAAACTTTACCTGGACGCAAGTATTCGTCTTCGACCCACTGAAGAAAATACCCAGGCAGTTCGTGAGAACATTCTTGGCAATCAATCTGAGAAAAAACCTTTCTGTGAATCAGTGGTTAACGCCATTGAAGGAACTGTAAGCGCTGTTGCCTACTGCGAAATCTGCGAACTACTTCTGACCATGAAGATTGATGAAGGTTTTGCAGAAATTGGGAAAATTCTCACGGACAAAGCTCATTCATTTGGTGTAAAAGAGCAAAGACTTGCTCTGAACACCAGCGACAAGCTCTGGCGAGAGCATGTCTGATATAAAACCGCCCGTACTAAATTTGGTACGGGCGGACTTTTTTATCCCAGCAACTTTCCAATATCACTTATAGAAACCACAATCATTAAGAGAATAAGAAGAAGAAATCCAATAGTATTTGCAGTCTGCGCAACAGATGCTGGAATTGGCTTCCTAATGATTGCTTCAACAGCCACAAAGAGCAATCTTCCCCCATCAAGAGCCGGAACTGGAAGTAGATTAATAACTGCAAGGTTCAGAGAAATAAGAGCCGTAAGAGAAAGAAGTGGAATAATTCCATTTTCTCCAGCATCTGCTACAACACCAGCAATCCCAATTGGTCCTGCAACCTGTGAGAAGTCGGCTGAGAATGTAATTGCTTGGAATAAGAATGTTGTGATGCCGATTGTAATGTCTTTCAAAAGAATCCCTGTGATAACCACAGACTCCACAAGAGTCTCATGCAGTGGAAGCTCTATTGATCCAACAACAGCAAGTCCTACACCGATAGCACCTTGCCCTTCTACAATTCCCGCCTCTGGAGTAATGGCAAGTTCTTTTTGCTCATTTCCTCTCTCTACAATAAGAGAAACTTCAGTGTCGGTTGCTCCTCCTACAAAAGTTACAAACTCATCTACATTTGAATTATAAAAAGAAGTGTCTCCATAAGATCCTTCAAGCAGCACATCCCCTGCCTTAAGGCCTGCATTAGCAGCTGGAGTTCCTGGAACAACGTACGTAACAGTAAGTTCTGGATTTACAGCATTTGGTACCTGCTCTGGAGTAAGCGCACGTGGTGCTCCTGACGTAAGCACAATAAGAAGAAGTAGCCACGCAACAAGTACATTCATTGCAACTCCTGCAACAAGAGTTAGCGCCTGCAAGATACGAGGACGATTTGTAAATGCTCGAGCACTATCTTCTGTAGATTCATCTGAATCTTCTCCATAAATCTTTACAAACCCTCCAAATGGAAGCGCATTAAGCGTGTATTCTGTTTCTCCAATCTTTTTACCCCAAAGTTTTGGTGGGTACCCCAGACCAAATTCATCAACTCGCATCTTTGACCACTTGGCCACTATAAAATGCCCAAACTCATGAACAACAATGAGTGCGACAAGTACAATTATGAACGTAAGAATTCCCATTATTCTGAAATTTCAGCCCTCTTCTTAGACCCAAGCTCTTCAAGCTCTTTTGTTCCCTCTTCAATTATCTTCTGAACCTGATCTTTAAATCCAAATAGTTCATCCTCCCCAATATCTCCATCTTTCTTTTGTTTCTCAAATAGAGAGATTGCATCATTTCGAGCACCTCGAAGTGTTACCTTTGCTTGTTCAAGTCGATCTCCAACAAGCTTTAGAAGCATGTCTCGACGCTCCTGCGTAAGGTCTGGAAAAATAACACGCACACTTGTGTCTCCTGCCTGTGTAGAAACACCAAGGTCTGCATCTGCAACAGCTTTTTCAATATGCTTTGCATTTTCTTTATCCCAAGGAGAAATAAGTAGAGTTTTTGCATCCTCTACCCCAACAGTGGCAACTTGTGAAAGTGGAGTCATTGCTCCATATACATCCACACGTACATTCTCAAGAAGCTGTGGCGCAGCTCTTCCTGTGCGAACACCTGAAAGCTCTTTAATAAGCCACGCTTTTGTTTCTTCAACTTTTGCTTTTAGTTCATCCATAATGGCTGGATTGTAACACGTACTACTTTATCTGTGGAAGTGTAAGCGCTAAGTGCTCCAACATAAATTTCATACTCGCACCACGCTGTTCTACATACTGCCTAAATGCCATAAGATCTTCTATTTCATTTTTGTACTGCTCTTTATTTTGAGTCTTTGCCAAAGCAGTTTCTAGATCTCTAATTAATTTCTTTCCTGCTACCGCATCTTTATCTTTCACTATCTTCTCGGTTATTTTTTGCCGTGCAGCTGTTGTTGCAGAGATAAACTCCTTTGCCCAAGATGAGTCATCTCCTCCCGAATTACTCCCGAATAAAACAAAGCGAGACACAAGTGTTGGAAGCAACATGTCTATACTTGGAACGATAAGAGCAATGTGAGCATGCGCTGGTGGCTCTTCTGCAATCTTAAGAAGAGCATTTTGTGCCTCAACGTCTATTTTCTCTACAGCAACAACCGTTAATGTTTTCTCTCCCCCCAATGGAGTTGTTTGAATGTTCTGAACAAGAGTCCGTGCATCTGCTATAGGAAACTTCTCTTGCTCATACGTACGAATATCAATATCTGCAACTCCCAAATCAGCTTGAAGTCCCTTTGTACAAGACTGACAAATATTTGGAGAACCTATATATAGGAGTGCGTGATGCATATGGAAATATAATACTACATATTGACTTTTGTTCTAAAAAATGTTTTAAATTACCCAGTCTCAATGGCAACAGCAAAGGAGATTTTGCCATGATTCGTACTTTGTCCGCCACCATTGTGGCATTCACACTCACCACCGGGGCGCTCGCCCAGGACTACGATATCAATTTCGGCCACGAAAATGGCCGGTTCAATCGCGTGATCGGAGACGAAGTCTCTGACGACGGTATCACCAGCCTGAACGCGAGCCTCGCCTTCGGCGACCACTTCCTGGTCGACGGCAGCTACCTGAACTCTGACTCGATGGATCTCGGAAACTACCGCTTCGGCGGCCAGGTGCACGGGGATATTGCATTTCTGTCCTGTCGTGGCCGCGCTGACTACTACGAGTCCCTCTACTTCGAGGACAACGTCACTGCGCTCTCTGCCGGCTGTTCCTATCAGCACGAGTCTGGCTTTGGCGCTGATGTCAGTTACGGCCGGCTCATGACTGACCTGGAAGATGCAGGCCTCATCGGTCTCCTGACCTACAATCGGGAATCTGGTGCCTGGACCTTTTCGGCAGAAGTCGGCGGCGTCATGAACGACTGGAAGTACGGCGACACGAACACCACCGTTTACGGTGCATCGGTCAGCCGTGCTGTCGGTGACGACGGTCTCTACATCGAAGGATTCTTCGATGGCGCCAGTGAAAACGACTGGTCCAACGGCGGTAACTTTTTCGGTTTCCGCATCGGTTACCGTGGCTAGCAGACTACTGCCAACCAAAAATGGGCGGATCATATGATCCGCCCATTTCTTATTTCTTACTTATGATACTTCTCTGATATGTATCTAGATGTTTTAGTGCGATTCCTGTTCCTTTCACCACACAGAAATATGCATCATTTGCCAGACGTGCTTTAACTCCTGTTTTTCGAAGTACGAGCTCTGGGAAATTTCGAAGCTGAGATGTTCCTCCTGTCATTATGATTCCCCTGTCGATAATGTCGGCTGCAAGCTCTGGAGGTGTTTGCTCAAGCACTGTTCGAATTGCACGAATCATCTCTCGAAGCTCTTTACTTAAAGCATCTACAACGTCATTTGTATTTAATTCAACTGTCCTTGGAAGTCCTGATACCAAATCCCTTCCCCGCACCTCCATAGTAAGTGGCACATCAAGCGGAAGCGCCGCCCCAACTTTTATTTTTATGTCCTCAGCCATCTTGTCTCCAATGGCAAGGTTGTAATTCTTTTTTAAATAATCAACGATGGCGTGATCTAGTTTATTTCCAGAGCACTTCACAGAATTCGCACACACAATTCCTCCTAATGAGATTACAGCTGCATCGATAGTTCCACCTCCAGCGTCTACGATCATGTGACCATATGGCTCTTGAATAGGAACCCCTGCACCAATAGCAGCAAGAATTGGTTCTTTTACAACATATGCATTTTTAGCACCTGCACGAACTGCAGCCTCTACTACTGCACGACGCTCTGTCCCCGTAACTCCCGCAGGAACAGAAATCATTACGTTGGGCTTAAAGAAATTCCATCGTCCCAATGCCTTTCGCATATAGTAACGAAGCATTGCTTCTGTTACGCGATAGTCAGCAATAACTCCATCTTTCATTGGTCGATACGCCACAATATCATCTGGTGTTCGTCCAATCATTTTCTTTGCTTCAGCACCAATGGCTAAAACTTTGTTGTTTTGCTCAGAAACAGCAACCACAGACGGCTCGTTAAGCACCACCCCCTTATCAGGAAGATGCACCAAAATATTTGTGGTTCCTAAATCGATTCCTAGCTTTGGTGAAAAATAACTCATGCTTCTCTTCGCTCAACAGTTGCACCGAGTGCAGATAACCTTCCTTCAATATCTGCATATCCTCGATCAATAAGGTGCACATTATCTATAGTTCCTGTTCCCTTTGCAAGAAGCGCTGCAATTATGTACGCAAGACCAGCTCTAATATCAGGACCTGTTAAGTGTCGCGCCTTTAGCTTTGATGGACCGTACACCGTTATTTGGTGTGGATTCCAAATACTTGCTCTTGCTCCCATACGAACAAGATCTTGTACAAAATTAAATCTATTGTCGAACACTGTTTCAAGCACAGTACTCTCTCCTTTTGTTTGAGTTAAAAATACAACCATTGGCGCCTGCAGGTCTGTTGGGAATCCTGGGTACTCATGAGTTCTAAATGACACTGGTTCAAATGAACTGTTTGGTTTTATGTTGTTCTTTATTGAGATAGTATTTTTTGTAGTTGTTATAGGAACACCTGATTCTTTTAGAAGCTCAATAACAATCTGAAGATGTTCTGGAATAACATTCTTAATAGTTAAATTCTTCGCAAGAAGCGCACCCAAAATAAGGAAGCTTCCTGCCTCAATACGATCAGGAAGTACTGGAAATGCTTTCTTCTGCTTTAGGCTCTTTGTGGGTGTAATAGTAATTGTTGGCGTTCCAGCCCCTACAATTTTTGCACCTCCTTGATTTAGACAGTCAGCAAGAAATGCAATCTCCGGCTCCATGGCGCAGTTATGAAGCACAGTCTTCCCATTTGCTTGTGTTGCTGCAAACATGAGCGCTTCTGTTGCGGTCATACTCATCGTTTTAAAGAAAATATTTGCGCCCTTAAGCCCTCCACGTGGAGCCTTAATTATGTACGCCTTTCCACTGTGTTCAACTGTTGCACCCATCTTCTCATATGCAGAAAGAAAAAGGTCAATTGGACGAGCTCCTAACACACATCCTCCGGGATGCGGAAATACAACTTTCCCATATTTTCCAAGAGTAGGTCCCGTTAAAATAATTGAAGCCCGCAAACGCTTTGCCACATCTTCATCTAGCACTCCTTTTGATTTCTTTGATGGAGTTATAGAAAGTACATTTCCTTTTTGGGACACCTCTGCACCAAGGCCTGCGAGTAACTCTCGCATTGCAATAACATCTCGAATCTCTGGAAGTTTTTTGATTTGCACCTTCCCATTAAAAAGAATTGCAGATGCCATAAGTGGCAATACTGCATTTTTTGCACCGTTAATAGTAATTTCGCCCGAAAGTGTTTTCTTTCCTCCAAGACCTTTCACAACCAACATCTCGCGCGAATTCATATCCCTATTGTACGTAGTATTTTACTTCTGTCCAAATTGCTTCCCTTCGTGATTCTTTGGATTGATTTCCCACCAAAATTTCTTTGAGAAATGCTTTGCTTGATTACAAACACTTTTAAGATAATAAAGATCTTCTGTTGGAATTCCTTGAAGCAACATTCCCATTCTTCCCATAGACAAAGGCTTGAGCCCGTCCTTCTCTCTCCCTGCATTTAGTTTTGTACGAAAATAGACCATGAGCTCTCCTCGCTCAGTTTTCCTGTTCTTTTCTTTTTTAAACTCTGGTAGGTTTGCTCCGATATGTTCCATATTGCATTTCTATTTTATAGGAGTACTATCAATTATAGAAGAGTTTGGGTGCCTGAGTGAGAGCTCCAGTGCCCAAAACCAGGCGAGGCTACCAACCCTTGTCCACCTCGTCTGTTAGGTGATCAAGGAGTTATAAATCGTCCCCCCGGCGAGCTCCTTGGTCACCTTCCCTTCACCGCTACATTTGGCGGTGTTTTTTGTTATACTCGATTTATGTCAAAAGATATCGTACAAGACGGGGATCCCGTACTACGAGAAACCGCAAAGGAGGTTCCTGCGGATCTTTTTAATACTCCAAAACTTACAAAGATGCTTGAGGAGATGAAAGAATCACTCGATACAGCAAAACACGGCGTAGCACTTGCCGCTCCTCAAATAGCTATCCCTTATAGGATATTTATTGTTCGATATGACCGAATGGTACCTGAATCTAAGGAAGAGTTAGAACCTGAAGTTGGAATCTTTATTAATCCAGAAATTGTTAAAACTTCTAGGAAGCAAGCAACTATTCCTGAGGGGTGTCTTTCTGTTGATGGTATATATGGAAACACACAACGATTTGAGCGCGCAACGGTAAAGGCGCAGGATGCTGAAGGAAACTGGTTTACTCGCGGTGGTGGCGGAATACTAGCTCAAGCGTACCAACATGAGATCGACCACCTAAACGGAGTTCTCTTTATTGATCACGCTGAGAATCTTGAAAAACATGAGTCTTAAATTTGCATACTTTGGAACGCCGCCTTTTGCGGTGCGCATACTAGAAGAGCTACAAGAGCGAGATATGCTCCCTTCCCTTATTGTTACTGCACCAGATAAAAAAGCAGGGCGTGGAATGAAGCTGACTCCTCCCGCAGTTAAAGTCTGGGCGCAGGAGAATAATATTCCTGTTATACAGCCAGAATCTTTAAAAGAAATTCCCAAAGAGCTTAAAGATAATTTTGATGTATTTGTAGTTGCAGCGTATGGGAAAATTTTAAAAAAAGAACTTATTGACCTACCACGGTGCGGAACACTTAATGTACACCCGTCTCTACTCCCGCGCTTTAGGGGCGCATCTCCTATTGAAGGACAGATCTTGGCAGATGAAAAACCTGTTGGTGTAACTATTATGCAAATGGATGAAGAACTTGATCACGGTCCAATTGTGCTTCAAGCAGAAAAAAATCTTCCTGCATGGCCAATACGAAAAGATGAACTTACACGAGTATTTGCTGCTTGCGGAGGAGAACTTTTAGCAAAAGCTATGAGACTCTGGTGTGATGGAGAAATAAAAGCAACGCCACAAAACCATGAAGAAGCTACCTTTACTACAAAAATGAAAAAGGAGTGTGGAGAAATTGATTTTAAAAATGACCCATACCAAAACTTCCTAAAATTCTGCGCATACTATCCATGGCCTGGAACATTTTTCTTTACAGAAGATGGGGTACGAATAAAAATTGCCGACGCGACATATCATGAAGGAATCTTCCTTCCAACGAAGGTTATTCCTGAGGGTAAAAAAGAAGTCCGCTATCGCGAACTTACTGGTTATTCCCTACCTCCTGAAGCCCCGAAGCAATGATTTCATTGCACGACCTCCGTCCTTAATCATAGAGCTGTTTTTCCCTCGGTCTTTTCTAATTTCATTTGAAAGACCCTTTTTTACGTCACTTATTGCATTTTGCATTGAACGACGTGTAGATTCAGCTCGATAGAAGTTCCCGTCAACAGAAACATTAGCTTCTGCTCGATATACTGCATTGTTATTCTTTCGCTCTTCTACAAGCTCAAGCTCTACTTCAACAAGAGCTTTCTCTTTATCAGCGCCAAGCATTCTTGTTGCCGCATCAATGCGATCATTGCAAAGCTTTTCTATGTCTGGAGTAATTGTGTAGTTCGTTCCTTTGAAGATTATATTCATGGATCAATTGAAAATACTTTATTTGGAGAACGAAATCCTGAAAGCATCTGTATTGATCGTGATGGAACAGAAAAACGTTCTGCCAATATTTCTATAATACGCCTATTTGCCATATTTTGCTGCGCTGGCTCACGCACATGTATAGTTAATTCCCGTGCATCATCCATTTCTATAATGCGTTCTTTCTTAGCACTTGGCATTGCACGGACTTTAACGTACATGACTTAGTCTCCTGCGTAATGCTCCTTAAGGTACGCAACGATATCATCTGACTCGTACATACTCACCTCCCTTTCAGCATCTACAAGAAACGGGACCATCTTCTGACCTCCTTTCTCAAGCAGCTCATCTACCACACCTTCATCTGCAATATTCCTCTCCTCAATCTGATCTTCAATACCAAATTCTGCAACAGTGTTTTTTACTTTTGCACAAAATGGACATCCTGTTTTTACGTATAGCGTGAGCATATTTGAATAAAATTATTTGTTATTTGGTGAGTATATCACATTGCAAAATAGAGCTTTTTGGGTACAATGCCCACACGCTTCAAGTGAGCGTATTTATATTCCGCGGTAGCTCAGTGGTAGAGCAATCGACTGTTAATCGATCGGTCACAGGTTCGAATCCTGTCCGCGGAGCCGAATAGCACAGAGTTCA
>DCYT01000005.1 GCA_002331145.1 Candidatus Minusculum obligatum | reverse complement strand
CCCGACCTTTTCGGTGTAAACGAACTGCTCTACCAACTGAGCTAATCGCCCGTACAAAGGAGCATACGCAATTACTGCTTTTTCTGCAAGAGTGATACACTCGCATGTATGAAAAAACGAGTGCGCCTTATTATCTCCGGAAGAGTACAGCTTGTTATGTACCGGGACTTTGCCAAGAGAAAATCTCGAAAATACGGCTTAACTGGGTGGGTTAAGAACCTTCCGGATAATACGGTTGAGCTTGTAGCAGAGGGTGAGGAGCAAGATTTGAAGGACTACATAGATCTCTTGGAAGAAGGGCCAATATTAGCGGAGGTTGAAAATATAGATGTGAAATGGTGGGATGGTGCAAATGGGGAGTTTAAGAGTTTTGAAATAGTGCATGAGTAAAGAGCTTTCAGTAGGAATAATTATGGACGGAAATCGCCGGTGGGCGAGAACAAAGGGTATGTCTATTGCTGAAGGACACAATGAAGGATTTAAGGCACTTCTTAATCTTCTTCAGGAATATGAATCTCTCAAAGATGAATATGGAGTAGCAGAATATATTTTTTATGCATTCTCAACAGAGAATTGGAATCGAAGTGAAGAAGAGGTAAAGGCTCTTATGGAGCTCCTAAAGCAGGGCCTTTCAAAAATTGAAGATGAGCTAAAGAAACTTCCAAATGCACCACGTATTAAATTTATCGGAGATCTTTCTCGGTTTGAAAAAGGAATTCAAGATGAGATGAGGGAAATTGAAGAGCGAACAAAAGATGGAGAGGGAACAGTAGCGCTTGCGCTCTCATATGGAGGGCGTGATGAGATTATGCGAGCAATGAAAGCAGGAGCAGAGCTTTCAGAGGAAGGAATAAGCAAAGCACTCGATACAAAAGACATGCAAGACCCCGATATCATCATTCGCACAGGGGGAGAGAAGAGACTTTCAAACTTCCTTATGTGGCAAGCAGCATATAGTGAGCTTTTCTTCCTCGATATCTTTTGGCCAGATTTCAGTAAAGATACACTCATAGAGTGTATTAAGGAGTACAATGAAAGGGAAAGGCGACACGGAGTATGAAAATAGAAATTATTTACGAAGACAATGATGTGGTGGTTATAAATAAACCTGCTGGCATTTTGGTGCATACAGACGGCATTTCAAAAGATGAGACGGTAAGTGACTGGATGCTAGAGAGCTATCCTGAGAGCAAAGATGTGGGGGAAGCAATGACACTTAAAAATGGAGAGGAGATAACTCGACCTGGTGTTGTACACCGCCTTGATAGAGACACATCTGGAGTTTTAATTTTGGCAAAGACAGCAGCAGCACATGTGCATCTAAAAGAGCAGTTTCAAAATAGAGAGGTAAAGAAAGGATACCTGGCTTTTGTATATGGAGTGCCAAAGAATAAAAGTGGGGTAATCGATGCACCAATAGGGAGAAGTGCTCAGAATTTTAAAATGTGGTCAGCACAGCGTGGTGCTCGAGGAAACTTGCGTGAAGCAATAACAGAGTATGAGGTAGGAGAGGATAATGGCGAGTTTGCAGCCGTAAAGCTCTATCCAAAGACAGGAAGGACACACCAACTTCGTGTACATATGAAGTATTTAAACTATCCAATTGTCTGCGATAAGCTCTATGCTCCTAAAAGAGAATGCGCACTAGGATTTGAGCGAATGGCACTCCACGCACAAACTCTTGAGGTACATCTTCCCTCTGGAGAGACTAAAACCTTTGAAGCGCCACTTCCTGAGGACTTCCAAAAGGCTCTCAGCACTTGCTTTTCATAGCTACAATTGCTATTCTCTGCGCCATGAACACGGTAATTTCACCCGTAAATATTGAGGAGCGAAAAGAGCTTGGCGTGAAGCCAGGAGATACTGTTCGCGTACATCAGAAGATCCAGGAGCGAGGAAAGACTCGTATCCAGGTTTTTGAAGGTCTTGTTATTGCGGTAAAGCATGGAAAAGAGGCAGGATCTACTTTTACAGTACGAACTACTCTTTCAGGAATTGGGGTAGAGAAGATCTTCCCTCTATATTCTCCAAATATTGATAAAATTGAGATCGTTAAGCGATCTAAGGTTCGACGATCTAAGCTGTACTTCATTCGAGAGAAGGTTGCTCGAGAGATGCGACGACAGCTACGACGTATGCGTCTTATGGATCGAACTACTGTTTCTGAGAAGGAGCAGGAGGACGCTCGAAACAAAGCTGAGGCTGATGAAGCTGCAAAGGCAGAGGAAGAGGCTAAGGCAGCAGAGGAAGCAAAGGCTGCTGAAGAAGCTCCTGCTGAGACTGCAGAGGAGACTCCAGCTGAAGAGCCAAAGGAGGAAGCTCCTGCAGCAGAAGAGGCTCCAGAAGAGGAGACTCCAGCTGAAGAAGCTCCTGAAGAGAAGAAAGAAGATTAATTTCAACTTTTTCTATCAATTAAAAATAGTCGAGGAAGCTCGACTATTTTTAATACAGCTGGTATAAATGCAGCACATGGCGACCATAGTTTAGTGGTAAAACTTCGGTTTGTGGTACCGACATCGAGAGTTCGATTCTCTCTGGCCGCCCCAAAATAACAAAAAGCTCACATGTGTGAGCTTTTTGTTATTTTCTAAGATTGAATAAAGTAATAACAACTGTTCCGGTCAAGTAGATTGCTCCAATTATGTTGAACAATAGCACTTCTGGAAAAAATCCAAGGCCGGGTGTCCAAAGATTTAAGTTTAAGAAATAAACAAAAGCGCCAAGCAGCAAAGATGCTCCAGTGTACCAAAGCCAAATTTCAAAACCTCTTTTTGTAAATAAGTAGGTCAAGAGAGATGCCGGAATAAGGAAGTATGTGCTTGCGTACACAAAACCCCAGAAAGTTGTGAAGTTAATGAAGCAAAATGGAACTAGGAAAGAATTGTTGCTGTTAAAACAAAGCCCGAGATGAGGTGGTTGTGTAAAGAAAAAGCCTGCAAGTAAAAAACCTATAAAAATAAAAGGAATGTATCTTCGGATCATTACTCTAAGTTTCGCACAAAAGCTCTCCAAGCGTTAGCTGTCTCCTGTGTAATGTATCTTCCATCAAGAAATTGAGTAATGCGATCAAGTTGCGCAATAATTGTTGCTCGCACTTCCTCATCAGTCTCTGTTTCCAAAAGTGCAAAGTATTGATCAATTGCAGAATGAAGTGTTGGTCTAAGATCTAGCGCAGCAAAATTACTTATCATAAGAGTTTTAATTGATTCTGCATTTGCACCATCCTCTGAGAAGGTGAAATCATTTGTTCCGTCACCTTCAATATCAAGAGTTAGTGAAGAAAGAGTGTTTGTTTCTATTGTTGTTGCAGCAGTGCTACTTGCTGTAGTTGGAATGTTTGAATACTTTTCTGTTTCTTGAAGTTCGCCATTGTCATCAAGCTCTGAAAGAAGAAGATCAAAAGACCCAACATCAGTACCTGTTATAGAAATCTCATAACTTCCTTCTGGAAGAAAGATGTATTTTCCTTCACCAATTATTTCAACAAAACTTTCTGGAATTTCTTCTCTAATATTCAAAAGAGTCTGTGAAGGGTCGGTGTCGTACTCAACAGACGTTATGTTTCCCAAATTATCTTCTGCGGAAATAATCACAGGGGAATGCACACTGATAGCAATGTGGTTTCTGTCAGTGGGGATTATTGGTTTTTCTGTTGTGAGGAAGTCAGACGTTAGAACTTCTCCAGTTAAGGCAGGGGCAAGTCCCAAAAGAAGCTCTTCTTCCGCAAGCAAGTTTTTATGTTCTCGTGCACGATCAGTTTCTAGGCTAAGTTTATTTAAGTCTAAATAATATCCGTCACCTAAAATACCAGAAGGAGAAACAACTGTACTGTCACCATCAAATGAAAAGATGGGACTGTAGGTAATTGCATTTCTTTTTATGCAAACCAAACGACCAATAGGGCAGTATGAAGCCCGGGTTTCTCTATATGAAAAACTAATAGCGGTTTCATTTCCAACTCCAGCAAATTCAGTAACTGTAGTTTCTGGCCCAGGTGTCCAGGCATCAATTCGTGCATGAGTTGCCTTCGCTTTTTCCAGTAGATTCTCTCTCAGTGTTATAGGCGCATCTACAAAGAATGGATCATTTCTAGTAAATGTTTTTCCAGTAAGGAAATCAAAAAGATTTTGATATGAAGAAAGTGGTCCAGAAGGAATATTACCAACAGGGTTTCCAGAAATACTGTGAGTCACAACGGGTGTTTCTATTCTCTCAAAGTACGCAGGAGAGGGAAGAAGAGCGTATGCGCCAGGCATATTTTTTGAAATCTCTCTTGATGTTGCAGAGTTTGTAACAAGTCCAAGTACTCTGCTTTGTTTGTATCCGTGTAAAAGTCCTCC
>DCYT01000002.1 GCA_002331145.1 Candidatus Minusculum obligatum | reverse complement strand
TGAACTCTGTGCTATTCGGCTCCGTATATATGATGAAATCCGAATGTATTTCAGACAGAGTCTGAAATGAACGGCGAGAGCCGGTGGTAGCTCGTACATACACCTCCGCGAGGTGATCTCCAATTAACTTCCGCACCGCACAGCTCGCTGTACTCGCCGTGCACAAATAGAATCCTTCTTTGCACTTTTATCCTTTCCCGCGCCCCCATTTTTTGGGAAAACAAGGAGAAGAAGTTTCTATTTGTGCGCGATTTTTTCTCCCAAACGGCTCAGGCGGGTGAGCCATTAATATTATACTGCACTATTTCTACACAGAGAGATTAAAATCTAGAGTCATATAAAAAAACTAACCGTAACTTGATTTTGTCAAACCTTCTTGCAGCACAAGAAACGAAAAAGAGTTTGTAACAATACAATTAACTTTTCAAAAACAAAGAGTTACTTAGGTGTGTTGCTAGAATCAAAAAACACTGCTTGACCATACCTACTTTTTTATACTATCGTTTTCAACGATGATGCTGCAACCAGCACGACACATCAGCTAGTACATGTATACACAGCTGTGAATCATTTACCAATCTTTTTTCGTAACTTGCTAATTTGAGAAAGAAATTGCTCCATGTCAGATGCTTCGAGTGGTTCTCCAGATGGAAGTTCAACAACGAAAGGATTAATTGGTGTATCGTCTTCAAACATTGCATATTGCAGATGAGGACCTGTGGAGATACCTGTTGAACCCACATACCCGATAACATCTCCTTGGGCGACATCCGCCCCATTTTCTACTCCTTTGGCAATACGTGAAAGATGAGCATATTGCGTAAGGTAACTACCATGCCTGATCTCCACAGTAATCCCTAAACCACCCTTTGATCCGGCAGCAGTTACCTTGCCATCTGCAGTCGCAATAACCGGTGTTCCAGTATCGGCTGCATAGTCAATTGCACGATGAGGAGTCAGTTGTTTGGTGACAGGATTTACGCGTTTATAACTGAATCCAGAGCTAATGTAGGAATAATCAAGTGGAGACTTCAAGAATTGGCGAGAAAGGGATTTACCTTGAAGATCATAGTAGCCTTCTTCTCCAAAGGCGTCCTTATAATAAAAAGCGGCATGAGTCACTCCCTGGTTATCAAAACGGGCGGCAAGTATGTTACCCGGACCAGCTTCTTCTCCGTCGAGAAATCGTTTCTTGTACACAATATTGAAAGAATCTCCCTTACGAATATCTGTCAAGAAATCAATATCCCAAGCAAATATATCAGCAAGCGCGAGAAGTGTCACATCAGAGAGACCTGCCTCTGCTCCGTCGACAAAGAGTGAAGAAGTGATGACAGCTTCAGCGCTTGTTTGATAGGTATCGTAAACAATCGGCTCCTCTCGTGCCTCAAAGCTGTCCTCATATTTTTCGATGACTATTTTCATCTCGTCATTGAGGTCGTAATCAACCGCGGCAAATGCCTCTTCTACAAGGAACAGGTGCAGGAACTTTCCAGAGTGTAGTTTCGTAAGATCATATACATCTTTTGCTGAGGCAAGCATTGCCTCCGTCTCATCATATGACACTCCAGCAGATTCCATGATTGTCGCAAACGTATCACCAGGTTTGATAACAATTTCTATTTTTTCTGTATATTCTAATGTCTCATCCTGACTATCTTGTATGACCAATGATATATATGCATCAATACGTGCCAGATTCTTCCCTCCTATTATAAGAACAGCTAAAATTACCACCCCTACAAGTAACAATCTGGCAATTTTAAAGTTGTTGTTTTGCATAATACTGAATAATTATTTGTTATTAATTATTCTATCCATGCGTCTCTTAGCAAATTCAGCTAGTCCGGCCAATAAAAGAAAACTTCCAAACATAAGTATGCCCATAAAAGGGATCGTTACAAAGCCGAATATAAGAATTGATGAATCCGTACAAGCTGGCAAAAGTCCGCCGTAAGAACACGGTAGTGCCAGCACATTTCCAAGAACAAGTTTCTGAAATTGATAATAGTAATGATATATAGCCACTAACAGGCCAAGCGCAGAGAGTATGGCTATGGTGATGTGTGCCTCACGCGTACGATGCCATATGGCGACAAGCATTATAATAACTATTGGGTAGAAAAAAATACGCTGTATCCAACATAGCTCACATACAGGAGTTAGATAAACCAATTGATAAATAAACGCGCTAGCTATAGAGAATGCCGATACCCCAGCAATTACCCAGAGGTAAGAAAAGTACCCCAAACGCGCCATATGTTCACGCAACTTCTCTGAAGTGCAAGTAGC
The DNA here is from genome assembly GCA_002331145.1 of Candidatus Minusculum obligatum. Taxonomy (GTDB): domain Bacteria; phylum Patescibacteriota; class Minisyncoccia; order Phycocordibacterales; family Phycocordibacteraceae; genus Minusculum. Next base: position 85,797 of record DCYT01000002.1, on the reverse strand, counting down.
AAGCACAATAAATGCTAGACCTACAAAAAGTACTGAAGAACCAAGCGTGAGCAAAGTTGAGAATTGATCTAATGACATACAATGGCTAACTAATTCTGCATTTGGGTAGAAGTTGAATGTTGCACTCCAACAATTTCAATTTCATCTAGAATTAATTGTCGAAATGTTTCATAGCTACGCGGGTTGTTGATTTTTTTTCCATTTAGGAAGAATGAGGGTGTTCCAGTATTGCCAAGTTTTCTTCCTGAATCTACATCACGCTGTATACGATCCTTAACAGATTGCAAAGATACATCTTGTTTGAATCGTTCCGTGTCAAGCCCAAGTTGTTTTGCATATTCCTCGAAAATTAAAGGATCCGGTGCAGATCGCTCACCCCAATTTTCCTGTTCTTCAAATAATAGATCGTGCATCTCGTTGTATTTTCCTTGTTGTGCTGCCGCTTCAACGGCAAGTGCTGCCGTAAGTCCATTTCTGTGACCTGGTAGAGGGAAGTACCGCATCACCACCCGGAGATCATCTGGAAACTCTTTCTCTAATTGTTTTATTAGCGGAAAGTATGCACCACATGCTTCACATTCAAAGTCGAGGTACTCTATGAGTGTTACAGGTGCGTTTGCTGGACCAACTATATAATCATCATCAACAATTGCCGTAAGCGTATTTGCTATCGAGTTTTTTTCTGTTGAATTATCTGTTGAACCAGAGGATAGACCCCATATAAGTCCTGTAAGAACAACCACGGCAGCTAGACTCCACGTAACTGCTTTTGATTTAGGTTTGGTCTGCATTCGATTTTTTTTATATTCTTCCTCTGTATTTTTTTCCATAAATTTTTGTTAGTCAATTATTTGTTAATCTTACACATTAATTAATGTTATGTCATTAAAATTAGGATTGGTTTTTAAAAACCTTTTTGACAAATAACCCCACACATACTGCCACAAGCGCCACAACAATGCTCCCAAGAACGTCTTCAACACTGTGTATTTGTGCAAAAACACGGCCAGCCCCAACAAGGATTGCCAGCAAGAAAAGTACAAATCCAAGTTTTTTATTAAACACAAACACAGCAAAAGCAATGCTTATAGAAACAAGTGCGTGCGTGGAAGGAAATCCGTTTGTTGGATCATGAGGAATAAGTGGAACAACCTCTAAGATAACAAAGGGTCGTGGATTATATACAACCATACCGACTAACTCTCCTAACAAATAAGCAAGCAGTCCAACAAAAATTAAGAAAGAGATGTATTCTAGACGTATTTTTGAAGATGCAAAAATAACACTTAATAAAGCTGTTGCAATAATGAAGAAATGCAAATAGCTTCCAAGAAATATAATCAGTGTATCCATACTAGCTATCTAAGCGCTGCAAACATTTGGTTCACGAATTTTTTTAACCAGTGCATATGTTGTATATGCTAGCAAAAGAACACCCACTATTCCAAACTCTTCTCCACCAAGCGGTAGAAGCGTAAGTAACCCGGCTGCACCTACAAGTCCAAGTACCGCTGAGAGGATAAATGTTCCACAAGCAGCACACCCAACACCCAGTATTCCACTTATAAGACCCCCTATACTAACTGCGGCATTTTTACCAACAGCACCAACACTCCTGCTACGCACAAGATAAATCAGCAGTGTGACATTTAAGCCAAACAAGAGAGACATCAAAATGGTGTACCCCGCTGCAAGAAATGTAAAGTTTGTTCCAATAGCACCATATAAACTCACAAGCAGTGCAAATTTTTCACCTAACAAAGCAGGAGAATTTGCTATCGTCCATACAAGAGTAAGGTTTGGAAGAAATACAGCAAGAGAAAAAACAATGAAAGAAATGATGGCTCCAATAAGAATATATGCGAATATTCTTTGCTTCTCCATAAGACTAGTTGTTTCCTAATCCAAGTTCAATAAGCTGATTTATAGCACTAAGAGGTTGTGCGCCAGACAGTGGGTACTTTGTACCGTCTGCAGCTATAAGAATGCTCCACGGCGTACCACGACCTCCTGTTGCCACAGCATTTTCAAACTCAGCTTGAATATGATCATCATACCTCCCACTTGCAACACACTCATTCACCTTTGCTTGCGAAAGACCTAGTTCAGAATAAATTTGTGGAAGAACCACGGTGAGGTCGGTTTGATTGTTAGATGGCGTAAGCTCAAAGAATCTATCTGAGAACCTCCAAAACATGTCATCTCCGCCAATTTCAGCAACACATTCTGCTGCGGCAGCTTCTTGCCGAGCTTTTACTGGATGGAGTTGGTCAAGAGGAAAGTGCCGATATACCCACGCAACTTTTCCTTCAGCACCATATGTATCCATAACCTGGTTCATGGTCTCATGGAAGCGCTTACAGAAAGGACATTCATAGTCTGAATACTCAACAATCATAACTGGAGCATTTGGATTCCCTCGAACGTGATCTTTTTCTGACACTGGATCCATTGCGTCAAGAGACCCTGCGTCTTGTGGAGCCTCTTCAGCTACTTGCTGTCCCCCACTGCTTTGCAGTGAGGAGAACACTAATGCGCCAGCAATGAGTATTCCAGCAAACATAATCGCACCCGGAACTGCCAAATTCATCCCTTCTTTCTTTTTTTCTTCCATAGTAACAATATTTTATTTTTTTATTTAAGTAATAATAACATGCCTACATAACCTCTCCCTGCAATAAAGTGTTGTAGTGGAGCTCTATTTTGTCTTCACTTTGTACAATATATTCTCCAAATTCACTGTTTTCTTCTCCATTTACTATCATTCGTTCAAGTACGCCAAACGCTGTTTGCATATCTTTATTTCCCCAAATACGGAAGAAGTTTCCTAAACGAAGATCTCCAGTATAGGCAACTCCTCCAAACTCAAAGTGAAGTACTCCTTCCTCAACATCTTCTGTGTGTGTATGTATTGGCTGATGTCCGCCACCACCAAGCCTTATGTTTGCTGGAATTTGCTGCTTTTCTTCATCAACAAAAATTTGCAATTCAGGATGCCAATGGAGTCCCGCAGCAACAGCATCTCCCTCTCCTGTAGGAGCTTTTGGCAACAATGCAACGCCACCAAGTAACAAAACCGTTATGCCAATAATGGCAGACACTCCCCAAATATTTATTGTATTTTGCATGTAATTTAATTTGAATGAACTAACATGACACCAACCTGGCTAGCATTTATGTGATCGTGATACTCCCACACCCCCTCTTTTTCAAAAGTGTATTCATAACTTTCACCATATGAAGAAGCACTAAACTGATCAAATGTTGGAAGTATCATATGTGCCGGATGCCCATTTGAGGCAACCCACATTTGATTACTGCTCTTATTAATAAATCGAACAGTATCACCAGAAGAAATTTCACTGTTCCGAGGAATAAACCCACTGTCTGTATAGGTAACTATTTGAGCAACATCAATATTTTCACCCTTAGTGTTTGGCACCACTGCTGACTCAGGCGCCATTACTCCTGTTTTGACAAACCGTGCGAGCACTTCCCCTTCACGATATGCAAGAGAATCAAGAGACGGATTAAAGCCCTTATCTCCATCATCATAATACACAGCAACAACAATTTCTTGATCAAATTGATCGCTGCTCACACCAACCCCCTCAATTAATGGTTGTGCAAGACCTATAACAACATCAACATTTTCGCCCGCCTTTAAATACTTACTTACTTCCACTATCTGCCCCGGTTTTCCATCTATAATTTCTCGTGCCACAATAAATCCTGGCTGGTCCATAACAACACGATCAATGGTAATTTGATCTTTAATATCCTGAGCAGATACAGAAAATATTTCATCGATTGTTACTTCTGTATTTCTACCATTCAGAAAAAATATTGCAGTTAGTGCAACAAGTACGAGAATAAAAACAATTAATCCTAAAGTATTTTTCATATGTCTAATATCCTTCAAAGGGTTCAGTTATAATATTATTTTGGTCCACACCCCCTAATTGAAGTCCGTTTACAACAACTCCAACCATTGCCGGTGGCCCAACCACCCACCACGTAGCATCTTTATACATTTGCGCATTTCTCCTAAAGAATTCAGAGGAAGGTCTTTCATACAGCTCTTGAAGTGAAAAAGATTGATACCTCTTTGCAAAAGCGCGGAGCTCAGTAACATATGCGGCACTCTCTTCGTTTTGATTTCCATAAAAAAGAGTAGTCTGCCCTTTCTCAAATGGAGTATTCTCTTGATTGAAGTAGCTCATAAATGGAGAGATGCCAACACCGCCAGCAACAAAAATTTGTTGCTGTTTTGGTGATTGCGGTAAAACAAAACTGCCAGCAGCCTGTTCAATTTGCACTGTTGCACCAACTGGCATACTCACCAATGTTTGTTTGAATCCACTAGTAGAGACTCTAAAAACTACGCGGATATTTTCTAAATCGTCCGGAGACGAAGTGACAGAAAATAGCCGTGAATTACCCCTTAAATCCGGACTAAGTAATTCTGGTATGGCAATTTGTATATATTGCCCTGCTTTAAATACAAATTTCTCGGGTCTTTTGAAAGTTATTTCACAAGTACCTTTTGCAACTTTTTTACGTCCTTTAATTATTGTTTCAAATACCATACGCTACCAGCTTGCTCTTTTATTTTTACGTACCGTTGCAATAAAAGCAGATGTCTGCAAAACAAACACACTCAGAAGTGCGTTGAGATAATAATATTTCAATGGGTTATCTGGATAATCTGTTGGAAGCCCCATAGCAAGCCTATTAAACGAAGGTGTGTAATGAATAAAGGCAAAATATACAACATGCATTGCTGCCAAATAAAACACAACGTACGCAAACATATGCAACCATTTCCAAGAAGTAATACCTAGAAGATTAACTGCCCAATCAAAAGATGTTGCAGCAAGCGCAAGAGCAAACATGAGAGCAACAAGTCCAAGTAAACTTGCTAATCCAAACCCAGGCTCAACTCTTAAATACATCTCTACTTCAGTAAAGTATTGATAGCCGAAAAATTCCCATACATTCCACCGCACCCAGCCATCAAGAATGAGATATCCGTGCACCAATGCAATGATAAAAAACCAAACTCCTGCCTCGCGACGATACGAGAGCATTAAGTTAAATGATGGAAGAAGCTTTGCTAACGGCCCAATAACAACAGCAAACCATAGGAGGAAAAAAGATGCTCCACCAAATGCTTTCCACAACCGCATATCTGGACTCCACGTACCATTAAGTGACCAAACCAAATACACAAGCAATCCCCCAACAATAGCCATTGCTAAGTGGCGCAAGAGTGCAACTTTTTTACTTTTAATTCCCAACAACATTTTCTTTATTCTTTACCAGGCCTAGCCATTAATTTCGTTAAACTTTTTTCTAAACTGTTCCTCAGTAGCGCCGCCAAAAGCAAAGAATTCATCATTAATTAAAATCCCTGGGCTTGATAGCATCTGATATTTTTGAACAAGCTCCCTTCCTTCAGGTGTAACCATATCAATTTCTTCAATTGAAATATCAGGAAATTCATCTCTCATTCCCTCAAGTGTGTTTTTAACCTCCTTACAATGATGACATCCTTCTGGGCGGACAAGTGTTACTTTAATCATGTTATTTTTTTCTTAGAAATAATTTTTGCAATAATAATTGCTGCAACAATCATTCCCAGAGCAATAAGTGGCCCTGAGAAATCAAGAGCTGTTACAGCTTCAACTTCCTCTCCTCCATGTGCATATGCTATTTGTATAAAGTTAGTCATAATTATTTACTATTTCGTGCCTTAACCGCACTCCATACAATTACCCCACTTATAACCGCACCAAGAACTATCCAGGGCATAATACCACCAACACCCTGCGGAAGCTGCAGAGCTGACTCAAGCTCTGCTGACTCTGCAATTTTTGGAACTACCGCAAGAAGGAACTGATTCCATGCTTCATGAATACCTGATTTTTCAAACCATGCCATGCCAAAGAGTCCATAGTTAAGTATGAATGCTCCAAGCACAACAAGCGACCATGCAACCCAACGCTTTACCCTTTCCTGATATGCACTCACCTTTTCCATCATATTTATTCCAAGAATTGCAAGAACTACTAGAAATAGAAGAGGAACCATTCTTCCTATTCCATGTAATGCTCCAAGAGACGCCCCAGTAATAGGATCTCCAAGTGTGGCAACGTACCCAAACAATATGTAGAAGGCTGGATTTGGACAACCAACTCCGGCGTTTCCCAAGAAGAAGCCTAGAAAGAAGCTCCGTATGTAGTCATTCTTTTGCTGGAGCGACTGTGGAAGAATAGTTTTTCGAAATGGCAAAGAGAAGTTCACTAAACCAAGTTCTGCCAATCCAAAGAAGAGGGCTGCTATACCTCCAATAAGAAGCATTGCACTGACAACTTTGTACAATCCAACGAAACCACCCAGCCATCCGAGTGCTAGACCATACAGCGTAAATGTAACGGTAAGACCAAGACCAAAAAGAAGTGCCATAATGATGCCTTTCTTCACGTTTTGTTTTGAGAGCGCAAGAGGAACAATGATAAACACAAGAGGAAAAGTACACGGAAGCACAATCATTGATATCCCTGCCAAAAATGCCAGAGAAAATCCTGGAACCATAGTAGGAGAAGTCAGTAGACTAAATCCTCCAACAAGCATGATTGACAAGAGAATGAATGCGATACCTACGAGTGCTATTTTTACTTTATCCATGAGAATATTATTTATTACTCAGCATTCTTTACTACATTTCCTGTAAAACTTACGTCGATGTACTCAGTTACCGAAGAGTTTGTCTTTAGTTGCAACTGTCGCTTTATTTTCCCAACTCCATCAGGACCATGTGCTAATGGATCATATATTGCAACCAACTCCCTTGTCTCTCCTGCCGGTATTACTGTCTCGCCATCACTTCCATGCATGCCAAAGGAAAGTGAATCTATTTCTCCTTCTGTACAGATACAACTTGTAACTCCAGACAGCACTGTCACATCAGCACTTCCAGTATTTGTAAGTGGGAAAGTTGCTTTTACCTTTCCACCAAAAATATCAATGTCACCAAAATCATACTCGTTTGCCTCAAGAGTAATCTCCGATGCCACAACCTTTTCTGTAACAGGACCTCCACCCACAAAGAATATTGCTCCTGCAATAAGTGCTCCTGCAATAACTAGTGCTCCTACGATGTAATTATTCATATTATCTAATTTTAAACTCCTTCTAATATATCGACTTGTACTGCAACTTCTGCCTCTGGAGTATTCACGTCATTACTTGGGATAAATACCGTTCGTGTAAACACACCCTCTGGCTCTTCGTGTAAATCAGGGTCAAAGAGAACGGTAAGTTCAGCGCTCTCTCCCACCCCAATAGAATATGAAGACAGTGTTGCTGATGTACAGCTACAACTAGTTGTAATATCGCCAACAGTAAGAGTTTCTGTCCCCAAATTTGTAACAGTAAACATAGTCTGTACTACACCTGCAAATTGAGGAATCTCTCCAAAATCATGTAGCTTACGATCGACACTTATCTTTGGACCCATTGTGTTTTCGTCACTTTCCTGAATATTCTTTGATTCATTGAATTTTCCTACCTCTGTAAGTGGGTAATTATCTTCTTGCCAATGAATCATCCCTCCTGCAACGCTTTTTATATTTGTATACCCAAGAGAATTCATGATATCGAAAGCCGTCTTACTCCGAGCACCACTCCTGCAATAGAGAATTATTTCCTGATCTTTGTCAGAAAGACCAATCGCATCAAGTGAAGCTTGAGAAAGTTCCTGCACGGGGAGCAAGAGAGCATTTTGAAGGTGAATTTCTTCATATTCTTGAATTGTTCGAACATCAAGAACCACAACATCATCTTTGCTTTGCATTCGGCTAACAGCTTGTGAAGGACTCATTTCGTATGATTCTAGAGAATCACTGTGCTCTTCAACCATTTTAGATTCTGGAACACCACCTTGCACCAACACAAAGCCAGCAATGAGTAGTGCGACAAAAGCTCCAATTCCAAGTATTTTTGCATTCATATATCTACTTTTTCTTTGAAAGTTTATAAATGGACAACATTTCCTCCACTGCTTTCGTTTGACCTTTCTTGCTCTTCATTTGACTCACCACATGTGTAAGTAAGTGATTTTCAAGCATTAAGTCTTCTACAGAAGAAAGTGCTTGCCTCATTGCTGAAACTTGAGTAATGATGCTAATACAATACTCTTCTTCTTCTGCCATTCTTTGCAAACCTTTCACTTGCCCCTCGATGATTTTCAACCTGTGCACAACTCTCTTCTTGATATCTTTCTTCATTAGAAGGTATAATACCCCTAGGGGGTATTATACGTCAATTCTTTATCCCCTATTTTATTAAAGTAAATCTTTTCTGATATGAAATTACATGCAAAAGCACTTGGGTATGCAGCAGGAATTGTTTCTGCTCTTATCATGCTCCTTCTAACTATCTTTAACTCTCTGGGAATTTATACGATTGCAGTTTCAGCAATGCAAGAAATGCACCTCTTCTATTCCCCCACTATTGTTGGAACACTAACAGGGATGATTGAAGCTGCAATTATGTCATTTATTGCCTTCTATCTGTTTGCAGTGACATATAATAAACTTGCATGAAATACAGTCACACCGTAAAGACGTCCCTTTCTTTTGATGAGGCAATTGGTGCTGTAAAAAAGTCACTCGCTGATAATGGTTTTGGAGTACTTACAACTATTGATGTACAAAAAACCATGAAAGAAAAAATTGGCGCTGATTATGATCGCTACACAATTCTTGGCGCATGTAATCCTACATTTGCGCACAAAGCACTTTCAGCAGAAAAAGAAATAGGACTCCTTCTTCCTTGTAATGTGATTGTGTATGAACAAAACAAGAATACATATGTTTCTTCTATCCTTCCTTCTGCCGCAATGAGTATGGTTGAATCAGATATACTTAAAGGTGTTGCTCAAGATGTAGAAAAACAACTTAAACAAAGCATTGATGCTCTTGCTTAGAAATATCTACACACTTTCCCCTCAAACGCTTCAATTGGTGTAATTGAAGCGTTTGGAAGCCTCGCTAGAGGCTCTGGAAAGTGCCTTTTGCTTCTCTAGGGGAAGTAAACACATACCTGGAGGTACAAGCACCCCTTCTGCGGAGCAGAAGGCAAATAGAAACTTCTTTTCTTCTTTCCCAAAAAATGGGGGCGCAGGAAAGGATAAAAGTGCAAAGAAGGATTCTATTTGTGCACGGCGAGCGTTAGCTTGTCGTGTCGGTGCGGAAAGTATGTGGAGATCACCTCGCGGAGGTGTATGTACGGGCCACCACCGGCTCTCGCCGTTCATTTCAGACTCCGTCTGAAATACATTCGGATTTCATCATATATACGGAGCAAGAGAAAATAGCCCTTTTGCGGGCTATTTTTCATAGCAACATCTACCTAGGCAAATAACCTCGCAAGTCTCAAATCTTCGTACGTATATTTCCCTCTCAGCTTCTTGTGCGCAGAAGATAATTTCTCCTCTTCTTTTATTACCTTTTTCATTGCTGCAAGACCTTTGGGTTTTAGATACTCATAGTCTCCAACACCTTCACTCTTTAACTTCTCTAGATGAGAAATGATTGTTGCTTTTGTTACTTTCCGCTCTTTTGCCATATCTTTGAGACTCATCTTCTCTTCAAGCAATACAAGAGTTTTGTGGTGAGATGGAATTACCTCCTGCATACCCTCATATTCTTTTGCTGCCTTGTTCTTTTCTATCTCCCTCTCATCATTTGTTCCGCCACACCTATCTACAAACTCCTCATGCATTTTTACAAACTCTTCTTTACTAAACTTCGCAATTCTTTTGGACCATTTTGCAGATTCATCTAAAAGCCATTTGTTTAGTTCAATTACATACGGATCCACAGTAAGTGCCATGCGATTAAGCCCAAGGAGCGTGAGCCCTTCAATATCACGAAGTCTTGAAAGTGCTACATATCCTTGTCCTGGCACAAAAGATTTTGAAAGATCCATCTCCACTGCATCAAGGCTCATTCCCTGGCTTTTGTGTACCGTTATGGCCCAAGCAAGACGAATAGGCAGTTGATCTACCGCAGCTAATACTTTTCCATCATCTTGAATCTCCCATGTTGCAGGAGATACTGTTATTTTCTTTCCCTCGTATGTTTCTACAACAGGACTACCCTCTTCAAAATCAACAACTCTTCCAAGAGTTCCATTTACATACCCTTCTTCAAAAGAGTTTTTTACAAACATCACAATTGCGTCCTTTTTAATATTTAGGTATTGAGGTGCCAAAATACTCTTTGAAAGACTTGTTACAAGATTTGCCTTCCCTCTTGAATCCATTTCGTATGAAAAGAGCTCTCCCTCGAGCTTCTCAAGCTCTGCTTCATTAATAGCGTCTACATCTGCATTGTGTGTATACAAGCGAGTTGGCTCTCCATTTAATCTTTGTTTATTCTCGAGAAGTTCTTCGAATATCTCTTGTGTACTGTATGAAATTTCTCCATCACGTATTTCAGACAAGATATTTTCCAGTGATCCTCCTTGCTGTCTGTGCTGTTCTTCTAGATAACACACTCGAATATCCATACTTTTCCAAGCCTTTGAACTATCTACATAGATACTCCCTCCTCCTTTTGTTATTGGTGGAAGCTGAAAGAAGTCACCAGATAATACAATTTGCATTCCTCCAAAAGGCTTCTCATTCATTTTCATTGCTCTGGCCAGTCGATCAAGTGCATCAAACATCTCAGGATGCATCATGGAAACTTCATCAATGATAAGAACCTTTGTTTTTTCGTACCGCTTAAAAAGATGTTCCTTTTGTACAAGAAGATCGATGTCAGAATCTGAGAGCGTATCTTTGATGCCAATACCACTCCATGAATGTATCGTCATGCCTCCTATATGTGTTGCTGCTATACCAGTAGATGCGGTAATTGCAGTTACAACTCCCCGCTCTTTTAGGTATTTTGTGTATTGATTTAATACGTATGTTTTTCCACTTCCAGCAGGACCAGTAAGGTATACATTTCGGCCAGCCTTTAGGATATCGAGAGCTTCTCTTTGAGTCATGGATGGCATTTTACCATGCGCTTCTTACGTGATAGCCTGTGCAGACTATGACTATTGCAACCGTAAACGGAACAGAAATTACACGCGAGATGCTTGATGCACAGCTGGCACAGCTCTCTCACAATCCAAACATTCCAACACCAGATAAAACTGATGCTGATAAGTACGCTCAGTTTGAAAAGATGGTGGCACAGCAGCTTGTAAATGATGAACTTATCTTTGCTGCAGCAAAAGAGAAAGGATACAGCGTAAAGGATGAAGATGTACAAAAAGAATTTGATGCTATTGCAGCAAAATTCCCAGATGAGGAAACATTTGCAAAGCAACTTGAAGGAATGAGCCTTACAAAAGAAGGTCTTAAAGACACAATCACAAGGCAACGAACTATCGATCAGTACTACAAAGAAATCTTTGAGGGACAGGATCTTGAAGCAACTGATGAGGAAGCGCAAAAACTATATGATGAGCATCTTGCTTCAAAGGAAGGAGCGCCTAAATTTGACGAGATAAAAACGCAACTAAAAATGGAACTCGGACAAGGAAAAATGCAACAATTCCTTGGAACAGTTATCCAAAAACTTCGAGAAGGAGCAGAAATTGATATCAAACTGTAAACAAAGCCCCGCACATGCGGGGCTTTGTTATAATTAACGCATATGAAAAAAATGACATGTCCAGACTGTGATAAAGAATTTACCGCAGATACACCAGAGAATATGATGGATGCAATGCATCCACACTATATGTCTGATCATAAAGAAATTATTGAGGGAGCAACGCCAGAAAATAAAAAAGAGTGGATGGGAAAATTTAATGAGGAGTGGGAGAAAGCAGAAAGTGTATAATAAAACATATGCAAAAAATAAAAATTACACATTATTTCTTTGAAGGATTCTGGTTTGCTGCATGGCTATTTACCATTGGGTTCTTGCAGCTAAGTTTCTTTAAAGGACTTCTTGCAATCATTCTTTGGCCGTTCTTCCTTGGAGAATTCTTTGCACCAGGAATTTAAGAGAAAAGTTTTGTTGCAATAAGATAACTCGCTGTTGCAACTGAACCTGCAATAACTGCGCCCCAAATCATGTCTACGACAGTAACCATGAGGGGCCAGTTTTTTGTTAAGGCAAGATTTGTTAGATCATATGTCGCATATGCAACAAAACCAAAGAAGGCACCTAGTACAACAGCTTTCATTAAGGAACCTGCATCAAGCGCTGGCAGCACTGCAAATACTAAGATTCCAGCAATAAAAATAAGGTAGAAAACAATTGCTGCCACCCAATTGACTGGGCCTAAAAGAAATCCTATTTGATTACGATAAAAATCTTTTGCAATCACTCCAATCCATAACAAATCAATAATAAAGAAGACTGGAATGGTAAGAAAATATAAATATATTATTTGAATGAATGTCATATAAAAAAGTATATCAACAAAAACTACGTAATTTACAGAAATACCTACACTTTATTGCTACACTCAGTATACGTAGAAAGTTTATAAGTAATAAAAATTCACATGAAAAGAAAAGATTTCTTTAATCTTGCTGCCATTCTTTTTGGAATCGGTGGTGCACTACACCTTCTTCGATTCTTTCGATCTTGGGATCTAACAATCGGAACATATGACCTCCCTCTGTGGGCAAGTCTTGTTATCGGAGTTGTGGCCGCAGTAATGGCTTTCAACGGGTGGCAAATGGGGCGTAAGTAAAACAAATGGGCTATTAGCCCATTTTTTGTATACTAAGAAGCATGAGAAAAAAGATTGTTGTGCGTGACATGTTTCAAAACTATACGTACTACCTCACAGAACCCGAGGGGAAAAATTTTCACAAAGACTTTAAGCCAAACCTTACTCCAAAAGAAATGTTGGAGCTTGGTTCTTTTGGAGGACTATATATGACAGATGGTGGAAAAGAATTCCCAAAGAGCTGGTTTACAAAAGCAAAACTCTCTCCGGATAAAAAACGGTACAAAGATTTAAATTACTTTGGGCTTAATGCATCACAACCTCTTTCTGTTTGGAGAGAAAAAGGCTGGATACATAAAGATGATCCTCGAGGATGGTTCCAATGGTATTGCAGATACTATATGGGACGACGGCATGAAGATGATGAGCGACAAATTAAGCGATGGGAAGCGTACAAGCGACATGCTGCACAAGTTGTTAAAAATTGCAGAAGAAAAGATTATTCTTGCAGACCAAAACAACGCCAATCACTCATTCATTGGGCATACGATGCAAGAAAATTATGAAAGTTATTAATAAGAAAGTTGGAGAAACTCCACTTGAAGCAATCAGGCGGTCTACAAAAGAAAAAGCGACCTATGCTGGACGTCTTGACCCTATGGCAAGCGGAAAACTTCTTGTGCTAACAGGAGAAGAAACAAAGCGAAGGGAAAAATATTTAGGACTTGATAAGGAGTACATTATCGAAGTGCTTCTTGATATTGAAACTGATACAGGAGACATGCTTGGCCTTCCCAAAGAAGCCCTACAAGAAACACGGCTTTCAAATAATATTATTCAAAGAGCACTGAGGTCTGAGCTTGGTACTCACGTTCGTGAATATCCGCACTTTTCATCAAAACCAGTTAATGGAAAACCTCTTTTTGTATACGCACTTGAAAAGACACTCGACACTATTGAAATTCCAACACATGAGGAAACTGTTTATCACCTAGAACTTATGGATACGCGATTTATCTCATCTGCATACCTTATAAACTATATACAAGATAGACTCTCTTCTATCCCCCGTTCAACTCTTCCAGAAAAAGCTCTTGGTGCAGATTTCAGGCAAGATGAAATACGTGAAGAATGGAAAAATCTCCTTCCTAATACACATAGAGGCTTCCAAGTACTCAAAATACGAGCAGTAGTTGGCTCTGGAACATACATGAGGACCCTTGCCATGCGTCTTGGAAGCACTTTTGGAACAAAGGCGTTTGCTCTCTCTATTCACCGAACAAAAATTGGATTGTATAGAAGACTCTTCTCTATCCCCTTTTGGGCAAAACTCTATTGACATTCAGAGACTTTCATACTACTGTGCACCAATCAAAGCATTCTGGTGAGAAATTTTTCTACCAAGGTTTTGAGTTAGTAGATAATTTCTCTTGCAGAAATGAACAAAGGAACAATCGCTCGTGTTACTGACCGAGGTTTTGGATTCATTAAGCCGGATGAGGGAGACAAGGATCTTTTCTTCCACGCAAACGAGCTTAACGATACAGAGTTCAACGACCTTCGAGAAGGAGACGCAGTTACATTTGAGGTAAGTGACGGACCTAAGGGACCTAACGCCACAAACGTAGCTCGAGCATAAATCAAAAAACACCCCCGCAAGGGGGTGTTTTTTATTTGATTTAACCTTCAATCAGCTTGGCTAGTTCTTTCTGCGTTGAAGGGACTTTATCAAGGTCAATCTTTCCGACAACCTCAATCTGTACTCCTTCACAGATTCCAAGAATAATACTTGGGTTTAGTAACTTACCGTTTAGGTCTACAGGCTTTGTATGATCTAGGAGAACGTCAATCTGCATCGACTTACGTGCATGTGTTACGTCTCCGATCACTCGGTATCCAATCTGCTCAGACACCACCTCTACACCACAACTTCCTGTTAGCTCTCGATTGCTTGAATCAATTTTCACAACCGTACCAAACGGAAGATCGATGTCACGACTCTTGGCTACAATAATCTCAGGATTAGAGTATAGACCACTAGCAGTCGTAAATGGATCCTCATCAGTTTGCGCCTCAAGAGCGTTGTATCCAGTTAGCTTAACCGTATATGTTTTTGGAATGTGCGCTGCGAGAAAGTATCCTTCCTCAGCTGACTTAAGATTGTCTACTGCGATTGGAGCAACTGGCGTTCCTCCAAATAAAAAACTCGCAATAGCGATCGAAGTAATAAGATGCATCATAATGAATTAAGGTACTAATATACCGTATTAGATTAATGCGACGCTATTATAATACATATATGTAGTATTTGTCAAGTGTTTAGACCTCTTTTATACTAAAAAAGGCCCTTTGTAGAGCCATTTTAGAATACTTGCATTGTATTGTTTTTTGTACTGTTATTGTGTATTTCCCCTATTTCAGCTTCTACAGATAATCTAGTAGCGCTTCATAGTTTAGGAAATCAAAATACTGATACCCATACTGGATAAGAAGACCAAAATTGTCTGTGAGGAGCAGTGTTCCAAGACCTAGAAGGAATATTCCTCCGATAATAGAGACATACTTTAAGAATTTCCCTCCCCTCTCAATAAATGAGCTTGCATAGCTTGTTGCTGCAGCAACAATAAGAAACGGTACTGCAAGCCCTAGAGAAAAGATAAGGAGCAGGAATCCTCCCTGGAATGCTGTTGAGGAAGTTGAAGCAAGAAGAAGAATACTTGCAAGAATTGGACCAACACAAGGAGTCCACCCAAATGCAAATGCTGATCCTATACCAAATGAAGTTGTTGGAGACCCAATCTTCATAAATGAAGGAAGTTTTAGTCTCTTCTCTGTCTGCAGGAATTTAAGATCAAATACTCCAAGCATGAAAAGTCCAAAGAGTATTACAAGTACCCCGCCTATTCGAGCAAGCCATATTCGAACCGGCGCCAGCGCTTCTCCCAAAAGCCCAGCGAGCGTTCCAAAGAGCACAAAGATGAGTGTGAATCCAAGAATGAATGCAACGCCGTTTAGGAAAATCTTTCTTTGAACCCTCCTTCGCTCTTCTCCCTCAAGCTTTGCAAGATCTTTAAGAGATACACCACTAATGAACCCAAGGTATGCAGGAACAATGGGAAGCGTGCAGGGTGCCAAGAACATAACAAGGCCTGCAATGAATGCTGAGATGATGAATCCTATTTCTACTTCAATCATAGTGTTCCATTTATTAAGCTAGTGGTTAAATCTCTCATTTCAGACAAGTTTATGAATCCTCTCTTATGGAAGATTACTTCTCCATCTTTTACAAAGAGTGTCTCAGGCATTGAGAACCCTCCAATTCCCTTATAGAAGGAATCTTTAGGATCTTCAAGGAATATAAGATCTGAAAGATTCACTCCTCTACCCTCCAAGAAAGCTTCTGCTTTGGCAGCGTCCTCACTACGATTTATAAGAACCACAGATACGTTTTCAAATTCTTTCTGTAGCTCTACAAAATCTGGAACTTCCTGCACACAAAATGGACACCATGTTGCCCAACTATTAAGCACAGCAAATCCTTTAATCTCTGCTAACGCAACCTCTTCACCTCCATGCTGTATTAGTGCCAAATCTGGCACCTGTGCACGCACTGTATTCTCACTACTACCCGCAAAGAAAAGTATCGCTCCAAGAGCTATTAGGATAACGACGACAATTCCTAGGGTTACTTTCATAGAGAATTGATAACGCTCACTACGCTCTCATACGGAAGCGCTCCTGAGAATGGAACCATATCTCCATTCTCTCCAATAACAACAGAGAATGGTGTTCCTCGACCTCCTGCATTGATAGCGTCCTGCATGTCACTTCGCACCTTTGCTAGGTGTCGATCACTATCAAGACAACTTTGCATTGCTGACTCACTCACACCTTCAGCTGCTGCAAGTTGTAGATATAGAGACTCTCCAAGACCTCTCTGATTATTAAACAGCTCTTCTGAAAAACTCCAGAAAGCATCGTTCCCTCCAAGCTCTGCTACACACTCACTTGCCTCTGCAGCAGGTTCTGCATTTGCATGAATGTTTAATGGGAAGTGCCTATATACCCACGCAACCTCTCCATCAAACTCTTGTACTACCTGCTCTACAGTTGGATGGAATCGTGAACAGAAAGGACATTCAAAATCTGAATACTCCACAATCTTTATTGGCGCATTTGGATTTCCAAAAAGATGATCTCTCTCTGTTATTTCAGCGATATTTACTTCTTGGTTTTGATTCTCGTTACCTCCACCTGCTACTTGTGTATTTCCATTACTAAAGATTACTGCTCCTGCAATAAGTGCTCCTGCTATTGTTGTTCCTTGATTCATACTATTTATATAATTCCGTTTCTTCGTGTACTGCAAGCCAGCTAAACCAGAATCCTCCAACATATGGAAGTTCTTCTCCTGCAACGCTCATAGATACCTCTCCGATACTATTCTTACTAATCACCACCTCCACTCCTGCAAAGGAGTCTTTTGTCTCTCCTTCAGGAAGAGCATCCTTATGATATGCCTTAAATTGATTTTGCACCTCTATTCCAAGCACAAATGCTTTTGGATGAAGTCTTGTGTCACTAAATGACGCACCAAAAGATACTGACTCATTGGTGTAATAATCACCATATGGGTCCTGTCCATATACTCTCACAGCACCAGTGTCTTTTGAAAGCACTTTTGTATCCGGATGCTCACGCTTCCAATCCTCCCACCTAACGGTACTTGAGCGAACCACAGCAAGCTTCTCTCCTGTATGCTCTCCCACAACAGCCTCCCCAAGCACCTGAGACCACAGAGATTCTTCCTCTCCTCGGTTATACATAAGAAGATTGCTCTGCCAAAGCCTTCCTGACACTCCAAATTCCTGTTCTTCTCCCTTTACTTTCCGCTCAAATACAATCCCTGTAGCGCAAAGAGGACAGTACGTTACAAGCACTGGAGTATCTCCAACAGTATCGTTTACAATCTCATGCCATACCAAAATCTGATATGGATAAAATCTATCCTCTCCACCAATTGAAAGTCCAAGCCCTACATCACTTCCTGCAAGGAAACCTGCATCCTCAGCTGAAAGAAATTTTGGATCGTCAATTGAAGGAATTCCATCTTTTGGTGGTCCTCCTGAGAGGATTTCATTAAGTGGAATTGAATGTTTTGTTCCATCTGTTGTATTTATTTCTTCCATAGTATGAGTATCTATAATTGTATCAGTTTGGTTTTCCTCGAATGTAAACTCTGGACCTCTATTTTGTATAAATAAAAAGTATCCAAGTATTGCAACAATAAAGAGAATTACTATTGCGACTATTTGAGCATGGTTTCTCATACAACTTTCAAAATATTTCTAATAGAATCGACAATTGGCTTGTCAGTTAATTCATAACAAACCTTTTGACCATCACGAAAACAAGACACTATATTAAGTGCCTCTAATTTGGAAAGCTGATGACTTGTTGCTGACTGACTTGCTCCTACTTCGTAGGCAATTTCATTTACACACATATCTCGATCTTCAGAGAAAAGAAGATTAAGGATTTTCAATCGAGTAGTGTCTCCTAAAAGTTTTAGAAGCTCTGCTGACTGTTCGATGTTTGAAGATATGAACATACATTCATATTAACATAAGAAAAACAGTGGACAATATTGTCCACTGTTTTTATTTAACCTCCACAAACGTGTGGCCCATTCCCATTGCTTGCCTTCTGTTTTGCAGCTTCTGCGCTCCAACCAAGCAAGTTACAGAAGATCTGAACCATAGTCCCGAGTCCTGCAACCGCAAGGAATAGAATGAAGAACCAAGCGTATGGTGTTAGGAAATAGAAGTACGCGGTAAGGAAACCAAACCAAAGACCGGTGCACCATGGGCAGTTAATAAGAGTATTAAGTGTTCCTAGGAAACTATTTTTAGGCTGTCCGTAGAACCATCCCCGAACGAAAGCTGTAATACTGTCATATACAAACAGTCGAGTTAGCCTGAATGTGGCAAGTGTAAGAAGAATAAAATCAAAAACAGGAATCCACGTAGGAATAAGTCCCAGTGACCCTAAGTGCATTACCGCTAAAACTGCCTCTACAAAGAAGAAGAGTGAAAAAACTGTATACCAAAAATGAAAACGCATGCGCTAAGTATATCAAGCGCATGCGTTTTCTTCTATAAATAAATTGTTTATTTCGTAAGGAGATCTTTGATAAATCCTCGAGCGCCAGAAGCTTGTGGAGTTCGTGGGATCACAAACGATGTCTTTGGCTTTGCTACTCGTCCATAGTTTAGCTTTGTAAGCGGACGCTCAAGCACTGCATCGACATCAATATCACAAACATTCTTTGACTGCTGCTCTTCTGCATCAAATGCATGAAGCGTTTCTCGAAGGATCTTATTACAATCTCCCTGAAGACACTCTCGAAGTGCTGCTGGATTATCGTTCATAACGAACGTATTATAGCACTATTATTGACAGTTTGTCAAGATACGTTGCGTTCTTTATATTTACGATATTTCCTATATACAAGCGGCACAAGAGATAGCCCGCCAAGCAATAGGAGTGCAAAGATAAATGATGGAGTCATTACATCACCCGTACTAGCAATACGGGAGAGCTCCTTCCCTGCTATCGTAAAGATGAGTGCTCCTGGCAAAAGACCGATAATACTTGTCCATAAAAATGTACTGAAGCGTACATTTACAAGAGCTGGCACCACATTAATTACAACATAAGGAACTACCGGCATAAATCGCAAAAAAAGCATGTACGAGGCTGGATGCTCACTTAACTCCTTTTCAATGGGTGCTAGGTACTTTCCATAGTGATTCTCTACCCATTCTTTAAATCCATACTTGGTTACAAGGAAAAGCGCAGCTCCTCCAAGTGTTGCAGCAAGCACAGTAACTACAGTTCCCACAATTACGCCAAAGAGGAATCCTGCAAGAAGTACAAAAATACCCCCTAGAGGGAAAGCGGTTGTCGCTGAGATCGCATACACAACAGAGAAGATAAGGAGTGCTAGAAAATAGTTTGTATCAACAAATGCCTTTAGCTCCATTTGCTTTGCCTGCAATACCTCAAGGGTTACTACGTCCTTGAGGAAAAACCATACAACAAGCATAGCAATAAGAAAAAGTCCTAGACCAAGGACCCGCTTTCTAACTCCAAACATGATCGTAGTATACTTCTTAAAGTACAGTCGTCTATGTCATACCAACACCTTGCCTACATTCTCCTCTTGCTTGGATTCATTCTTCTTGGTTATATGGTGCACATACTTTTATGATAGATACGAGAGAGGAGCAACAATTGCTTCAGGAAAAATATAACGGGAAAGCTACCACTGAGTTTCAGATAGATAAGGAGCGCCTAGACAATGGCGAACCTCTAGCCTATATCATTGGGAACGCACCTTTTTTAAATACAACAATCCATCTTGATTCAAAGCCTCTTATCCCACGAGTTGAAAGCGAGTTCTGGCTTGAGCAAGCGCTTAAAGAAACTGACGAATCTCCAAAGAAAGTTCTGGACATCTTTGCAGGATCAGGAGCACTTGGCATTGCCTGGGCAAAAGCACGTCCGCAGGACTCTATCACCTTTGCAGAGCTTGATGAGAATCACCTAGCAACAATTGAAAAGAATATAAAAGAGAATGGCATTACAAATGAAGTAGAAATCCTTCAGAGTGATGTGTTTAAAAATATCGAAGGTTCATTCGATATTATCCTTGCAAATCCTCCGTACGTTCCACAGAATCGCGATCTTCCTAAAGGAGTTATAAATTTTGAACCTCTCATTGCTCTCTTTGCAGGAGATGATGGCCTTATTTTTATTCGAGAGCTTGTAGAAAAATTAAAAGATCACCTCAATCCTGGCGGAGCACTTTACTTGGAGCATGACAGCACCCAAAGTGATGAAATTATGGAGCTCTTCCCTTCCTCATTTACTGTTTCTCCACGCACTGATCAGTATGGCGTAGCCCGGTATACCGTGGCACACTATAAGCATGACTGATCTGTCAGTATTGCTTCAATATATTCAAGATCTCCCTATCGTCTCACTCGTTTCCGGAATTGTTGCTCTCTTCTGGATTATTTTCTCTTTCTCTATTACCTACCATTGGCTTGTATATGGACGAAATATTGTCATTTCGATTCTTGTACTCATTGCCTACTATGGAGTGTCTCTTTTCCTTATTGGAATGATAGTAAGTAAAATGCCTTATGTTTAATCTTGGAAGCGGAGAAAAGCACCGAAAGACAATACGTCGACACTCTCTTGTATTTTTGGTTGGTGTTCTGCCATTTATCTTTGCAGGATACCTAACCTCTCTTGTGCAAGCTGCATTTATAGACGGAAATATTTGGACGCCATTAGGATATGTGAGTTTCCCGGGATTTCCTGAAGATATCGTAACGCTTGGCGCAGGCCTTCTCTTCCTTTTGCTATGGCTTGGAATGATGCACTTTATAACTGACTTCTATCTTGATACTTGGATTATTAGCAATCAGAGGATCGTTGGAATCGTGCAGCGCGGATTCTTTAGTCGACAGGTAAATAGTTTCCGTATTGAGCGCATTCAGGATGTACAGACAGATATTCATGGCTTCTTCCCAACCCTCTTTAATATTGGAGACGTGCACATAGAAACCGCGGGACATAAGCATGATTTAATAATGAAAACTGTTGGAAATCCTCGAAAAATAAGGCGACTTATTATGGAGGAGATTAAAAAACGCCCTGGAAGTTTGCATGATGTATAAGAGATCGTAGAATAGAAAGATATGAAATTAGACACAGATCCATATAAAGGAGTTCGAGACTTCTATCCAGATGACAAAGCCCGTCTTACGGCTCTTTTTGCAATTGTGCAGGATGTACTAGCAAAGTATGGATACTCTGAGTATGACGCATCTCCTCTTGAGCGAGCTGAGCTCTATGAATCAAAAACGAGTGAAGAGATTGTGAATGAGCAAACCTACACTTTTACCGATCGTGGAGATCGAAAGGTAACCCTTCGTCCTGAGATGACTCCTACCTTGGCTCGTATGGCAGCCGCAAAGCGGCGAGAGATTCCCTTCCCACTTCGATGGTATTCAATTGGAAACCGTTTCCGATATGAACGACCACAGAAAGGACGTCTTCGAGAGTTCTATCAAGTAGATGTTGATCTTGTAGGAGCACCAGAAGGAGAAGCTGATCTTGAAGTTATCCGCGTAGGACGAGATGTGCTTCGAGCATTTGGTGCAGGAGATGAGACATTTTCAATTCGAATTAACTCACGAAAACTCCTAACTGCAGCATGTAAAGCTTCTGCTCTTAAGGATGAAGATCATGCTTCATACATGCGACTTCTTGATCGAAAGAACAAGATGGAAGCTTCTGAGTTTGAAGAAAAGCAAAAAGAACTTGTAGGAGACGGAAAAGATCCACTTGCTTGTATTGATGGTGCTGATGACCCTTCAGTTAAAGAAGAGAAAGAAAAGCTTGAAACATTTATCGCAACACTCAAAGAGCGCGGAATTGAAAATGTCGTGTACGATCCAACACTTGTTCGTGGTTTTGATTACTACACAGGAGTTATCTTTGAGTTCTTTGATACTGATCCATCAAATGCACGAGCTCTCTTTGGAGGAGGACGATATGATAATCTCCTTTCCCTATTCTCAAATGATGAGATTCCAGCTGTAGGATTTGCTTTTGGAGACGTAACGCTTCAGGACTTCCTAGAGACACATGATCTACTTCCTGAAGTGGATTTCAGCTCACACATATACCTTGCAACACCAAGTGAGGAGAATATTCCTGCTGCACAAGCATTTGCAAACGAATTGCGAGAGCAAGGCCTTTCGGTATTCGTAAATCTTTCAGGAAAGAAAATTGGAGACCAAATCAAAGATGCAGAAAAGCGAAATATTACGCATGTCATTGTCTATGGAGAGGATGAAGCGAAGAGCTCTATGGTTACGCTAAAAAATATTGAAACTGGAGATGAGCTTGAAACAAAGAAAGAGAACATTCTCGACCTTATAAACGAGAGTCTATGAACTACATAGTATTCGATATCGAAACAACGGATACTCTTCCGTATATTAATGAGAAGACGGTAACAACACTGGATATCGCCATTTTGGGTGCCTACAACAGCAAAACAGACGAGTACACAAGCTACACAGCAGAAGAGCTTATAAACTTCTGGCCACTAGTTGAATCAACTGATGCTCTTATTGGATTTAACTCAGATACGTTCGATATTCCCCTCCTCAACAAATACTATCCTGGTGATTTAACAAATATTAAAAGCATTGATCTTCTAAAGGATGTACATAAATCCCTTGGGCGACGTATTCGTCTAAATAACTTAGCTGAAGCAACACTTGGAGAAGGAAAAAGTGCTGATGGACTTAAGGCTATTGAATGGTGGCAGCAAGGACTCGTAGACAAAGTGCGTGAGTATTGTCTTCAGGACGTGAAAGTAACAAAAGATATTTTTGAATATGCAAAAGAAAACGGAATCATTAAGTGGAAAGACCTTAATGAGATTCGAGATATTAAAATCGATACTTCAGAGTGGGATAAATCAGATGGAGGGGCTGTGACGCAAACTTTAGGTCTTTAGCAACTACTGAGTTAACTACGTAGTTAACTCAGTAGTTAGACAAACCAAACAAGCACAACTATTGCCAATAGTATTCTATACACCGCAAATACAGTAAGCGAATGATTTCGCAGGAATTTTAGAAGGTAATGAATAACCAAAAGCCCACTTACAAACGCTGCAACTGCTCCCCAGAATATTGGAGCAATATTTGCATCAAAAGTTCCAGCATTTAGAAGATCGAGAAACTTCTTTCCTCCAGATCCAAGGATAATTGGAAAAGCCAACATAAATCCAAAGCGTGCTGCAGCCTCTCTTGTAAGACCAAGCATCAATCCTCCTGAGATTGTCATACCAGAGCGACTCATTCCTGGAATAAGGGCGAGCGCTTGGAAGAATCCAATCCAAAGTGCTTTCATTTTTGTAGGAACTTCTTCTTGCTCCTGATATCGCTTCCCCACCCACTCAGCCAAAAGGAAGATAAGGGCTCCCAAGATAAGTGTCCAGGCAACCAAAACAGGATTCCGGAAGATGGTATCCATGTAATCTTCTAAATAAAATCCCAATGCTGCAGCTGGAATAGTTCCGATAATGAGAAGCAAGAGCATTGTCTCATCCTCTTTTACAACTGGACGACCTGTAATTCTATAAAGAAATGCATAGGCAATCTTTAGAAAATCTTTAAAAAAGTAGATTCCAACAGCCAAGGCAGTAGCAAGGTGTAAGATTGCATCAAAAGAAAGCCCGTAAATATCAGATACTCCTAAGAATTCTTGCACCAAAACAAGGTGTCCGGTTGACGAAATTGGGAGAAATTCTGTGATTCCTTGGATAAGACCAAGGATGATGGCTGTAAAAACTTCCATGGTATACTGGCCCATATAATAGCACGATAAGATTGAAATATATGGCTAAATTTGCGATTCCAGGAGCGATAGTAGTGGCAGGACTGCTGATTGCAGGAGCAGTATTCTTTAATGAACAGGCTCCACAAAACCCAAATAATCAGCAGGAAGCTGATGTGAGTGTTGTACTTCCAATTACAGAGGATGATCACATCCTAGGAAGTCCTAATGCGAAAATTACTATTATTGAGTACTCAGATATTGATTGTCCGTTCTGTAAGAACTTCCATGAGACAATGAAGCAAATCATTGATGAGTATGGTCCATCAGGAGACGTGGCATGGGTATACCGACACTTCCCTCTATCATCTATTCACCCAAATGCAGCAAAGCATGCAGAAGCTGCTGAGTGTGTAGCGGAACTTGGAGGAAATGATTCATTCTGGAGCTTCCTTGATGTTCTATTTGAGAACGCACCAGGAAATCAACAAACCGATCCAAGTAAGTACGGAGAGTACGCAGAACAGGTTGGTGTATCAAAAGAAGCACTCGATGCATGTGTTGCAAGCGGAAAGTACACAGAGAAAGTACAGAACTCATTCAACACAGCAGTTGAGGCTGGAGGAACAGGAACTCCATTTAACATCGTTATTATGGAAGGAGAGGAACCAGTTAGCTTCTCAAGCGCTCTACCGTATGAGCAAATGAAAGGAGTTATTGACCAGATTCTTTCTTCAAGCTAATCATTTCGACTAACTCTTTGTAGTCATCGCTAAGCGGCGCATTCAAAAATGCGCCGCTTGCTATATCAGCAAGGTCTTTCTTAAAGACCTCCTCAAATTCTGAGAGCTCCTTCTCATCAATTACAAAAGATCGAGACACATACTTCCTTGTTGCATTTGGCTCTACAAACTCAAGCACCCCCTCTTTCATATTGTATAAGTGTGATGGGTCGTGCTTTAGAAGCAATGCGTAGAACATAAGCTGCACGTAGTACGAAGGATCACCATTTGCAGTTAATCCTTTAATCTCATTCTCACTCTTTGGCTTCCCTGTCTTGTAATCAACTACACGTACAGAAGATCCATCAACGATATCTAGTCGATCGAGATTTCCTCGAATGGTTAGCGTCCCAACTCCTGGAATCTCAAATGGTGCTGAAACTGAAAACTCTGTCTTCCCTTCTTTTGGAAGCGTTGTCTGTTCTAAATATTCCTTCAGAACTTTCTTTCCTATTGGCGTATATTCTTTTCTTTCTTTTTCAGTTAGATCAGAAGACTGCATCTTCTCTTCAAAAAGCTTCTCTACTTCTTTGATATCAAACTCTCCCTTTGCAAGGGATTGATTTCCCGCTTCCTCCAGCGCAGCATGCACTGCAGATCCATAAATAAGTGGCAGTGTCTTCCCCTCTGGAAGCCTTAGAAGATTTCTAAAGAAATACTTCCATGGAGATGCTTTGTAGTTTCCGTATGCTGTTGCTGACATTCCAGATTCTAGAAGCCTGTCTTTTATGTATGAAGTATCAATAAGTGATGTTCGCTCCTCCTCTGCAACTAATGGCAGTGTTGTTTCAAAACTCTCCATATCCTCTAGCAGCTCACCCATGTCATGAATAAACCTTGTTGGAGTTTCCTCTCTTCCCAAAGCATTCCTTGCAGCATAGGTAATAAGCGCTTCTTTTTCTGCACGGGTAAGTGCCACATACAAAAGTCTTCGCTCATCGTGCTCTTCTTGGATTAATGATCCTGGAACTGATAGCTCATTCGCCCGCTTCTTTCCATACCTTCTATCAGTAGCAAAAGGAATAATTACATATGGAAACTCAAGACCTTTTGAACTATGCGCGGTCATTATTTGAATACCTCGTACCTCTTTCTTTGTTGAGATAACAGAAAGCTCATGCTTTTCAATTAAATCTACCCTCTCAAGATATGCTCCTATGTCAGATCCGGGATATGCGCCGGCAAATTTCTCTACATCGTGTAGTAGTGCCTGAAGAATTCCATAAAGTTCTTGGGCATCAAGTCTCTTCGTTATTCCAGATACAATGTTTAGTTTTGAAATAATATGCGGAACTACACGGGCCGCAGGAAATGCGTGCACTTCTTCATGAAGTTCAGCAAACACTTCTTTTAATTTCTTTATTTCTTCTTTTTCTGAGAACTTGCTCTCATCTATATCTTTAAGAAGGTTTTTCTTTGTTTTCCTAAGAGCTTCGATGAGTTTCAACCTGTCTGTGCCATCGCTTACAATCCCTGGGAGAAAGAGTGCTTTAGTTAGTGCGATAGTATCTCCATCCCAAATAGCACGGAGTAAATTAATGTAGAGTTTTGCAAACGCACTCTTTAGCACATTCTCTTTCGCCATAATAGTAAAAGGGATTTTTGCTCGCATACATGCACCAGCAACAATAGATGCATCTGCATTGTTTCGCACAAGTACCGCAACATCCTTCTCACTTACTCCTTCTTTTAGAAGCTTTTCTATATATCCAACAACTTGTGAGAGCTCATCCTCACCATCGTGAGCTTTACACACACGTACCTTAGCTCCACTTCCGTGATGTGCACCAAGTTCCTTTCGAAGACTCTCATCTGGAATTGGAGCTTTTGATATAAGCTCATGTGCTGTATCAAGCACCTCTTGGGTTGATCGATAGTTTGTCTCAAGCAAAATAACTTCTGCATTTTGATATCGCTCCTTGAGTGTTAGGAAGGTATCAAGGTCTGCTCCTTGAAATCTATAGATCGCCTGCTTCTCATCTCCCACCACAAATACATTTGGTGAATCGTGAAAGTCTGCCAGCTCCAGCAAGATTTCATTCTGTGTTGCATTTGCATCCTGGTGCTCATCTGCAAGGAAATATAAGAATTGCTCTTGAAGAATTTGTTTAAATTCTTGATTCTCTTTTAGAGCTGCGACTAACTCAAGCAAAAGATCCTGATAATCATATCGATTTTCTCTTCGAAGAATATCTTCATACGCTTTATAAATTTCTGTAGCTTGAGTATTTTTCTCAATCTTTGCGAGTGCCTTTAAGTATTCCGCCTTCACCTTTCCTTTGTGCGCACCTTTTACATGTTCAAAATCTTCCAGGTTTCGTATCCTCTCTTCATCTTCTTTATATTCCTTCAAAAGTTTCTCTGGAGTGTAGAGCTCTCGCTTTGCAGTATCGATAAACCTTACAACTTCTTTTATTCCCCTGTATGCATCTCCTCTACTTGTTAGAAGTGGTGCTGAGACTGAATCAAAAGCCCTCTCAAGTATTTCTCTTTGATCCACATCATCTGCAAGCATTCCATCTCGCAAACGCTCTAGATGCTCTCCATATTCTTTTATTAAACTCTCTGCAAATGAGTGATATGTATGGATACGCACAAGGTACGCTTCGGTACCAATAAACTGCACAAGGCGCTCTCGCATCGCATTTACCCCCGCATCTGTATAGGTAAGAGCAAGAATAGCAGATGGAGGTGTATCAGTGTTTTTGAGGATATTTGCAATACGAAGGGTAAGAATCTGTGTCTTTCCCGTTCCAGGCCCTGCAATCACCATTACAGGCCCCTCAATCGTATCCACGGCCCTTTTCTGGTCTTTATTAAGCCTTTTGTACGCCTCCTCAAAGAGATTCATATAGGGGCATTATACAGGAACAGCCACTAAAAAGTGGCTGTTCCTTATCTTCTTTACAGAGACTAATAACTCTTTAGTCTTCGAGATTTTTCATGACTTCGAATCTTCTCAAGTGCCTTGGCCTCAATCTGACGAATACGCTCTCGCGTAACACCAAATTCTTTTCCTACCTCCTCAAGTGTATGATACACACCATCGGCTAGCCCGTGTCGCATCTCGAGAATCTTTCGCTCCTTCTCAGAAAGATCATCGAGAATATCCTCAAGCTGCTCAGATAGGATTCGCTCTGACGTATCCTTATCTGGAGTTGGAAGTTTATCGTCTGCGATAAAGTCTCCGAGTGTAGACTTCTCATCATCATCAGACCCCACAGGATTCTCAAGTGAAAGAGTGTCTTGATTAATCTTCTCAATCTGATAAATCTTCTCTACATCTACATTCATCTCAACTGAGATCTCCTCTGGCATAGGATCACGTCCAAGAGCCTGTGAGAGACGCCGAGAAACCTGCTTGTACTTAGCAATTGTCTCAACCATGTGTACCGGAATACGAATGGTTCGTGACTGATCGGCTAGCGCACGTGTAATAGCCTGACGAATCCACCAAGTAGCATATGTTGAGAACTTATACCCCTTTGTGTAGTCAAACTTCTCTACCGCCTTATATAGTCCAATGTTTCCTTCCTGAATAAGATCAAGAAGTGTAAGGTCTGGACTTCGGTTTGCATACTTCTTTGCAATAGAAACTACAAGACGTAGGTTACTTCGTGCAAGAATATGCTTTGCTTCTTCATCGCCCTCTACAATACGCTTTGCAAGTTCACGCTCTTGCGCCGCATTTAGAAGTGGATACTGTCCGATTTCCCGAAGGTAAATCTGAATTGAGTCATATCCTCCCCCCTCTCCCTTTCTGTATACATTTCGATTCTGAAGATACTCATCAGCATCATTTTCAAGCATTCCTCCACCTTCAAGCACATCAACACCAACTGTATTAAATCGCTCATACAGTTCCTCAAGAAAGACAATGTCTTTCTCAATCTCTGGGAACTCACGAAGAATTTCGCTATATGTTACGTATCCTCGCGCTCGCCCCTTGTCTACAAGCATCTCTGCCTGCTTGAGCATCTTTGCAGCTTTTCCTCTTGGAGCTGCTGGTTTTTTAGCAGGAGCTTTCTTAGGTGCTGCTTTCTTTACTACCTTCTTTGTTGTTGTTTTCTTTACCGCAGTCTTTTTAGTTGCTGCCGGTTTTTTTGGTGCTGACTTACGTGCAGCTGCCGCTTTAGGCGTTTTGGTAACGCTTTTTTTTACTACTTTTTTTGTTGTTTTCTTTGTAGCCATTATGAATATGTTCGAAGTGTACCTGTGAGCTCTGCAACTTTTGCAGAAAGCTCATCAACCAACTTCTCATCTCTCTCCTTCTCTGCAAGACGCAGTTTCTGGACTGCATCTGCAAGTTCGTTTTTTATGAACTCCTTTTCACACTCTGTGGCAAAAAGTTCAATGTCTTCTTCCTTTGGATTCTCTCCAAATACTTGTTCTGTCTCAAAGAGAGTTTTCTCTGGAGTCTCAACCTTCCCACCATACTTTTTGAGCACCTCTTCTATTCTTGAAATAGCAGGGTGTTCTTTATAAAGGATAGTTAGGGCTGAGAGTGTGAGAACTCTCTTTGTTGCCTGGTCCTCAACTTCCACAGAAGCTGGCGCAACATTCACCTCTACAGCTTGTGTATTTGGCGTAACAGTTGCTGAATTCACTGATTCAAGTACTGATGTCGATGAGACATCGAGCATGCCTGCAACTTCTTTTACGAAGTGCTCTCGCTCAATAGGACTTGGAATTGCCTTAATGAGTGGAATCACATGTTGCTCTACAAGCTCTAGGGCACCCCGTGTGTCTTTCCCAAGATGCATGTAGTGCGCTGTGAGGAAATCAATAATATGTACTGATTTTGCCACCATATCCGCAAAGACTTTTTCATCTTTTACGATTATGTCTGCAGGATCCTCACCCTCTGGCATAGGAACCACCTTCACCTTGCACCCCATAGAGATTGCAAGCGCTGCACTTTTTTCAGCCGAGGTAATTCCTGCCTTATCGCTATCAAGCGCAAGCATTACATTCTTTGCAAAGCGCATGATGAGACTCATCTGCGTCTGTGTAAATGCAGTTCCTGAGAGTGCGATGGTATTTAGAAACCCTGCCTGATGGCAAAGCATCAAATCCATCTGCCCCTCTACAACAAGCACATACCCACGAGTTCGAATTTCTTGTTTGGCTTTATCCAAGCCATAGAGAAGTTCTGATTTCTTGTAGATATCTGTTTCTGGACTATTTAAGTACTTTGCTTCGTCTTTGTCAGTACTTAGAGTACGTCCTGAGAATCCAACTGTACGTCCAGCTATGTCACGAATCGGAAACATAAGTCTGTTCCGAAATCTGTCATAGTACGTTCCTTTCTTTCCATCAGATTCTTTGATGAGACCCGCATTAAGAAGAATTGGAATACTTATTCCTTTTCCTTCAGCGTAAGTGAGGAAGGTTCGCCAGTCATCTGGCGCATACCCTATCCCCCAGTCACGTGCAGTTTCTCCAGTGATTCCACGACCCTTTGCATACTCTTTTGCAGTATCACTTGCTTGTAGCTGCTCTTTGTAGAACTGCTCAGCTAATGCAACAGCTTGGTAGAGATTGTCTCGAGCATCTTTCTTTCCTTTTGCTTCGTACACAATCTCAACACCTGCTTTATCTGCAAGGATCTTGAGCGCACCCTTAAAGTCCACTCCTTCCATCTTTTCAATGAACGTGAATATGTCGCCACCTTGATTGCTGCTAAAGCAATGGTACGTACCTCTATCGGGAGAAACAAAAAATGACGGTGTCTTTTCTTTGGTGAAAGGAGAAAGTCCTTTCTGATACCTCCCTGCCTTAATGAGTTTTACGTATGGCGTTACAACATCAACGATCGAAAGTTTATTTTTGATGTCTTCGATCGTTTTTGATGCCATAGATTACTTTGTTGTTTCTGTCTCCTCTGCCTCTCGAGCCTCTCGCTCTGCTCGTATTTGAGCTACTCGTACGTCTCTCTCGTCCTGAAGCTCTTTGATCATCACCTGCTTCTTAGATCCCTTGAATCCTGTTCCTGCAGGGATAAGACGTCCGATAATAACGTTCTCTTTGAGTCCTCGTAGAGTATCTGTTGCCCCTCGCACTGATGCGTTGATAAGCACCTTTGTTGTGTGCTGGAAGGATGCAGCTGATAGGAAGCTCTTTCTTGTAAGCGCTACATCGGTAATTCCAGAAACAAGATGATCTGCCTTTGGCGCATCTGTTCCTGCCTCCTTTGCTTTTGCAGTAAGTTCTGCAAACTCACCTTGTGAGATCACATCTCCTCGAGATAGTGACGCATCACCTGCCTCGGTAATCTTCATTCGTGAGAACATCTGACGAATGATTACCTCGATGTGCTTGTGAGAAACTGGCGCTCCCTGAAGCTCGTAAATCTTACTTACCTCAGAAATCACATAGTTTTGTGTTGCCTCACGTCCTGCATACTTGAAGAGATCTGGAAGATCAGCTGATCCGTCAGTTAGGAACTGACCCTTCTCAATCTTGTCTCCAACCTTCACAAGAGGAAGACGAGCAGGAAGTACCTTGAAGGTAACGCTGTCGTTCTTCTTTCCTCCCTTCTCCTCTCCAATCTCAGGAGCTACAACAATAGTCTTTGCTCCAACTTCGTTATTTACCTCAATAACAGTTCCAGAACATGATGCGATAACAGCAGGAGATTTTGGATGACGCTTATCAAACATCTCCTCTACACGTGGAAGTCCTTGTGTAATATCTCCTCCAGCTGCCGCAATACCTCCGGCGTGGAATGTACGCATGGTTAGCTGTGTTCCTGGCTCTCCAATCGCTTGAGCGGCGATTGTTCCTACTGCCTCTCCAAGATCAATCTCTTCTCGAGTAGTTAGGTCTGATCCATAACACTTCTGACAAATTCCATGATTTGCAGTACATGTCATTGGAGACCGAGCCATTAGCTCGTCAACATCTGACTCCTCGATAACACGAGCATCAGGGTGAGTAATAAGGTGTCCCTTCGGGAATAGCACCTTGCCCTTCTTATCCTTAAGCTCCTCAAGAAGATTCCGTCCAACAATACTTTCTGCAAAGTCTTTCTGGATTCCTGAAGCACTCTCTCGTGAGATCTTGATTCCCTGCTTTGTCTTACAATCAACCTCAGAAATGATAGCGTCTTGAGCCACATCAAAGAGACGACGTGTAAGGTATCCGGCCTTCGCTGTTCCAAGGGCTGTATCGGCAAGTCCCTTTCGAGATCCGTGGGTACTCATAAAGTACTCAACCGGAGTAAATCCTTCGCTCATAGATGAGATAATCGGGAACTCAATAACTTCTCCCTTGGGGTTTGTTACAAGTCCCTTCATTCCTGCCATCTGTGAAAGGTTTGAGATTGTTCCTCGCGCTCCTGAGTTCATCATAGTTGCAACTGAACCATGCTCCTCAAGTGTCGCAGGAAGTGTCTTCTCAATATCCTCCTTTACCTTATACCAGATCTCAGTACTCATTCGCTTTCGCTCATCTCGAGTAATAAGTCCGTTATCGTACTGATCTCGAAGCTCCTGTACCTTTTCGATAGCTTCATTAACAATTCCTTCCTTCTCTTCAGGAACCTTAATGTCACTTAGACTCCACGTAACTCCTCCATCGGTTGCGTACTTGAATCCAAACTTCTTGATCTTGTCAGCAATACTTGGAATCTTGTCGATACCATATCGCTCAATAAGCTGGTTGATGATTTGTCCAAGTCGCTTCTTGTTGATGTCATCATTAATGTAGTCATAGTCCTTAGGGAAGATTGAGTTTGCAAGAAGCCTACCAACTGTTGTCTCAAATCGCTCCCCATTAAAGATTGCGTACTTTGGATTATCCTCTGTAGGAAGTACGTGTACCTTTGCGCGGAAATCAATTACGCCATAGTCATGTGCTGTAATTGCAGCATTTGGAGATTCAAATGCTTTTCCTTCTCCCTTCGCACCCTCAACTGCACGTGTCATCCAGTAGATTCCAAGTGCAATATCGTGACTCATTGAGATCACAGGATCTCCAGACCCAGGCTTAAGAACGTTCTTCTTTGCAGAAATAATTTCCCGTGCCTCCATCTGTGCCTCCTCTGAAAGCGGTACGTGAACCGCCATCTGGTCTCCATCGAAGTCCGCGTTAAACGCAGGACAAACTAGAGGGTGAAGCTGGATAGCATTTCCCTCAATTAGAGTTGGGCGGAATGCCTGGATTCCCTGACGGTGAAGTGTAGGAGCACGGTTAAGCATTACGTACTTTCCTTCAATTACCTCTTCAAGAATCTCCCATACCTCAGGAACAGAGTCTTCAATAAGACGTCCTGCTCCTCGGATGTTAAAGGCGAGCTCTCGCTCGAGAAGCTTCGCAATAATAAATGGTCTAAATAGCTCAAGCGCCATGTGCTTTGGAAGTCCACACTCATCAAGCTCAAGAGATGGTCCAACCACAATCACAGATCGCCCTGAGTAATCTACTCGCTTTCCTAGAAGGTTCTGCCTAAAGTATCCGTGCTTTCCCTTTAGGTAGTCAGTAAGAGACTTAAGCGGTCGTCGCTGACTAGCATTTAGTGCTCCTCCAGTCCCCCTTCGGATTGAGTTATCAAGAAGTGCGTCAACAGCCTCTTGAAGAATTCGCTTCTCGTTTCGAAGAATAACCTCCGGTGCGTGAATATCCATCAACTTCTTTAATCGATTGTTTCGGTTAATCACACGACGGTATAAGTCGTTTACATCAGATGTAGCGTGCCTTCCTCCTTCGAGTGCAACCATTGGACGGATTGCGGGCGGGATAACTGGGATTCGTGTTAGGAACATCCACTCAGGCTTAACACCTGACTTGATCATGCTTGAAATAAGTGAGATCCGCTTTGTAAGCTTCTCTTTCTCCTGTGCTCCAGCTTTCGGGAATCGCTCTTCAAGATCCTCCTTAAGCTTTACAAGATCAAGTTTCTTGAAGATCTCAAATACGGCCTCAGCTCCAATCTCAGCCTCAAATAGAGTTGAGTACTTTACTGAGAATCGGTGATAATCAACCTCATCAAGAACTCGTCCCACAACAATTCCGTCGATTTCATTTCGAGTATTTGTTGCAAGTTCTTTTAGACGATCCTTCTCTGCAGCTTCTTTTGCAGCAGCAAACTTTGTCTGGAACTCGTTATCAAGTTCAGCGATAAGTCGATTTTTCTCAGCCTCTGCAACTGAAGTAACGATATACCCTGCAAAGTAGACAACCTTCTCAAGGTCAGCTGATGTCATTCCAAGCACTGTTGCCATTCGTGATGGAAGGGCTCGCAAGAACCAAATGTGTGATACAGGTGTAGCAAGCTCAATGTGTCCCATTCGCTCACGTCGTACTACTGATCGTGTGATTTCTACTCCACACTTATCACAGATAATTCCCTTGTATCGAATTCCCTTGTACTTTCCACAGTAACACTCGTAATCCTTCTCAGGTCCGAAGATTTTCTCATCGAAAAGACCATGCTTTTCTGAGCGCTGTGTTCGGTAGTTGATTGTCTCTGGCTTTGTTACCTCTCCATGACTCCACTCAAGAATTTTCTCAGGCGGTGCGATTGAAATCGCCATTGTGTCGAAGGTATGTAGATTATTTCGTTTTCGCATAGGCATATTACTTAGTTTCTTCGCTATCGCCCTCTTCTAATAGCTCTACATTTAGGGCAAGTCCCTTCAGCTGATTCATCAATACAGAGAATGAAGCTGGAGTTCCTGGCTGTGTGATTGGCTCTCCCTTAACGATTGCGTCAAAGGCAGCTGATCGTCCTTGAATGTCATCTGACTTGATGGTTAGCATTTCGCGAAGCGTATATGCTGATCCATATCCAAGAAGTGCCCACACTTCCATCTCTCCGAATCGCTGTCCTCCATTTTGCGCTTTTCCTCCAAGAGGCTGCTGCGTAATAAGAGAGTAAGGTCCAATTGAACGCATGTGAATCTTGTCTTCCACCATGTGGTGAAGTTTCAAGATGTACATATATCCAACCGCGATATCTTGCGCGAAGGAATCTCCTGTTCGTCCATCGTATAGCTTCTGCTTTCCTGAACGATCAAATCCTTCCTTTTCAAGCTCATCCTGAATCTCAGCCATAGTCGCTCCTCCAAAGGCAGGAACAACAGCCTGATATCCTCCAGCATTCGCTGCAAGTCCTAGGTGCATCTCAAGAATCTGTCCTAGGTTCATTCGAGAAGGAACTCCAAGAGGTGTAAGGATTACATCAACTGGATCTCCGTTCTTGTCGTACGGCATGTCCTCAACAGGAAGTACTCGTGAGATAACTCCCTTGTTTCCGTGACGTCCAGCAAGCTTATCTCCCACTGTTACGTTTCGAACCTGCGCTACGGTAATAACGATCTTCTTGATGATTCCACTCTCAAGATTATCTCCCTGCTCTCGAGAGAAGACCTTTACGCCAATAACTCGTCCTCGCTTTCCTCCCTCAAGACGAAGTGATGTGTCCTTCACATCCTTGGCTTTATCTCCAAAGATAGATCGAAGAAGTCGCTCCTCAGGTGTTAGCTGTGTTTCTCCCTTAGGCGTTACCTTTCCAACCAAGATATCTCCTGATCGTACTTCAGCTCCCACACGGATAATTCCCTCCTCATCAAGGTTCTTAAGTCGTAGCTCTCCTACGTTTGGAATATCGTGAGTTGTAACTTCTGCTCCAAGCTTTGTGTCTCGTACTACTGACTCAAAGTCCTCAATGTGAATTGTTGAGAATTTGTGATCCTGTACAAGTTTCTCTGAGATGATGATGGCATCCTCGTAGTTCCATCCTGACCATGTCATGAAGGCAACTCGAGCATTCTGTCCTAGTGCCATCTGTCCGTGATCTGATGAACTAGCATCAGCCAGAAGATCTCCCTTCTTTACCTTATCTCCAAGAGATACAGAAGGTCGGTGGTTAAATGCTGAGTTCTGGTTTGTCTGAGTAAGAGTTGTAAGAGGATATACCTGCTTCTTTCCCTTACTGTTCTTCACCTCAATCTTTCGTGCATCCACAAACACAACTTCTCCAGCTTCTTGTGCGAGCACAAGTCGTCCTGTATTTCGAGCAGCGTGCTCCTCAATTCCTGTTGAAACAAGTGGTGCCTCAGGAATAAGACAAGGAGTCGCCTGCTTTTGCATGTTTGACCCCATGAGCGCTCGGTTAGCATCATCGTGATCCACAAACGGAATCATGTTTGTTGCGATTGAGAACATCTGGTACGTAGACACATCAATAAGGTCAATGTCATTTCGAGCTACAAGTGTAGGCTCTCCTCCCTTTCGGGCTTCTACATACTCATCTGAGATCTTCCCTTTATCATCTACATTGATAGCACCATGAGCAATTGTGAAATCTTTCTCATCAAATGCATTTAGGTACACAACGTCTTTTTGTACAATTCCCTTTTCCACCTTTGCGTACGCAGTCTCAATAACTCCAAAGTCATTTGTTCGTGCGTGTGTTGCCATTCGCAGGATAAGTCCAATGTTCTGTCCCTCAGGTGTGTGAATAGGACAAAGTCGCCCATAGTGAGATGGGTGTACGTCTCGAACCTCAATACCAGCACGCTCACGACTTAGTCCTCCAGGCCCTAGCGCTGAAAGCGTTCGAAGGTGCTCAAGCTCAGCTAAGATATTCTGCTGATCCATGAACTGAGATAGCTGGTTTGCGGTAAAGAATTCCTTTACAGATGCCGCAAGTGGTCGCGGGTTAATGATCTGCATTGGAAGTGTTGTCTCAGCATCAATTGTAGACATTCGATCCTGAATGTTTCGCTTCATTCGAGACATTCCAACTCGCATTCGCTGCTGGAGTAGCTCTCCAATGAATCGTACTCGACGGAATCCTAGGTCATCAATATCGTCAGGAGTTGCATTTGGATCTGCATTTAGCTCCGCAATATTAATTACAATGTCGATAAGGTCATCAAGAGATAGTGTTCGACGATCAAGCTCCTTCTCGGCAAGAGAGTGATTGAATCGGTGGTTGAATCGGTATCGTCCAACTCGTGAAAGATCGTACCGCTCATCTGAGAAGATTGAATTGATGAATTCCTTTGCGTTCTCGGCTGTTGCAAGGTCTCCATCTCGAAGTCGCTTATGGATCTCAATAAATGAATCCTCTGGAGTCTTTGCTGGATCCTCCTCAAGAGTCTTCGCGATAACCTCCTTCGCAGCTGAACTCTTTCCTACAAGATCAAGCATGTCTTTGTCGCGAGTTGCGCCAAATACACGAAGAAGTGTTGTTACGGGGAATTTTCGTTTTCGATCAATTTTTACGTGAATTGTTCCATCGGGAGCACTCTCAAGCTCAGCCCAAGCACCACGTGCTGGAATAATCTTGGCACCAAACTGCTCGTGTCCACGAACAATGTCGCTTGTGAAGAATACTCCGAAACTTCGAGCAAGCTGAGGAACGATTACTCGCTCCACTCCATTAATCACAAAGCTACCCTGCTCTGTCATAAGCGGAATGTCTGCAAGGAAGAGTTCTTGAGTCTTCTCTCCTCCAAATGTCTTGTTCTCTAGCTTTACGGTTGCACGTAGTGGCGCATCGTACGTTAGCTTATTTCCCTTAGCATGTTCTGGAGTGCACTTTGGCTCTCCTACTTCAAAACTTTCAAATGAAAGATTGAACTTCTTTCCTGAGTAATCAGGGATTGGTGAGAATTCATTGAAGAGTTCTCCAAGTCCCTCTTTTGTAAGCCATTTGAATGACTCACGCTGGTGAAGCACCAAGTCTGGGAAGTCCACGCGGGGCTCCACGTATTTCCCAAAATGCTTTTGGTTTAGTCCTGCCATAGCCGAGTTATGTTTTTGTTAAACAGGTAGACGCAAAAATTGAACCCAATATACAAGGGCTCGCGCTACGCTGTGCGCTCAATTTAGTAATCTCTTTAATTGTACGAAAATCTCTCGTTGCTCCCGTAACTCAGTCGTAAATTCGTCACTAGGAGTATATGCTTTTGTTAGTTTACTGTCAACAAAGCTGTGGAAAGGCGACGCTTATTTAGCATCGCCTTTATAAAATTTTGTGTCTTAAGAGGTGCAATGTATCACCTCAGACAAAGTTACAAGGAATTCGGAAAGAATACAGTAGTCCTCTTCCCATCCGCTTGGCTGCTCTTGCTCCAAAAGACCAATGGTGTTGGCAATTTGGTTTTGAAGAGCGTACAACGTTTGCGGGGAAGCGAAATAATCGGTGAGGAACTTAATGTAGTCCTCAATATTCTTCACATCCTCCATGGTTAACCCGGACTTCTCGGCAGCACAAATGCATTGGCAGCATGCACAATATGCGACGTGAAGCTCATGTTCCTCTATACGTGCGGGAACGGGCATGACACACTCCTTTCTTTTTCTATATAAATCGTACCATAGAAAAACAGCTGCCATTTCTGACAGCTGTTTGATCGCCACTACTTGAGGTAGCTAATTCGATCCCGAATACCTTCAATAAGATTTTTAATCTCGTGAAAATGAGGACCTTTTTCCGGAGCCTCTTTGAGACTCTCGAGTTTGGGTATCAGCATTTCAAGGCGAGGGATATCTCCCACACCCTGATTGCTGTTATCAAATGCATGTTGCGCAAGTTGAATATTTCCAACCGCCACAGCATTCTCAAGATCACCCAAAGTGAGTATCTCTGTCTGCGAAATAGAACTCATGTCTTTACCTCCCTTTTCTTTCTTCACTATGCTCCTCTAAAATCTATTCGTCAATTCTCTTTTCGAAATTCATCAATTTTTGCATGGTTTCCAGAACGAAGTACTTCTGGCACACAATACTCTTCTCCTTGATATTCAAAACACTCAGGACGTGTATATGGGTCCTTTGGTGCAATCCTATTCTCTTCTACTGACAGGCCATCTCCCAATACTCCAGGGATACGTCGTGTAATAGCATCAATCATTACAAGAGCTGGAAGCTCCCCTCCTGTAAGTACATAGTTTCCAATAGAAACATTCTTTGTTTTTAAAATTTGTGTCACTCGCGCATCAACTCCCTCATAGTGCCCACAAATGAAGATGGCATCTGTGTATTCATCTTTAATCTCATCTGCCATTGTATTTGAAAACTCTTCTCCATGAGGCGTAAAGAAAACAATTAAAGGATTTTCTGACTTCTCTACTGCATCCTCTACTGCCTTTAGAACTGGCATAGCAGAGATAACCATCCCTGGACCTCCTCCATATGGACGATCATCTACTTTGTTGTGCTTATCTTCTGTATAGTCCCGAATATTATAAAAAGACACATCAATAATCCCATTCTCTTTTGCGCGCTTAAGAAGCGAGCTCTCAAGGTATGAGCTTGTTGATTCTGGGAAAACTGAAATGATGTGATACTTCATACAAAAATGCGTACACCTCTAAAGATACACGCATTTGCTGTTTCGTACAGATGACTATGCCATCTGATCGATTGCCTCATCTACACTCTGGAATTGCTCTGATGCACGCTTCCCTCCTACTGGCTCGTTAATTTTTAGATTAACTCGGGCATTGTGCTTCATTCCAACAACTCGAAGAAGTGTCCGGATTGCTTTTGCAGTTTGTCCGTCTTTTCCAATGATAGTACCCATATCTCCTCGATTTACATCAAGAGTTAGCAGCACTCCCATCTCATCAACGCTACGACTAACTACAACATCCTCCGGATGCTCTACCATAGCTTTAATTACTTGCTCGAGAAATTCCTGGTCTCTTTCCATACAAAACGTACTATCGTTACTGATTACTTGAATTATCTAAGGATTAGATAATTACGTCAAGGGCCTTACGGGGACTACTTACGCGTCCTCCTTCTTTTCTTCCTCTTCTGCTGGTGCTTCTGGCGCCTCTTCTGCTGCAGGAGCTTCCTCCTCCTTCACCTCTTCTGCGGGCGCCTCATCAACTACAGGAGTCTCCTCAGCTGGAGCTGCTTCCTCTGCCACAGCTTCCTCTGCAGGAGCTTCTTCTCCCTCAGGAGCAGCCTCTGCAGCTGGTGCTGCCTCCTCTGCCTCTTCTACTTCTTTTGCAATTGGAGATTTCTTTGGAAGTACGTTGATCTTTCCTCCTTCAAGCACACCTTCCTTTACAAGAAGATTGTGTACTGAATCTGAAGTCTGTGCTCCTACACTCATCCAATGCTCAATTCGGTCTTTCTTCAAAGTTACCGCCTTGGTCTTTGGATTGTATGAGCCAAGCTGCTCAACATGCTTTCCACTCTTTGGGCCAGTTGTATGTTCTGTTACAACAATACGAAAAGACGCATCGTTGCGACGTCCAACCCTCTGATATCGAATTACTAACATGCGGGAAACATAGCAAGCGGGCTGTATTTCGTCAAGGTAATACGCTATAGTCATGGGATGAAAACAGACGAAAAAACTCCAAAAGATGATCAGGGAATTATTTCCATCACTCGCAAGGGTGTTGGTTTTATTGATTTTGGTGACAAAGAGTCACTTGTTGTACGAATTGGAGATACGAGTACCGCCCTATCTGGGGACTTGGTGCGATTTGAAAAAGCTGGGATGGAGAGAGGTCGGCCTGCTGCAAAGGTGGTAGAGATTCTTGAGCGCGGACAAGAAAAGTACGTGGGACGAATCGTACAAGAGGAAGGAGATTGGCTTTTCTATGCAGATCACAAAAGAACAAAGGTGCCCTTCTTTATTGCAAAGGGAGAACAAAAAGAAAATGTAAAAGCAATTCTTCACTTCTCTGGATGGAATGAGGCAAAGAACCTTCCTGAAGGAGAGATTATGGAAGTGCTTGGAGCAGTTGGAGATCATGAAGTTGAGATGCGAGCACTTCTTCTTCGTGGTGGATTTGAAGCTGACTTCCCTCTTCCTGTGCAAAAGGAAGCTGAAGAGCTTGAAGAAAAAGGAGCAGATCTTCTCAAAGCTGGTATTGAAGGGCGTCGTGATATGCGAGGCATTACAACCTTCACCATCGACCCAGTAGACGCAAAAGATTTTGATGATGCCATCTCAGTTAAAAAACTTGATGATGGAAAGTTCGAAATTGGGATTCATATTGCAGACGTTTCGTACTTTGTAACTCCAGGAACTGCAATTGATGATGAGGGACGAAAACGTGCCACAAGCGTCTATCTTGTAGACCGAACCATCCCCATGCTTCCACACGTACTTTCAGAAAATCTTTGTTCACTACGGCCTGAGGAAGATCGTCTCGCCATGAGTGCAATCTTCGTGCTCGACGCAGAAGGAAATATTCATGATGAGTGGTATGGAGAAACTGCAATCTACTCAGACAAACGATTTACATATGAAGAAGCTCAAGGTGTACTTGATAAGCAAGATGGACCGTTCCTTGAGGAGCTAAATACTCTTAACACTCTTGCAAAGAAGCTTCGCTTGAAGCGGACAAAACGAGGAGCTGTTTCTTTTGATCGAGATGAGGTGAAGATTGAAGTAGATGAGAGCGGTGTTCCTGTTCGTGTGTACCTAAAGGAGCGGCAAGATACCAACCTTCTTGTTGAAGACTTTATGCTTCTTGCAAATGAAAAGGTGTCTGAGTACATGACTAACATTGCAAATGACAGTGGTGGTTCTCGACCATTTATCTACCGAATTCACGACACACCAAATGATGAAAAAATTAAAATCCTTGCAGAATTCCTGAAGGTGCTTGGACACGAACTTCCAACAGAAAAAGAAGGAGGAATAACTGGAAAAGATCTCAATAGATTATTTAAAGAAATCGAGGGAGCTCCGGAGGAATATCTTGTAAAGACAACTGCTATTCGATCAATGAGCAAGGCTATCTACAGCACAAAAAATATTGGACACTTTGGACTAGCGTTTGAATTTTATTCTCACTTCACCTCTCCTATTAGGCGATACCCAGACCTTATAGCGCATAGGTTGATAAAAGCAGTTGCAAGTGGACGAAAGCTCTCACAAGCTGAGATTGCAAGTATTGATGAGGACGCACTTAGATCAACTGAGAGAGAAATCTCAGCATCTGAAGCAGAGCGAGATTCAATCAAGCTAAAGCAAGTTGAATTCATGGAGCAATTCGTTGGGAAAGAATTTGATGCAATCATTACAGGCGTAATGGAGCGAGGAATCTTTGTAGAGGAGCAAGATACTCGATCTGAAGGACTTGTATCTATCCGAAGCATGGGAGATGACTTCTACTCATACGAAGAGAGCAAGTATCGACTTGTTGGACAAAATAAAGGAAAGACATATCAGCTTGGAGACACTGTTCGTGTGCGACTAATTAAAGTAAATACTATTGATCGCCTTCTAGATTTTGCTCTTGCAGAAGAAAAGAAATAAAGAAGCCGCGTCCAAGGACGCGGCTTTTCTGTGTTGCTGAAAGGCTCTAGTGGCCATCTTTAGGGTTCCGTCCGCGACGACGCTCACGCGCAGTACGAACATCTTCTATTGGCGGAGGTCGTCGACGAATCAACTGCTCAGCTTCCTCACGAGCTCTTTCAAGCTCATGTGGTGATCTTCCATAATTTCCAAGATTCATGGAAGTCCCTTTTCTGCTTGGATCAACTTCCCTGAATATACCACTACTTCGCAACCTGCACAGCCTCTTCAAACTGAATAGAAAGGAGTTTACTAATTCCATCTCCCATCATAGTTACTCCGTAGAGTACTCCCGCCCGACTCATAGTCTCTCTATTGTGTGTGATAAGAATAAGCTGTGATCGCTTTGCAAGATTCTCAATCATGTCTGCATAACGCTTACTGTTTGCTTCATCGAGGGCTGCGTCCGTCTCATCAAGAATAAGGAAAGGAGGTGGGTTCACCTGACTCATCGCAAAGATAAGTGCAATTGAAGTTAGGGCTCTCTCACCACCTGAAAGCGCCATGAGTCCCTTCACGCGCTTTCCAGGAACTGATACAGACACATCAATTCCAATATCTTCTACTCCTTCTTCTTCGTCTTTTGCATCTGCCGCAACAAGACGTGCAGATCCCCCACCAAACATTGTTACAAAAAATTCATTGAAGGCAGTATTGATCGCCACAAGACCTTCATTGAATGTAGAGGTGAGTTCTTTCTCGAGCTCTACAATAAGTTCCTTAAGAGCCTCTGCCGAAGTTTGCAAATCTTCCACCTCATTTCCAAGGAACTCTTCTCTTTGCTGCACTTCAGAGAACTCCTTCATAACCTCCTCTCCACCACCGCCAAGCTCTTCGACTCGAATCTTCATTCGCTGAATATTCCTCTTTCGCTCTTCCTGTACACTTCGCGCCTCATCTCTTACTTTAGTCTTTTCATATCGAACAGCCTCTTCTCCAATTAACGCAAGAGCCTCTCTATGCTCGCGTTCAAACTCTTCACGCTCAACCCGAAGACGCTCTGCACGCTCTTTGTGTGATGTGGTGAGCGCAATGAGCTTTGCCTGCTCTGCAGTAAGTGCAAGACGCTTTATCTGCCCCTCCTGTGTTTTATTTCGCACTTCCTCTCTCTTTGTGCGAAGTTCTGAAATACTTGTCCTTATTTCCTGTACTGAAGACCGTGCTTTCTCATACTCCTCTTTAAGCTGTGCGTGCTCTTCTTCAAGCTCTGTTGTGTCCTCAGTCTCTACTTCTGCTGTTTTGTACGCATCTACAAATGGGCGCACAACATTCAAAAGACCATCAAACGCTTTTCTCATGTCTCCAAATGAATCTGCTCTTTCTCCCTCTTCACCTGCCTTAAGTACATTGTTTCGAAACTCAGAGAATGTATCAGCATGAATTGAAACCTTCTCTTCAGTGCTTTGGTTCTTTTTTGTAAGCTCAAGAGCTCCTTCTATTCGAGATAGCTTCTGAAATGCATTCTGGCTCTCATCTTCAAGATCTCGGAGCTTAAATTCGTTTTCTTGAACCTTTGTATCAAAATCTGAAGTATCTACCGGAGAATCTTCTGGAAGATCTTGGATTTCTTTCTCTATCTCTTCAAGACGTTTCTCTGGCTCATTGAGGGCGTCTTTATTCTTTCCCTCCTCTTCTTTGAGCCATGCTTCCTCAAGTGCAAAATACTCTTGATACTCTCCAACAAGCTCATCCTTGAGTTCTTTTGCTCGCTCTACCTTGTCTACCTGCTTCTTAAGGAAACGCAGATGCGGTGCAATTTCTTTTCGTAGAGACTCTACATTTCCAATATTCTCTTCTGTCTTTGCCAACTTCTTCTGTGCCTCTTCCTTTTTATATTTATATACACGAAGCCCAAGAGCTTCTTCGATCATACTCCTTCGCTCTTTTGCATTTGAAGACAGAATTCTATCTGCCTCTCCTTGAGAGATTATGTGATGTCCTGTTTGACCAATGTTGGCATGGGCTAAAAGTTCGTGCACATCTTTTAGGCGAACCTTTGATCCATTTATAGAATATTCATTTACTCCATCTCGAAATACTGTTCGTTCAATTGTTACCTCTGGAAAATCTACATTAAAAAGTTTATTTGAATTATCAAACGTTACTTTTACACTCGCTTTGTTACTTCGAGGAGTTTGCGCACTTCCTGAGAAGATAAGATCCTCTCCTCTTTTCCCTCGAAGACTTTTAATAGATTGTTCACCTAGTGCAAAGCGAAATGCCTCTGCTACATTACTTTTTCCTGACCCATTGGGTCCCACAATAGATGTAATTGGCTTGGTAAAAGAAAGAGTCGTTT
Organism: Candidatus Minusculum obligatum; assembly: GCA_002331145.1. GTDB lineage: Bacteria > Patescibacteriota > Minisyncoccia > Phycocordibacterales > Phycocordibacteraceae > Minusculum. Next base: position 41,249 of record DCYT01000002.1, on the reverse strand, counting down.
TCTTACCAAACGACTTAAATCCTGTTAGCTCCAGCGCCTTTAGCTGCATGGAGATAGTGTATCATTTTTTACCAACCCTTCGAATCAAGCCCAGCTCGTGCTGCGTTTTGTTCTGCCTCCTGTTTTGAAAGTCCTGTTCCTTGTGCTACTTCATCATCTCCAAGCACTACTGCAACAGTAAATGTCTTGTCATGATCTGGTCCTTCTTCACTTATCACGTTGTACTGAGGTGTAATTCCAACCCTCTCCTGTGATTTCTCCTGAAAAGCACTCTTGGCATCCTGCCAAAGTCTCTTTTCAATAACTTCATCAAGCTTTGGATAAAAATATGTAGCGATAAACTTCTCAGCTGCTTCATACCCTTGATCTAAGTATAGAGCTCCGATAATTGCCTCTACTGCATTTGCAAGAATAAACTGTCGTGCGCGCCCTGTATCTTTTGCCTCTCCCTTTGAAAGTCGAATATATTCATTGAGCCCAAGCTCCTCTGAGATGGCAGCAAGAGAAAGTGTATTCACAAGTGCTGCTCTATAGGCAGTTAGCTCTCCCTCAGGCGCTTTTGGATAATTCTTAAAAAGTCTGTCTGTTGTGGCAAGTTCAAGTACCGCGTCTCCCAAAAATTCGAGACGTTCATTGTGCTGAAGCCCGTCTGATTTATTCTCATTCAAAAATGACCGGTGTGTTAGCGCCGTTTCTAATAGTGAAATATCAGAGAATGTAACTCCTAATTTATTTTGAAAATCTTTGATTGTGCTCATGAATCTTTCTTAGCGGCAAGCTTCTGCACGGCAGTAGTTACCACAGGGAGCATATCACGATAGAAATTGAGCTCAAGGATATCCTGCAATTTAAACCACTTTGCATCATCTAATCCCCCCGATTTCTTTAGCGTTAGCGGGGCAAAATCAGCTTTTGCTAAATGATACTTTCCAATCTTCTTTGTCTTCCCTTTTTCAGGATGACTTGCTACATATTCATTCTCTCCCACCTGCTCTTCTACCACCACATCAAGATCCAATTCCTCCTTTATTACTCTCTTTACACCCTCTTCCGTGCTTGGATCATCTTGAATATGCCCCTTAGACAATGTCCAATGTCCGAAAATATCATGTACAAGAGCAAGGTATGTCTGTCCTTCATGCTCAGCATATACAACAGCTCCTCCATACTTCTCAATTGGCAACTCTTTTACACCCTTCCCTTTTCCTGTGTCATTTTTCCCCGGCTCTCCAATTTCTTTATATACAGCACCAAGTACTCCATTTATAAATCGCCCGCTACTATCTCCTCCAAATGTCTTTGCTAATTCAATAGCTTCATTAATAGCCACCTTTGCAGGTACTTGGTCCCTATCTCCAAAGAGAAGTTCAAATAGTCCAATACGTAAAATATTCCGATCTACGGTTGAAATCTTTTCAAGCGGCCAATCAGGTGCTGCTTTTACTATAATGAGGTCAATATCTTTTTGTTTGGCGAGCACTCCATCTAGAAGCTCCTGCATAAACCTGTCATCTCGACTGTCAGATGCAAACTCCTCTACGTTTCGATCATAAATTTCTTTTGCATTTCCTTTTTCTCCTTCAACAGAGTCCCACTCAAAGAGGGTTTGAAGAACAATTGATCGCGCAAGGTGTCGGTTCGCCATATAAAAGAACGTGAGTTAAAAGTAGCATACAAAAAGTCCCGCACAAGCGGGACTTTTTGTTTTCTGTTTATTTCTCTTCCTCTTTCTTTTCTTCTTTCTCTTCTGTAACTGCTTCGATTACCTCTTCAATATCTTCTTTAATCTCCTCTCCAATTTCCTTTACCTCCTCTTTTACTTCCTCTGCTACCTCCTCAATTTTCTCTACCACCTCTTCTGCTACTTCTTCTACCTTTGGAGTTTTCACCTTAGGTTCAAAAATCTGCTTTCCTCGGTACATTCCTGTCTCAAGGTCTACATGGTGTCGCTTGTGAGTTGAGTCAGTCTCTTTGTCATGCGAAAGACGCGGCGCTGTAAGGCCGTGGTGGCTTCGACGGCTTCCCGTCTTTCCTCGCGTGATTTTCATTCGTGAACTCATATGTGGCTAGCACTATACTCATATATGCATAAAAAGGCAAGTGAAAGCCCGCTACAAAGCAGCGGGCCATTCATCAAGTGCAGCATAGACTGCAAGAAACACTCCAATAAATACAATTATGGAGCCTCCTATATAAAGAGACATCCGACATGCCGGCTTTCTCGTTACATACTCAGGCAAAATACCCGCTATAACAACACCAGCCACCATAAGAGAAAAACCAATCCAATAAAGCTCCATTGGAACCTCCTTTTCCTCACTTGTTCTACAAGAAATCTATTCTTGGGTCAAATTTCTACAAAAACTCTCCCTATGGAATTCACAAAACCCACAATCAACAATTGCTTCCATGTGAGCTTTTGTTCCATACCCTTTATGCTTATGAAAACCATATTGAGGATAATCCTCTGATATTTTCTTCATATATCTATCCCGCTCTACCTTCGCCATTATAGAGGCTAAGGAAATTGCTGGAATTTTTGCATCTCCCCCAACTACAGTCTCTTGTTTAAAATTATCTGGAGCCTTAAGTCTTCCATCTAAATATATAGATGTATCTTCGGGAAGTTTTTTACACCCCCTAGCAATTGCATCTCTAATTGCAAACTCAATTCCCTTCTCATCTATAACTTTTGCTGCATTACTCACAACCACATATGAAATATCAGAATCTTTCTTTGCTAATTTATATATTTCCTCTCGCTTCTTTTCAGAAAGCTTTTTTGAATCATTGAGGGTTGGGTATTTCTCCTTCAGATCAAGATCTTTTTTGACCCACACAATTCCAATAGAAACAGGACCAGCAAGTGGCCCTCTTCCAACCTCATCTATGCCTGCAATATACATTTAACAACTTCCTGCAAGTGGTGTTCCATCTTTTAAGTTAAACCTCCCTCCACCTTCAAGCGGAACACCAAGACAGTAGTTTTGTCCTGCAGGATTTGCTGGTTCATATGTGTAGTAATAGACTCCGCTGTTCATAGGGTCTACTGGAAGAGCCTGAATGTACGTGGGTACAAGAGCTTGATAGATAAAGCTGCTTGAGTTCCAGTCGCTTCCTCCAAGTCCTCCTGATGGACATCCTCCTGAAGAAGTTCCCTGACTTGAGTCACATCCTGTCTCATTTGGATATGCATTATTTACATTGTAATAAAGCTCTAAAGCAGTCTGTATTTGCTTAAGATCTGACTGACGTCGTGTGTCTCGTGCATTTCCCCGTGCAGTGTTTAAAGATGCCAAAACTACAGAAGAAAGCATTCCAATAATGGCAACTACCACCAAAAGCTCTATGAGAGTAAATCCCTTTTTCATATACAAGACACTATATCATCTGTTTTGGTATACTAGTGTCTAAATGAGCGATTACGTCCAGATTGATACGCATAGTCACTATAGCTTCCTCCGCGCTCTCCCCAAAGTGAAGGAGCTTGTAGCAACAGCAAAAAAGTATGAAATGAAGGCTTTGGCACTTACCGATACAGGAAACTTGCACGGTGCCATTGAGTTTTATAAAGAGTGTAAAAAAAATGACATCAAACCAATTATCGGTGTCCACACCTATGTAGCGCCCGGCAGTCGAAAAGAGGATCACGAAAGAGATCATGACCTGGCCCGAATTATTCTCCTAGCAAAAAACGAAACAGGGTATAAAAACCTTCTAAAGATCATTACTGACTCATACCTTACTGGTTTTTGCGAGCGACCACGTGTAGACCTTGAGCTTCTCAAAGAAAGTAGCGAGGGTGTAATAGCAATTATCCCAACACACCAAGGAGAAACTTCTGTTCTTTTAAATCAAGGAAATGCAACAGAAGCCGCAGCACTCCTTTCTTCATACAAAGATATTTTTAAAGATGATCTCTACCTTGAGATAACAGATCACCCAGAGAAAAAAGAACGGGGAGCTCTTGTTGAAAAAATAATTGAACTTGGGAAAGCAGAAGATGTGCCTGTTGTTGCAAACCAGGAAGTGTACTACCTAAAGCCTGAGGACCGTGAGGCTCGTGAGGTGCTTATGCGAATCAGAGAAGGGCGGCACGCAACAGGAACAACAGGACTAGATCTCTCATTTAAAAAACCAAAAGATATTGAAAAAGCATTTAAAAAAATTCCTGAAGCAATTGCCAACTCAAAAAAGATTGCGGATAGTATTGATCTAGATTTTGAACTTGGAAACTGGGTATTCCCTGACATTAAGATTGAAAGTGGACTTGGGTACCAGGAGGAGCTCTCTCGCCTAGCGTATGAAGGAATTAAAACTCGAGACTTAGAAAAGACTGACGAACTTGTAGAGCGTCTTGAGTATGAGCTTGGAATTATCAAGCACAAAGGGTACGCGCCATATTTCCTTGTAGTGGGAGACCTTCTGCGCTTTGCACGAGAGAAAGGAATCCTTACGACTATTCGTGGATCTGTTGCGGGGTCTTTAACCACTTACCTCCTTGGAATTACAAACGTAAACCCACTTGAATACAAACTTCCGTTTGAGCGATTCCTAAATCCAGAGCGACCGTCTGCTCCTGATATCGACATGGACTTTGCCGATAATAGACGAGATGAAGCTATTAATTACGCTCGAGAAAAGTATGGAGAAGATCATGTTGCGCAGATTGGTACATTTGGAACTATGGCAGCCCGCGCTGCAGTTCGAGATACAGCACGAGCCCTAGGACACGCATATATGGTTGGAGACCGTATTGCAAAGCTTATCCCTATTGGAAGCCAGGGATTCCCTATGACAATCGACACTGCTCTTAAAATGGAGCCTGAACTTAAGAAGCTCTATAAAGGAGACGAGGATGTAAAAGAGATTATTGATCTTGCAAAGAAAGTTGAGGGGTGTGCTCGCCAAACTGGAGTGCACGCTGCTGGAGTTGTGATCTCTCCTACTCCACTTATTGATTGGGCACCGATTCAGCTCGATCCCAAAGGAGGAAAACTTATCACACAGTACGACATGCACTCTGTTGAAGATGCAGGTCTTCTTAAATTTGATTTCCTTGGTATTAAAAACCTTGCGATCTTGGCGGACGCTGTGCGCATGGCAAAAGAAGAAACTGGTGATGTCGTTGATATTGAAAATGTTCCTATCGATGATGAAAAGACGTTTAAACTTCTTGCAACAGGACAAACAGAAGGACTCTTCCAATTGAACGGTTCTGGAATGACAAGATTCCTTAAAGAACTAAAGCCAACAAACATCAATGATATTAATGCGATGGTAGCGCTGTATCGTCCAGGTCCGATGGAATCTATTCCCGATTACATTGAGCGAAAATATAACCCTCAGAAAATTACTTATCTTGATGATCGAATGAAAGACATTCTTGATATGTCATACGGAGTGATTACCTACCAGGATGACGTGCTTCTTATTTCAATCCATCTTGCAGGATATTCATGGCTTGAGGCTGACAAGCTCCGAAAGGCTATGGGAAAGAAAATTCCTGAAGAGATGGAACGGCAGCATGAGAAATTCCTTAAGGGATGCGTTGAAAATGGAATGACTGCAGAAAAGGCTGCACAAATTTGGGAACTTATTGCCCCATTTGCCGGATACGGATTTAACAAAGCTCATGCCGCAAGTTATGGACGTGTTGCCTATCAAACTGCCTACATGAAGGCCAACTACCCTGTTCCGTACATGACAGCGCTCCTTACCGCTGATGCGGGAGAAATCGACAAAATTTCAATACTAATTGCAGAGTGTGAGCGAATGGGAATTCCAGTTCTTCCTCCTGATGTAAATGAAAGTAATACCGACTTTACGATTGTTGAAAATAATACAAAGATCCGCTTTGGATTAGTTTCAATTAAAAACTTTGGAGAAGGAGTTGCCAATGCAATTATTGAAGAGCGTGAAGCAAATGGAAAATTTGAGAGTCTTGCAAACTTCCTTTCTCGAGTAACTTCAAGTGCTCTTAATAAGAAAGGTCTTGAATCTCTTATCAAATCTGGTGCGCTAGACTCTTTTGCAAACCGAGGAACACTCCTTCACAATCTTGAGCAAATGCTTACCTTCCATAAAGAAGCAGGAGCTGAGGCAGGAGCTCAAGACTCACTCTTTGGATCTCTTACCCCATCACACCGGCTTGATCTTGAAGAAGCACCTGATGCAGCAAAGCAAGACAAGCTTGTATGGGAGAAAGAGCTTCTTGGAATTTATGTATCCGGACACCCTCTTGATCAGTACGAAGAAAAACTAAAGAATGTAAAAAAGAATATTTCTCAATTAGTTGATGGACCCAAGAGCACACTCCCCACAGTAGTTGCTGGAATGATTGAAGATGTAAAACCATTTCTAACAAAGAAGGGAGACAAAATGGCCTTTGTAAAAATTGGAGATAAGTCAGGGTCTCTTGAGTGTGTTGTATTTCCAAAACTATATGAGCAGTGCAATGGACTTCTCTTCCAATCTTCATGTGTAGTTACAAAAGGAAGTTTATCTGCCCGAAATGGCGAAACAAGCCTTATCATTGACAAAATACAATCTTTGTAGCATCTTGAAGCAAGAAGTGGGAGGAAAATATGGAAAAACGAGAGCGGGAAATATTCCTTCTTGATGCAAAAATTGCAGGCATCAATACTGAAATCATTGTTCTGAAAACCTCAGACGACAGAGAAGTTGTGAACATTCGCAAATCACTCCGAAAGAAAGTTGGAGCACTGGAGAAGAAAAGAAAGGAAAGGAAAAAGGCGCTACAATCATAGCGCCTTTCACATTGACTTCCCTTACCCATCTGCTACTCTCTATTTATTATTATGATCGTAACAAACACAACAACCACAACGTGGTAAGCGCTCTCTGGCGGTTGTGTTTATATTATGAAATGCGGCCCCAATAGGTCGCATTTGTTGTATAGTAAGGCTATATGGATGACAAACTTTTGAAGATTCGACACTCTCTAGCACACATACTTGCAGGCGCTGTGCTCGAGCACGATGATAAGGCAAAATTCGGAACGGGACCTGCAACAGACAATGGTTTTTATTACGATATTGAACTCTCATCTCCTGTAAATGAGGAGAATCTTCCAAAACTGGAGGAACTTATGCGCGAAATACTCAAAGAAGGATTTACTCCTGAGATGCATGAAATTACATACGAGGATGCAAAGCAGCGCTTCAAGGACCAGACTCATAAGCTTGAACTCATTGAAAAGCTAAATGACGAAGGTGCGAAACTTTCTACATACACTATTGGAAACTTCACAGATCTTTGTGAAGGACCTCACGTAGAGTCTTCAAAGGACATTGATCCCGAAGCCTTCATGCTCTCAAATGTTGCTGGAGCATACTGGCAGGGAGATGAGAACAATCAAATGCTTACTCGTATCTATGGAATAGCATTTGAATCTAAAGCTGATCTTGATGCATACAAAGAACAACAAGAAGAGGCAAAAAAGCGAGACCATCGAAAGATTGGAAAGGAGCTTGATCTCTTTGCATTCTCTCCTCTTGTTGGTTCTGGACTTCCCCTATTTACACCCAAGGGAAATATCATGCGTAAAGAGCTTGAAGAGTTTGTGTGGGAACTTGCAAAGCCTTATGGATATGAGCGTGTAAATATTCCTCATATGGCAAAGTGTGATCTCTACAAAACAAGTGGACACTATGACAAGTTTGCAGATGATATTTTCTTTGTAAAAAGCAAGAAGACAGATGACGAGTTCATCATGAAGCCGATGAACTGTCCTCACCACACACAAATCTTTGCCTCACAACCTCGCTCATACAAAGATCTCCCTATCAGGTACTCTGAGGTAACAACGGTATATCGAGACGAAAATACAGGGCAACTTGCAGGACTCACTCGAGTTCGATCAATTACACAGGACGATGCCCATGTATTTTGTACTGAAGATCAAGTAAAAGACGAGGTGCTCGCAATCTACGACATCATCAAAAACTTCTACGAAGCCTTTGATATGCCACTTGCAGTAAGACTTTCTACCAATGATCCTGAGGAGCCAGAGAAGTACCTTGGAACTCCTGAGCTTTGGGAAAATTCAATCAACACTTTGAAGTCTTGTATTGAAGAGATTGGAAAAGAGTACGTAACTGAGCCTGGAGAGGCAGCATTCTATGGTCCAAAAATTGATTTTGTTGCAACTGACGCAATTGGACGAGAGTGGCAATTAGCTACCGCACAGCTTGATTTCAACCTTCCTGAGCGATTTAAGCTTGAATATACAGACAGTGATGGAAAGAAAAAGCGCCCTGTTATGATCCACCGAGCTATCTCAGGATCTCTTGAGCGATTCCTAGGAGTTGCAATTGAGCATTTTGCAGGAGCATTCCCTCTATGGCTCTCACCTATACAAGTTGGGCTTGTGCCAGTATCAGAAGACCATGCAGCATACACACAAGAACTAAAAGAAAAACTTGAAGCGCAAAATATTCGAGTTGAAGTAAATGCTGAGAACATTTCTCTTGGAAAGCGTATCTATGGATTCAAAGGACAAAAAGTTCCATATGTAATTGTTGTTGGAGATAAAGAAGTTGAGAGCAATGAAGTTTCTCCTGAGCATCGAGACCTTGGAAAACTTGATGGAGTAAACGTAGATGACTTTATCCAAAAACTTATAGAAGAGCGAGACTCTCGAGCACTTGCACCAACTACGTAGTTAATTACGTAATTAACTACGTAGTTATAAAAACAGCACTCATACGAGTGCTGTTTTTATACATCGGTAAAAAATGATCGAGTATTATCCGCGCTCAATCACCGCGTGCGCCCTAGCGAGCGCTAGCTTTGCTCCAGTTTGAGACTGTGAATATGTTGTATCAATTGCAGATGCAAGAGAACTAATCACCTCCTCAAGAAGCGCAGTATCTAGAGCTGCAGTTGCTCGTCGCACATCCTCAGAACAAGGAATTCCATCAATTCGTGCTCGATATGCAGCATCAAGGTGCACAAGCACTTTCTCAATCAATAGATCTGGACGACCTCCATTTCGAGTTGCACGTCGCAGCAAACTAAAGCTTGTGTCTCGATCTCCACTCATAAGAGCATTGAGTAGCTGAAGCTCTTCTCCAGTAGAGTGTGGTGTTGCTGTTTGTACTGGAGCTGTTTCCATCTCGCGCGCTACATCGGCCTCATACACCTCAGGCTCTTCCTCCTCCACCTCAATCTCAGATGCGACAGGTCGAGACTCTTGATGCATTCGTGAGAGACCACGAACAATATCTTCAACAGAAAGAGCTTCATCTCCTTGCTTTGGAGAGAATCCATCCATTTGAATATCTTCCATTTCCTCATGCATAGTTATATCCATTGTACCCTCTTCTGTGGCATTTATCGCCTCAGACACACCATTCTTAACTGCAGCCAGTTTTCGGCCTGTAAATGGCACAATCTTGAACAATACAAGGTATGCAACTGCACCGCTCCAGATTGTTAGGAATAGCCAGTAAATAACTGTGCCAAATTGCCCAAGCTCAATTCCTGTATATGGAATTTGTGAAAGAGTAACAAAGGCAAGAGGCTGCTCATTTGGCCCCTTAAGGAAATCGATAGTCACCTGTGGCAGGCGGCTTCCACCTCCACAACCACTTGTACATCCACCTGATCCTCCTGAAACAGTTAGGGTTGCTCGACATGTTACCTGATCTCCATCTCCACGAGCGGTAAGAATATACTCATGTGTTCCAACAGCATTCTTGGTAACATCAGCACTATCAATTGGATCTACACTTCCAATTCCCTGATTAATTTCAATGGTGCTTGGATCAGCATTGTTAACCTCCCATCGAAGTGTTGATTTCCCTCCACTCTTAATATTAGACTCGGTGAAGCTCATTGCACATGAGAGACCTCCTCCACCTGATCCTCCTGTTACCTGAATAGTATCTGCACACTCAACAGTGTTTCCATCTGCGTCTGTCGCAATTCCTGTGTATGTATAGATCTGTACTCCCAGTGGACGAATAACTTCAGTTCCTGAAAGATCCTTATCATCTCCATTGATAGTAAATGAGACAGCCTCATTGGTACTCCACGTCATATTCGCTGACTGTCCAGATCGAATAACACCCTCGTCAATATCGAGCGTACAACTAAGTACTCCTGGAGTTACTGTTGCAATTGTTACCTCACACGTGTCACTCTGTACTCCATTCCCTACAGAAAGTGTGTACGTTCCTGCAACCGCAGACTGTGATCCATCTGTTGGATCAATGATAGAAACTGCATCAAGGTGCTGTAGCGTTGCTTCTGTTGCGTTGTTAATTGTCCAGTTGATTGTAGTTGTCTCACCTGGAGCAAGAGAAAGTTTGTCTGCTGTTAGCGTACAAGCAGGTCCATCAAGCGGCGGTTCGATTACAAGTCCACACGTAACCTCAACTCCATCTGTATTTGATCCAGTAAGAGTGTAGGTTCCTGCCCCTACAGTTTGTGAACCATCAACAGGAGCAATACTCTTTCCATTTAGAGTTGCTGAAACTACATTGATGAGTGTCCAGTAGATTGTTGTTTCAGTTTCCCCAGCACCAAGTCCATCGGTAGTAAGGGTACATGCAGGAGCATCCACTCCAACAGGAAGTACGTTTACCGTATCAGAACATGTCACAGTAGTTCCATCGAGCGCTGTTACTGTTCCCGTGTAGGTAATTGTCCCTTCTGTTGTTGGCACTGTTTTTACAACTCCTCCCGCAACTGGTGTTGTAAGAATTGAAATTGCTCCAATTCCATTATCAATACTAAATGTGTTAGCAAATCGAGTGTCCCACTCAATAGATACTGTATCTCCAATAGTAATTGTCTCTGGAATGACATTGAGTTCACAACTTGGCGCATTCACCACAATTGGTGGAATGACCTCAAGTGAGTCAGTACACGTCGCAGTTTCTCCTGTGGCGCTCGTTACTACTCCAATATATGTATACGTACCGAGAGCTGTTGGTGTAATTGTTGTGCTTCCTGCTGCAACTGGTGTTACAGGCCCAATTCCTCCACTAATACTAAAAGTGCTTCCGTTTGTTGTTGTCCAAGATGCTGAAGCTGAATTTCCAAGCTCAACAACTGCAGGCGCAATATCAAGCGTACAGCTTGGCGCTACTGGAGCTGGAGTAACAGTTACTGCTGCAGTACACACAGTAGTTCGTCCCGTTATAGTGTTTGTAGCAGAAAGCCTATAGGTTGTTGTGTTTGGTGGACTTACACTTGTTGTCCCAGAACCAATGGCAACTCCTCCGACACCATTATCGATAGTTACCTCATTTGCATAACTTGTTGTCCAAGTGAGCGTTGAGCTTCCTCCTGCAAGAATTGAGTTTGGATTAGCAGAAAGCGTACATGTTGGAGCAGGAGCAGATCCACCTCCTCCGCCACCTCCTCCGCCGAAGCCACCTCCTCCGCCAGGAATCCAAGGATCAACGATAATTGGATCATAAGTTCCTCCGCAACATCCAGGCCCACCTGTAATAAGTGCCTCTGCACTCTCAGGTGCAATTGCATAAAATGTTCCAAAGCCTGCACCTAGAATTGTAAAAAATGTAAATGCACCAAGAACAGCCGACTTAATCGGATGTGCTTTTGCATATGCAAGGATATTTTTTGGTTTTGAAATCATAAGTATAAAAAAGAGAGGTGTGTAGGAGAGTGCAGTGCACTCTCCTACTGCCTACCACCACAGCCAGGTGCGACGTCGCGGAAGCGACTCAAAGTGCCGCCCCTCGATGTTCACTTGATGGGTAATCAGAATTGTTTGCCCTTGAGGCAAATCAATCGCGAACGGGTTTTCCCGGAGAGCCGAATCCCAATCACTGGGTTCGACTGTCACCGGCGAATAGCGCTGGCGCTGTTCATCTGGACCCACGCAGATCGTATTGTAGTTTTCAATCTGCGAGATCGGAATGATTACCGCATGCACATTGCCACGTTCGGCGCCATACTTAGCGCTGTTCACAGGACTTCCACGAAGACCGTGCTCACGACGTGCCCAACGCAAGTAGGGCTCAAGATCGCAGTTATCACAACGACCAGGCAAGGAGCTTATACGTGCACCATCTTCATGATCAACGCCATCAAGCAGTGCCCAGCAATTGCTAGCAGGCAGTCGACTCTCTTCCGCAAGGAAGAAGTTTCGAACAACCCAGCCTTCTTGAGCCGGAAATACGATAATGGCACATTCCTCGGGAGGAGGTGGCACCTCAACTTCTCGTACTTCAACCTCGAAGGTATTGTACGACCAGTTGAAACAGATTTCCGGGAGGATGAGGACGTACGTGACGCCTTCATACTCAATCTCCCATTTGCGCGCACGCGCTGCCTGCACAACCGTACCAGTCTCATTGACCGGAATGGCTGCAACAGGCACGTCATGCATGGCATGAGGGTTTGCACCCCCACTCATCATCGCGATGAGCCGATCATTCGGATCAAGGAAGATTTCTTCCCCATCCGGATTCTCGGAAACCATATCAATGAATTCGCTGTGAAGTTCCTGCGGAACCCCAAGCGCAACAAGCGCTTCAGGCAGGAGCTCGAAAGCTTCTTCCTGACTGGACGCATATGGAGCTGAGCCCCAATTTGTCCATGGTGTCTGAGCGTGAGCCGCCGATCCGAAGATGAGCGACGCAGCCAGAATGATGATTCGAATAACCATCGGCTTTTCCTCTCTGTTGCGTCGCCGTAGCGACGGTTGTAATGTTCACGCTCTCATAGAGAGCAAAGAAATTTCTACGAAGAAATCTTTTTGCTTCCCACGAAATATGCCTCTACCACATGTCGATCATTTAGATCACCAAATGAATTACATGTAGAAAGAGTCAGTTTCTTTGAATCTTTTGTAAGTGGAATCCGTGTATCTGTGGCATCTGCCTCATACACACGACTTACCTCATACTCATATACAAGACCTTCTCCATGCACCTCAATAATCTCTCCACGCTTTAGATTCTGAAGTCCGTTGAATGCCTTAAAGTATTCATTCTTTACAACTGGAAGGTACGAACTGTGACCAAAGATCACAACATTTCCATTCTCTCCAAGCTTTCCTGATGTTGGATATCGCACAGCTCCTGAGAGTAGTGAGTTATCAAGTGAGGCAATATCTGTCTTAAACGGATTATTTACCTCAACATCAACACCAACTGAGTCAATAACAACGCGAGTTGGCTTTTCAGCTGTTTTTGCTAGTGCAACTGCAGCTGCCGCAGGAAAAGAATTCTTTTCCTTTGAAATTGTAATAGTACTTAGACTCTTTGAAGTGTCTGGCTCTGGGAGCAAATCTAGACGCCCAAGAATCCATACAAAAGTAAGAAAGGCAATTACAAAAATTGCCAGGAATTTCCACTTATTCCGTAGGATTGTGCGAATAACTCGCACTGTCTGTACAAATACTGTCTTGCGCTCAGTCATATTGACTGGCATATTAGTACACTAAAAGAACTCTTTTGTCAAGAGAACCGCTTCCTCTTGTGCTTGACATTAGACTCTGTCTATGGTAAAAATCTGCCACTTATTAGTAAGCGTTAGTAAACAATATGGAAACAAAAAACGCAGCAATCAATGGTCTTGCAGTAGTTGGGTTCATTACCCTTCTTGCTCTTGCTGTTGTACTTGCTGGAAATTCAGCTCGATTCATCCCTACCGTTGTAAACGGTGCGGTTAATGGACTCTCAGCTGCTGTCGTAGGTATAACAAGCATCTTCGTACCAGCTGATGGAGACGTAATTGTCGTTGAGACAAGCACTACAACTCCAACAACCAACTTCCCTATCGTTCTTGAGCCGGAAGTTGAGGAGCCTGTTGTAGAGACTCCTGCTGTAACTCCAACACCTGGAGGAGAAACAACAGAAGTAACTGAACAGAATCCTGGAGCACCAGTATCAGATCCAAACGGACTTCCTGATCTTGTGCCAACTATTCTTGCAACAGGAAAGCTTGTTGGTGGATATGCAGCAGATAACTTTGTTGCCACATCAACTCTTTCAAAAACTGATCGAATTGCCGTGAAGTTTGCAGTTGAGAATAAAGGAACAAAAGAGACAGGAACTAATTGGCGATTCAATGTTGTAATGCCAACTGAGACAACCTACATCTTTGAAGGAAAAGCTGAGCACGTACAGAACCTTCTCCCTGGAGAAAAGATTGAGTACGTAATCGGATTTGACCGATCAAAGGTTGGAACTGATCTACAGATTGCAGTTGCAATTGACCACAAGAGTGGAGTTGTTGAATCTGCTGAGGATAATAATGGTGCATTTGTAAAAATCACCGTAGCAAACTAACGCTTACTATTCTCTTATAACAAAAGCGCCCCGTCTGGGGCGCTTTTGTTATACGTCTACGTTCGCAAGCTTTGCATTCGTTTGAATAAAGTTCTTTCGAGATGGAACATCCGTTCCCATAAGAATGTCGAAGATCTTGTCCGCCTGAACAGCATCTTCAATTGTCACTTGCTTCAACACCCTGTTCTCAGGATCCATAGTTGTCTCCCACAGCTCGTCTGGGTTCATCTCTCCAAGTCCCTTGTATCGCTGGATACGAGCCTTTGGTGATTTCTTTGCTGTCTCTTCCGCTTCCTGCTCCTCAGCTTCCTCTCCTCCTTCCTCTTCTACAACATCAGCATCCTCTCCAAGAAGCTCTACCTTCTCCTCTTCTGTATATACATAATTTACCTTCTTCCCCTGCTGAATCTTATAGAGTGGTGGTTGTGCAATATACAAATACCCTCCTTCAATTACCGGCTTAAAGTATCGATAGAAAAGAGTAAGAAGTAGCGTACGAATGTGCGCTCCATCTACATCGGCATCGGTTGCGATAATAATCTTGTGGTACCTAAGTTTTTCAATATCAAATACATCTCCAATTGCTGTACCCATAGCAATAACAAGAGCTTTAATCTCAGCTGAGGCAAGCATTCGATCAATACGCGCTCGCTCTACATTTAGAATCTTTCCTCGAAGAGGAAGGATGGCTTGCGTCTTCCTGTCTCGCGCCTGCTTAGAAGATCCTCCCGCTGAGTCTCCCTCTACAATAAAGATCTCTGAATCCTCTGCGCTCTTGCTTGAACAGTCAGCAAGCTTTCCAGGAAGTGTCATTCCTTCGAGAGCTCCTTTTCGAAGCACTGACTCTTTAGCAGCTTTTGCAGCCTTTCGCGCCTTAAGGGCAAGTGTGATTTTAGAGATGATGTGCTTTGCATCATCTGGGTGCTCCTCTAGGAAATCTGAGAACCCTTCTCCAAACACTGTCTCTACCGCACCACGAGCTTCAACTGATCCAAGCTTTGCCTTTGTCTGTCCCTCAAACTGAATCTCTGGAAGCTTTACTGAGATAACAGCAGTAATACCCTCAAGCACATCGTCTCCTGTGAAGGTCTCATCCTTCATGAGGTTATTCTTCTTTGCGTACGCGTTTAGTGTTCGCGTAAGTGCAGTCTTGAATCCTGTTACGTGCGTACCTCCTTCTGGGTTGTAGGTATTGTTCGCAAAGGCAGTAAGTCGTGATGAGATGTCATCTACATACTGAAGTGCAACTTCAACCTGCACATCCTCAACAGATCGATCAATATAGAAAATATTTTTGTGTACTGGAGTCTGATATTGGTTTCGGAAACCAATAAGAGACCTCAGTCCCTCCTCAAAGTAAAAAGACTGTGATGGCATCTCAAGACCAAGATCTCGAAGGTAGAAAACATTCTTAAGATCAAGATCTTTAGTCTCTCGTGCATCTAATACTGAAATACGTGTTCCTTTTACAAGGTATGCTTGCTGCCGAAGGTGCGATACGATCTTGTCCCAAGAATATTCAACTGTTTCAAAAATAGTATCGTCTGCTCGGAATGTAATTACCGTTCCTCGATTTTTGCTCTTCCCAACTTTCTTTACTGCAGCCTTTGCTTTTCCAATGTTGTACTCCTGCATGTGCACATCTCCATCTTTGTGCACCTCAGCACGCGTCATTGTTGAAAGCGCGTTAACTACAGACACTCCCACTCCATGAAGCCCTCCTGACACTTTGTATCCTTCACCACCGAACTTACCTCCCGCATGGAGTGTCGTCATAATAGTTTCAAGAGCTGAAACTTTTGTCTTTGGATGCTTGTCTACAGGAATACCTCGCCCGTTATCAACTACACGAATAGTAGAATCTGGAAGAAGTGTAACTTCAATATCATCCGCCTCATTTGCCATTGCCTCATCCCGAGAGTTATCAAAAACCTCCCAAATAAGGTGATGAAGTCCATCAGGACCAGTTGTACCAATGTACATACCTGGACGCTTTCGTACTGGCTCTAGCCCCTCGAGAACAGTAATATCCTTGGCGCCATAGCTGCCTTTTGTTTCTTGCTTACCTTTTGCCATATATCCTGTTAGTTAGCTGTATTTTAGCATAAATACTATCGGTTTAACAGGTGTTATTAACTGAAGAATGCGCGCAGATAGCAATATCTGCGCGCATAATTTAATGAACTCTTTCTGCGTGGTCACGGTACCAGACACGCAAACAAAATGCATACAGAGCCTGCAGCCTTTTGTCTACCGTGGTTGAGGTTGGAACCCAAGGTAAAGAGAAAATATTATTCTCAGAATCCTGACCATACTCCTGGATCAAAGACCAAACTGAAGGAGAAATTCGATCCTCAATTTCTTTCAGCCACCTGCGAATATCTGGAGGAAGAAGTTTATGTTCTTTGTGTGCAAGACAAAGCCCTTCGACCTCTCCTTTGAGAATCGTTGTGTTGCAAATCGTGTGCATGACACAATCCTTTCTGTTTCCTATCTCGAAGGTATCAGAAGTAACTCCTTTAAACAACTACCGAATCTCAAACCCTTCTTGACCCTTCAACATCTCGTACACTCTATCCATAATGGTGTTTACCTCTTCATCCTTGAGCGTCTCAGTATCAGACTGGAATACTAGATGGTATCCATATGATGTTCGCCCGTCTTTACTAAATTCATCAAATAGATCAATTCGATATAACAGCTCTCCTGCCTCATCTTCTATAAGCGCTCTTACAGATTCTTCTGTTGTTCCCTCTGGGGTCCATACCGCAACATCTCGAAGTGCAAATGGATAAGCCGATGGAATAGCAAACTGAACATCAGGCGCTGAATACTCTGGAAGGTCTTTAGCATCAACCTTTTCAATAACAGAAGTTAGATCTGCTTCAAAAACATTCTGATTTATTTTCCCCTCCACTTTCACACCAAGAACTTCTTCAAGTTTTCCTAGAATCTCTTCAAAAATCTTTTCTTTCTTTTTTCTGCTTGTGGCAATACCAAAGTGCGTCTTCTCGTCCTTCCCAAATACATTTCCAATTTCAAATATATCTACATGCTCTTTTCCAAGAAGGGGTAAGTTGTTTTTATTTAAAATAATAGCTTCCTCGAGCCCATCACTTAGATTTACTCGCATGTAGCTCTTCTCTGTATTAAGAGCATTAAGAAGCTTCTCTTCTCCTTTATCTCTTAGAGAGTATCCATATATTTCAGAGAACCCTTCTTTTGTTAGAAGGTCCCGAATTATCTCAAATACCAAAAATGTTTTATGTGCCTCTGGCGCATCAGCTGCAGGAAGATCCATCTCAGGAAGTTTGTCATATCCGTACAATCTTCCAATCTCCTCGATTAGATCTTCTTCAATACGTAAATCTACCCTTTCATGAGGAATCTCAACGGTAAGAGTATCTTCTCCATCGTAAGATGCTCCAATACGCTTTAGAATATCGAGCACCTCATCTCGAGATAGAGAAAGTCCCAGTAAGTTATTTGCTCGCTCAATTGAAAGCTCTACCTTTGCATGCTCTGGGAGCTCAGATCCTGCTCGGCTCATGCCAACAACTTCCCCACCCGCAAGATCTAGAATCATCTCAAGACATTCTCGAGCCCCGTGCTCAGAGAGGTGCTGTGATGGATCATTCTGGAAGCGTTTTGCTGCATCAGTCCAAAGCTTTAGCTTCTGTGCAGTCTTTCGCACCATAAGAGGATTGAAGTGTGATGAAGAGATTATGATGTCAGTTGTATCCTCACTAATCTCAGCCTCCTCTCCTCCTCTAACACCGGCTACATCGAGTGCCTTCTCTCCATCTGAAACTACAATGTCTTCCTTTGAAAGCTCTGCTTTAATGTCTCCTAAAAGTGTAATCTTCTCTCCTTCTTCTGCTCTTTTAATGCGCACAAGCCCATTAAATGCTTTTGCATCAAATGCATGCAGTGGCTGCCCCATATTGAGCATGATGTAGTTTGTAATATCTACAATGTTATTGATTGAGCGCTGTCCAAGATTTGTAAGCTTATCTTGTAGCCAATCTGGAGACTCTTTGACAGAAACTCCTTTTACAAGAATTGCGATAGTACTCGTGTCCTTAAGATCAAAATCTACCTCTGCCTTTATCTCATCACTTTCAGGAAGCTCAAGAAAATCATCACGCAGTGGATCCTTATACAAATCTCTCCCGAGGATTGCCCCAACCTCTTTTGCGATTCCTCTGTGAGAGAGACAGTCGTGTGCACGGTTTGGAAGCACATCAATATCAATAAGAGTATCGTCTCCTTTTTCTTCTACTCCTTCAATTTCAAAAGAGTGCACTGATAGCAAATCAGCCAACTCCTGTGCTTCCGGAAGCGGCTCATCAAAATATTCAGAAATCCATTTATAGCTAACTATCATATTAAAATTGATCAATTGTCCTTAGGTCTGGATTGCTAAACCTACGCGTATCCTCAATACCGTGCTTAAACATAGACAATCGCTCAAGCCCTGTACCAAAGGCAAATCCAGAATATTCTTTTGGATCAATCCCTACACCCTTAAGCACATTCGGATGCACCATTCCAGCTCCAAGTACCTCAAGCCATTTCTTCTCTCCATTTGGCATCTCCCAAAGCACATCCACCTCAACTCCAGGCTCCACAAATGGGAAGTACCCCGGACGGAAGCGAAGTTTTGTTTCTTTTCCAAAATACTTTGAAAGCGCTTTCATGAGAGTTGTCTTGAGGTGTGCGAGCGTTATTCCCTTATCTACAACAAGTCCCTCAATCTGATGGAACTGCGCTTCGTGCGTTGCATCTGTTGCTTCGTTTCGATACACACGCCCTGCAACGATAATCCTGATAGGAGGTTTGTTATTCTCCATGTGATGAATCTGCACGGGAGATGTGTGCGTACGAAGCACCCGAGAACCATCAAGATAAAACGTATCTTGCATATCTCGTGCTGGATGATCCTTTGGCACGTTAAGAGCATCGAAGTTGTAGTGTTCAGTCTCAATCTCTGGCCCCATATCAATTGCAAACCCCATCTCCTTAAAGATGTCGTACATTTCACGCATTGTGTGGCTTAGCGGGTGCCTGCTTCCCTTCATATAAAGGCAAGTATAGCGTAATTCTGTCAATTAAAAAATGGCTTAAATCGTGCTAGGATGGCCCTAATGTTGAGCGCTCTCACATGGGCTTTCTTTTTTTCTGTCCTCTACTTTGAGGTTCTCCTTTTAATTGGATTCTTCGAGCGAATGCGTAGAGGAAAAGAAGAAATAAAAGGACTTGCCTATCATCCAAAGGTTGAGATTATCGTCCCTTGCTTTAACGAGCAGCACACTGTTGCAGGAACAATCAAATCACTCCTATCCATGAACTATCCATCAAAGAAACTGCGCGTGCACGTAGTTGATGATGGAAGTACTGATGGAACAAAAGAATCTCTAAAAGAATTTAAGAATCACCCACAGGTAACAATTTCTCACAAAGAAAATGGTGGGAAGCATACTGCGCTTAATCATGCGATTAAGACAAGCAATGCAGACATCCTCGGATGTCTTGATGCTGACTCATTCGTAGATAAAGATGCACTTCTTGAATCACTACGTGTATTTGAAAGCACAGAGGCAATGGCGGTTACCCCTGCCATTAAAGTAGAGACGCCAGACTCATTCTTCAGACAAATGCAGAAAGCTGAGTATGAGGTTGGAATGCTTTTCAGACGTGTCTTTGCAGACGCTAATGCGCAATTTATTACACCTGGACCATTCTCTCTATACAAAAAGGAGGTATTTGAAACTATTGGAGAATTTCGATCAGCGCACAACACAGAGGATCTTGAGATGGGACTTCGCCTACAAGAGGCAGGACATCTAATTGAAAATGCTCCACGATCAGTTGTATATACTCGTGCACCCAAGACACTACATCCACTCTTTAAGCAGCGTGTACGGTGGGCATATGGCTTCCTACGAAACGTAGGTCCATACAAGCACCTCTTCTTTAATCCAAAGAATATCTATCTTGGATTCTTCATCCTTCCCCTTACCCTTGTTTCAATATTTGCAGCCGCATACATGCCATTTAGATTGCTTGCCAGTACAGCACACGCTGCTGCCGCAAAAGCTGTTGAATTTCAGACTATTGGATTCTCTGCCTTTTACTTCAATCCCCTTTCTATTGATTGGTATACATTTACACCAACGTCTATTACATACGTAATTCTTGCACTGTTTGTCCTTACCAGCATCTTAGTTCTTGCAGGAAAGCACATTGGAGGAGAGAAAATCCGCATCGATAGAGGAATCGTGCTTTACATCACACTCTATGGTATCTTCGGACCACTGTGGCTTACAAAAGCAGTTTTCGACGCAGTAGTTACAAAGAAAAATAGTTGGAGATAATATGAATAGAACAAGTCCGCGAACGTATGTGATTGCTCTACTAATCACACTTGCCATCTTTGGTACGGCACTTTTTGTTGGAGACAAGATCTCTGGTGTTCGAATTTCTCAACTCCAGGGAATTCAGGACCAAATTGCTATTGATATTCTTTCTATTGAAACTCAGTTCGAACTACTCTCTCAAGTATCGTGTGAAGACCTTGCGCAGTCTCCTCTACTCTCTCGAGAGCTAGGATCTCTTGGGGATAGACTCCAAGCAACAGAGATTAGGCTTGGTGCAGACAATGCAGAAGTGCTGCAACTTAAAGAGCAGTACTCTCTTCTACAGATTAAAGACAACCTGCTACTCTCTCGCGTAGCAGAGCAGTGTGACACTGGAATCACTCCTGTGCTGTATTTCTATGCAAATGACTGTGAGAGCTGTACACGAGCCGGATATGCCCTTACAAAGCTTCGTAAGGACCTTGATGGGCTACGTGTGTACTCATTTGATTATGACCTAGACCTTCCAGCACTTAAAACTCTTACTGCTATTCACAACGTAACAAGAGAAGAGCTGCCTGCCTTTATTATTGATGGAGAGCGATCGACTGGATTTACGACGCTTGATGATCTAACGGAAAGACTTCCTGAGTCTGTGACTGCTACGAGTACAGAGCAATAAAATAAAAACCACTCATTGAGTGGTTTTTATTTTCCTGGAGCCACCTCTCGGGATCGAACCGAGGACCTGCGCTTTACAAGAGCGCCGCTCTAGCCAACTGAGCTAAGGTGGCAATACCTTAATCTTCCTGTATTACTTTGGCTTCCTTCATACTTTTCACAAAGTGTGAAGGTTCTTCTTGTGCTGGCTTTGCCGCATCAATCTTTCGACGTGCCTTACGCAAGAATCTTTCACTTCTTCGTGCCATGAAGTGTAGCAGTGCTACAACCACATGACTTATCTGAAGTGCCAGATAACGCATAATGTACTCGAGAGCTTGAATAATATCAAGTGCAGAAAAGATGTCTTTCTGCTCGCGTATAAATGCGTCAAAATTCTCACGCTCCTCCTGAAAGAATTTTTGGTCTCGCTTTCGCTCAAACCAAACCATCCCCAGGAACAGGGCGGTTAGCAAGAAGAAAAATAGAAAGAAATACATGGAAACCATGTACGGGTATGCTAACCCCGTACGGAAAAGCGCGCAATACGTGAAATCTCAATACGCTCTCCAAACTTCTGCGTTCCCTCAGACAGAAGGTCAGCAATAGTCTTTGCTGAATCCTTAATATACGGCTGAGAAAGAAGCACCATATCCTTAAAGTATGACTGCATCTTCCCTTCTAGAATCTTCTCACGCATATCCTCAGGCTTATCAGCAACTTCCTCGAGGAACACCTTATGAGCTGCCTCACGTGCCTCAGGAGTAATATCCTCATCTGAGATGAACTTTGCGTCAGTTGCAGCAAGCTGCATAGCAATCTCGCGAGCAAGTGCTACAAAGTCCTCATTCTTTCCAACAAAGTCAGTCTCGCAAGAAAGAACTACAAGTGCTCCAACCTCTCCACCATGAATGTATGAAGCAACAGTACCGGCGCCAAGATCACGTCCAGATTTCTTCTCAGCAATAGCTCCAGCCCTCTTCTTTAGAAGAACTACAGCCTGCTCCATATCTCCACCTGCATCCTCAAGTGCCTTCTTACACTGCATAATAGATACACTGGTCTTCTCTCGAAGTGCTTTGATGTCGTCTGTTGAAATACTCATAGTTATATAAAAAATTAATCTTCTAGTACTACCCTAAGGACTCTACTAGCGGTACTAGTAGAGTCCTTAGGGTACTATGCCTCCTTTGTTCCGTCTCGTCCTTTCTTGTATGAAGCAGCTAGCTCCTCAAGGATATGCGTAACAGTCTTTACCGATGCATCGTTTGCAACGATTGGGTATGTTGCGTCCTTTACGTCACAGTCTGAGCTCATGATTCCAATTACTGGAACTCCCTTTGCCTTTGCCTCAGCAACAGCAATACTCTCAGCTTTCGTATCAACCACAACAACAAGATCAGGAATCTTTGAAAGTCCTGCAAGACCTCCCATTCGCTCCTTCAATCGATCCTCCTCACGAGAAAGCATTAGTCGCTCAAGCTTCTTGTACTTCTTCTCAAGCTCTCCGCTCTCTCGCATGCTCTCAAGATCAGCCATTCGGTTGATTCGCTTCTTGATCTCAGAGAAGTTTGTGATTGTTCCTCCCAACCATCGTCCTGCAACGTACGGCATTGCCAGACTCTCAGCAATTGTCTTTGTTACCTTTACTGCCTCTCGCTTTCCAGCAACAAACATTACAATCTTTCCCTCAGCACCGTAGCGCTCGATAGTAGACTTGGCAGCAGCAAGAAGCTCCTCAGTTAGAGAAAGGTCGATAAGATCCACCTTGTTCTTTGTCCCAAAAATGAACTTTTTCATTGAAGGGTGTCGCTTACTCTTTACATGCGCAAAATGCGCTCCTGATGTAGCGAGTGCCTCTACTGTTTCTGATCCTTTTACTGCCATATATGAGCGCTACACTATCAAATAAAACCTTATTCGGCAATAGCAGATTCCCTCTCCTTAAGAGTTTCGATGATCTCACCAATTCCCCCTCCCATGATCTTTGGAAGATTATGCCAGGACTCCTTGATACGATGGTCTGTTATACGGTCCTGGAGCACGTTATAGGTCCTAATTTTCTCCGATCGGTCTCCTGTTCCAATCTGAGATTTCCGCTCATCTGCGTGCTTTTTTGCCTCTTCCTCCTCATGAAGCTGCTCAAGCTTGGCAGTTAGAATCTCCATGGCCTTCTCTCGGTTTGCAAGCTGACTTCTCTCACTTGAGCTTCTTACATCTATATTTGTTGGCCTGTGCACCAAACGAACTGCAGTCTCTACCTTATTTACATTCTGCCCTCCTGCGCCTCCTGCACGAGAAAATTCCATATCAATATCTCCAGGATTGATTTCAAAAGCCGATTTCTCTTTAATCGGAAGTACAGCAATAGAAGCTGTTGAAGTGTGCACTCGCCCTGACTTCTCAGTCTCAGGAACACGCTGCACACGGTGTACCCCTGTCTCATACTTTAAATCGTCATATACTCCTTTCCCTTCGATCTCAATACTAAAATCATCAACAAACTTAGACTTGTATCCTTTTGCTTCAGCAAACTTCATATACATATCTCGTAAATCCTGCGCAAAGATATTCGCCTCGTCCCCTCCAGCTCCTGCACGGAACTCCATAACAACCTTTTTTACAATAGCTGCCTCTTCTTTCTCCTCTTCAAGAATTCCTTCAATAGTCTTTAAAATTCCTGCCTGTGCTTCTTCGAGGGTTTTAATTTCCTCATCTGCAAGCTCCTTAAGATCAGCATCTCCTTCTGCATCTGCCAGAAGCTTTTCCTTTTCAGATGAAAGCCGCTCAAACTCTTGAGCTAGAAATTGGGTCTTATGACTTTCTTTCCATGTAGGATCGTATTCCATAGTAGATAGCATATAACAAAAACGCCCCGAAGGGCGTACTTGTTACTTCTTTGCCTTAGCAGCTCGAGCCTTAAATCGCTCAACTCGTCCCGCTTTATCAATAGTTCGATCTTCTCCTGTGTAGAATGGGTGACTTGAAGAAGATACTTCGATAGAGATCTTTGGATACTCATTTCCATCCTCCCACTTATCAGTCTCCTCTGAGTGTGCTGTAGACATAATCAAAAATCGTACGCCTGCAGCGGTATCTTCGAAGATAACTGGTCGGTGGTTTTCCGGGTGAATATCCTTTTTCATAAGTAGGAGGAGTGTATCAAAAATCCGTTATTTGGCAACCTTAATTGCCATAGAGGATATCTATCTGCTCCTGGAAGAAGTCAGCATGCTCCATTACTGAGTCTCCATAGAACGCATATTGAGGTTTTTTAGCATTGGTCCACCCTGCAAAATATCGCAGCGCCGCCATACGCTCTGCAGCCCATGTCCCAGCATCAGCACCATTATCTGCCATAAGCATACCGGTTGCTGTAAAGGCATGCTGATTATTGTATGGATTTGAAGGAGTGTTTGATCCTAATGCCTTTCGAATACGATCTTTGTCTGCCCTGTATTCCCATGGACCCTGCCAGAAATTGTCCCAACTCATAGAACGACGAGCATTATTACAATCTCCTGTATTTACATTAATGAATCCTCCATAACACACCCATGTAGATGGAATAAATTGAGATGGCCCCATAGCTCCTCCCCACCCATAACTTGGCGCCTTTGATACTGGCATTTGATCTGGGTCTAATCCAAGCTCGTTCATGATGTATGGGAATACAGGACGATCACGGGTTGGATGTGCGTCTGTTAACCAGCTTCCTGTACCCAAAAACTCTCCCAGGCGCGTCTCCTGCTTAAGAACTCCGAGGATAACTGCGGGACGTACTCCAACTGCAGCTCCTGCTGTCTCAGCCAACTCAAGCGCTTCTCCAAATGGAATAGCTGCTGAATCCCTTAGGGCAAATAGCTCTGAGCGAATCTCTGCCGCACTTCTTTTAATTGTATTTACAAGTGCCTTATATGCCTCTTCCTCTCCTTTTGTTACATCCAATATCTTTTTCTTCTCAGATTTAAATCCTTCAATCTTTGCCTGCTCAAGCTCCTGAAGCTGCCGAAGCTCTAGCTCATCTGACCTTCTGTCTGTTAGAACAACTTTTTCCTCCTCAGTCTGAACCCTTGTGTCCTCAAGCTCATCAAAAGAAACGGTAAGGGCTAATTTAATATCTGAAAATGTATCAAGGTCTCCAAAAAATTCTGAAATGTTTTGCTGAGAAAGTACTATCTCAACCAGGCTAATGTCATCAATGCGATCTGTTTTCCGCAAGATTTGAGCTAGGGAGGCTTTCTCTCTTTGGAGCTTTTCTCCAAGCTCTCCAATGGTTTCTTGTTTTTGTGAGATTCCTGTATTTAGTTTTCGAATCGCAATAGTTCGAGCCTGGATTTGAAGCTCTGCTTTTCGAATCTGTGCATCTAAAATTGCCACATCACGCTCAAGAGATGTTCGCTCACGCGCCTTGTCATCTAAAAGTACCTGTTGCTCTGCAATCTGCTGCTCAATTATCACAAGCTCTGCCTCAAGCGCAGCACGGCGTTCTGCAACAACATCCGCATGGAGAGTTAGCGGCAATAGAAAGAGGGTGGATAGTACAAGAATACGAATCATGCGTGTCTAAGTATATCGTATATCACCCAAACCATTATGGACATGCTTGATATGACCAAGCATTCAGCTCTGCTGGAACAGGTGGCTCACACCATGTCCCCAGTCTCTCTGACCACCTCAGGAGTGAGTATCTTCTCCTGTCTCCAGAGGTGAAGTATAGATAGAAAGAGCCTGAGGACTTCGTGTTATAGGTTGGATCAACTGGAACTCCTGGCATGTAGTTGGAAACAAGGTCATTTTCAAGCTTCCAAAGACAATTTGCTGCGTTACCTCCTGTACACCCTCCGTCTGCATCATTGGGCGGATATATACCATTTACATTTACATATAACTCAAGCGCTGTTACCACCTGCTGCATATCCTGTGCACGTTTAGCGTCCCTAGCATTTCCTCGCGCAGTATTAAGCGATGCAAGCACTACAGAAGAAAGCATTCCGATGATAGCAACCACCACCAGAAGCTCGATGAGTGTGAACCCCTTTTTCATTGTTTATAAGTATAACAAAAGCCCCGGCTTCTGCCGGGGCTTTCCTCTATGACTGTTCTGTTTCCTCTTCTGCCTTTTCTCCTCCTTCCTCCTCACCCTTTCCTTTCTGTTCTACGTCGATAGCATCCATGTCTACTGCTGCTACTTCCTCTTCTGCTTCCTCTACATGCTCCTGAGCAATAACAATTGCATCTTCTGCATCATTTAGAATAGTTACTCCCTCTGGTGCCTTAAGGTCAGCAATGGTGATTCGATCTCCAACCTCTGCAACAGTTGAAAGATCTACTTCAATACTTGCAGGAATCTTTCCTGGAGTTGTCTTAATATTTAGTTCGTGAACTGCCTTTACAAGCTGTGCTCCTGCCTTCTCAGCTGGTGCTTCTCCAATAAACTCAAGAGGCGTTGTAACTTCAACCTCCTTTCCTCGCTCTACTGCATAGAAATCAACGTGCATTGGATTTCCCTTCACTGTCTCGTATGTAATGTCCTGGATAAGAACCTCGTGCTCTGTATCAAGTCCTTTTAGAGTAATAAGAGCTGTTTCTCCTGCATCTCGAAGGATCTTGGTGAAGTCCTTCTCTGAAACAGAAATTGGAGTAGAAGCAACCTTTCCGCTGTATACAACACCAGGAAGAACACCTTCTGCTCGAAGGGCCTTTAGTTTCTTTCCAAGCTCTGCTCGGGGTGTTGCTGTAAGTTCAATCATTGTGCAAAGGAGTATAGCGATTTATATACTTTTTGCAACTAACAACTACCTCCTGACGTAACGATTCCGTTTGATCCGTTTCCGTAGTGGAATAGCGTTCCATTACATGCAGTTGATCCATCTGCCCCCTCAAATGAAGCATTTGAGGTTTCTAGCTCCCAAATAAGCATGTACCAACGTCCAGATCCTCCATACCCTGAAGCGTAGTATGAGTATGCATATTGATCATTATTGTATCCAGCAGAACCTGTATTAATAGGATCTACAGGAAGACCTTGAATATATGGAGCGAGTGCAGTTTGGAGGTTTGTCCAGTTTGTTCCACCAGAGCTGTGTGCCCATCCTGATATTGGGTATACGCCATTATCATTTTGGTACAGCTCAAGTGCAGTTTGAATCTGCTTAATATCTTGTGCACGCCGAGCGTCCCGTGCTGCTCCTCGTGCGGTGTTAAGCGATGCAAGCACTACAGAAGAAAGCATTCCGATGATAGCAACTACCACCAGAAGCTCGATGAGTGTAAATCCTCTTTTAGAAGTCATAAAATCTTATTCAGGAATAAATTGTCCTTCTGGAAGAGTGTTTGGTTGTCCATCTCCTGGATTTCCCCCACCAGAGAATGCGAAGAATCCTCCAATTAGAATTGCTACAACAGCAATAATAAGAAGGACCATCTGTGCGCCTTTTGAATCTTTTGCAAGACCCATCTTGATAATCATTTGTTCTAGCCCCTTCTTCTTGGGAGCCGTGTATACATTTTGTTGATCTTGAAACTGTACGTTGTTCATATACCCATTATGATACTACGTGTTTGGGTTTTTCTCCCTTTAACATGTCGATAATGTTAGTTGCAGCCAATTCTGCCATCTTCCCCCTAGTACTCTCTGTTGCAGATGCAATGTGAGGCGTAATGATTACATTTGGGAATTCCACCAATCCTGGCGCTAATTTCGGCTCTTCTTCAAATACATCAAGTGCTGCTCCTTTTATACTTCCTGCACGTAACACCTCCACGAGAGCTTTTTCATCTACAACTGGCCCACGTGATGTGTTGATAAGGTACGCATCTTCTTTCATGAGCTCTAACCTTTCCTTTGAAACAAGGTGCTTTGTTGCAGGAAGAAGTGGCACATGCACAGAGATAATATCTGCTTCCTTAAATACATCATTGATGTCTTTTTTAAACTCTGCTCCAACCTCCTGCTCTAAAGCTTCATTCTGCTTGATGTCGTTATAGATCACCTTCGCTCCAAAGTGGTGCGCATGCCGCACTACCTGCTGACCAATTCTTCCCGCTCCTAATATCCCTATGGTCTTTCCTGCAATGTTTCTTCCAAGCAATAACTCCGGTGCCCACCCCTCATACTTCCCTGCTCGTGTAAATTTATCTGCTTCAGGAATCCTGTGGAGCAATGAGAGGATGAGAGAGAAAGTATATTCAGCTACTGTCTCAGTTAGTACTCCGGGAGTATTTGTAATGGTGATGTTTCGCTTCTTTGCCTCCTCTACATCTATATTATTGAAACCAACAGCATAGTTAGCAAAAATCTTTGCTTTAGGAGCAGCATCGTATACCTCTGCATCAATTTGATCAGTTAGAAGAGAAAGCACTGCATCATACTCTTCCTTCTGAAGCTCACTTATAAGCTCGTCTTTACTAAGTACGCCATCTTTCTCTGACACTGTTACCTCGTGCCCTGCATCTTTGAGCATTTCAATTCCGATCTCAGGAATATGCCGCGTGATATATATTTTTTCCATAATTTATAGCAATGCTTGTAATTCCTTCTCTATTTCTTCTCGATATCTTCCATCCCGTGCTGCGGCGACAAGCTCAAGTCGTTTTATAAAAATATCCTGTGCATGTGGAATATTCTCATCTTCTCCTGCCCAATGTGCGAGCGCCTCACCTTGTAGAGCCCGTGCAAATGAGAAGGTAAGTTGCCACATGGTTTCTTTATGCTCTGCGATGGCTTGTAAATTTGCCGTAGCGTCTTCTGCTGTCTGTCCCCCAGAGAGGAATACTATTCCTGGAACCTCCTCAGGTACTGATGCATGAAAACTAGCCAGCGTATCTTCTGCAACCTGCCCTGGAGTATCTTTGCATCCAGAATCAGATCCTGAGACCGCCATACTTGATTTAATAATAAGCGCTTCAGGATCAACTCCTTGCGCTGAAATCTCCTTGAACACTTCTTGCAGTACCTCAGTTATAACTTCAGCAGCTCGTCCTCTCGCGTGATTTCCTTGAAGCAATACTTCAGGCTCTAGTATTGGAACGATCCCTGATGCCTGACAATCTTTTGCATACGTTGCAAGACGCGCCGCATTCTCGCGCACCGCCTCTGGCGTTGGAAGTTCATCTCCTTTAATTTCAATAACTGCACGCCACTTTGCAAAGTGCGCGCCTTTTTCTTTAAAAGCTTTTAGCCTTGCCGGAAGACCATTAAGTCCTTCTGTTGTTAATTCGTCTTTTCCAAATGGGACTGTCCCTTCGTCCACCTTTATTCCCACAAGAATTCCTTTTTGGTTAAGCACATCTATAAAAGGAACTCCTGACCTTATTGAGTCATTAAACGTCTCTTCATATAAAATTACGCCCGATAGATATTTTTCTATATGTGGGGTAGTCAAAAATATCTCTCTATACACACGCCGCATAAGTGGCGTCTGTGCAATAGAGACTGCCTGCAATCTCTTATTTGCAGATCGCGTACTCTCGTCCGCTGCCAAAATTCCTTTTCCGGGTGCCACGAGTGCTGCAGCTACATCTTTTAGTGTATTCATTGCCTTTAGTGTACCACTTGCGTGCTACGATATTGATATGAAAAAGCTAGATTTTTTGGGGATTGGAGACCCTGTTATAGATGCATTTATTAAACTTCAGAATCCTGAAATTACCTGTGACATTGATGATGAGAATTGCAAAATCTCAATGAACTGGGGTGACAAAATTCCCTTTGAGGGTGTTACCGTAGTGCCTGCAGTTGGAAATGCAGCAAATGCAACAGTCTCAGCTCACCGCCTAGGACTTACAAGTGGTCTTATGGCATGGATTGGAGACGATAAGTTTGGTGATGAGATCAAAAATCAATTAAAGAAGGAGGGAATTGATCGCACATACTTAACCCGCCAGCGTGGCATGGGAAGCAACTATCATTACGTACTTAGCTACAAAGCTGAGCGAACTATTCTCGTAAAGCACCATGAGTACGATTACAAGCTTCCAAAACTCTCTCCTCCTAAATATATGTACCTTTCTTCTCTAGCTGAGAACTCTCTTCCATTCCAACATGAGATTGCAGACTATGTACAAAGACATCCTGATATTCGTCTTGCGTTCCAGCCTGGAACATTCCAGATCAATCAAGGGTATGAGGCACTCAAAGACTTATACAAAGCATCGTATCTTTTCTTCTGCAACAAAGATGAAGCAAAGAGAATCTTACAGACAGATGAAAATGATATCGGGAAGCTACTTGTAATGATGCACAAGAAGGGGCCTAAAATTCCTATCATTACCGATGGACCAAATGGCGCGCACAGCTACGATGGAAACCGGCACCTCTTTGTTCCTATGTACCCTGATCCAAAAGAACCAGTAGACAGGACAGGTGCAGGAGATTCTTTCTCTTCAACTGTAACTGCAGCTCTTGCCTTAGGTGAGCCTCTTGAGAGTGCCCTCCTTTGGGGACCAATTAACTCAATGTCCGTGGTGCAGTATATTGGAGCTCAAGAAGGACTTCTAAAACGCGGAAAGCTTCTTGATTTCCTGGAGCATGCACCGGACAACTATAAGGTCCAAGAGTTATAAAGAGAAACAAAAATACGTCTTCTGTAAGCCGTATTTTTTATATCTCTTCGCCAACTACTGAGTTAACTACGTAGTTAACTCAGTAGTTACTCTCGGATCCTCCACCCTATCTTAAATAGGTACCAAACCACACCACTTAGCCCAAATAAGAGTGTGAGTAATACAATATTTCCAATAAGAAGATTGCTGTTTGCAAACCCTGTCATTGCATACCGCATTCCATCAATGAAATAAAAGAATGGATTAAATACCGCAATCTTCTGCATCAGTGGCGGAAGCATCTCAAGTGTATTGAACATTCCTCCTAGAAATGAAAGTGGTGTGATAACAAAAATATTAAGTGCTCCTAGCTGTTCAAAGCTATTTGCCCAAAGCCCGATGATAATTCCAACAAGTGAGAAGATCGCTGCAATAACTATCGTGTAGTAAATAAAGAGAAGCGGGTTTGCAAATGTAACTGCACCAAAGATAAGTCCAATGACAAGAATCCCTGATCCAATAACAAGCGCTCGAATAATTCCTCCAACAGTAAACCCAAGCATGAGCTCAAAGTACGATAGTGGAGAAACAAGAAGCTCTTCTATAGTCTTCATAAACCGCTGGAAATACAATCCATTTGCCGCCTGCATAAATGAACCAGAGAGTACATTCATTGCCAGGATTCCGGGAAATACAAAGAGTAGATATGAGACTCCTCCAATTTCATCAATTCGTCCCCCAAGGACAAATCCGAAAATAAATATAAATAGTCCTGCTGAGATCCATGGTGAGACAATTGAGTTAATTGGTGACCGTAACCAACTATCCATTTGTCGCCGTATAAGAGTGTAAAGTCGAATAAAATTCATATTACTTTTTTGTTATTTCTAGATACGCACTTTCAAGCCCTCCTGGTTCTTTAAAGAAGTCATGCTTGTCTCCTTGTTTTGCAACCTTTCCATCTGAAATAATGGCGATTGTTTTGCAAAGCTTTTCAACCTCCTCAAGATAGTGACTTGTGAGAATGATTGTTACTCCTTCTTTATTTAAATCTTGCAGGTGCTGCCAAAGCTCTCTTCGAAGCTCCACATCAACACCTGCTGTTGGCTCATCTAAAATAAGCAGCTTTGGACTATTCATCATTGCTCGTGCTAACAGGACACGACGCTTAAGCCCTCCTGAGAGCATGCGGAACATCTTTTTCTTATGGTCCCGAAGATTAAATTGATCAAGAAGTACTTCGATGCGCTCCTTTCGATCTTTTTTGCTCATTCCATAATATCCTCCCATCCAGTCCAAGATCTGTACTGGTGTAGCAAAAATATCCGCATTAAATTCCTGAGGAGAAAGACCTACCAGTGCTCGTGCCTCTCTATATTCTGAGACAACATTTTTACCAAATACTTCAATAGAACCACCTGTTGGATTTACAATTCCTGTTATTGAGTGAATTGTTGTACTTTTCCCAGCTCCATTGGGGCCAAGTAAACCAAAAAAATCTCCCTCCTTCACCTCGAGATTTAATTCGTCAACAGCTTTTGTGCCTCCTCGATACTCTTTCGAGAAGTTCTTTATTGTAAGTGCATTCATAGCTGCTTATTTTATAACAAAATTACTCAATCTGATATGCGCAATAGCGATTTACGGAACAACTTACAGATCCACAACATGCATAAAATCCTCCACCTTTGCACTCTGCATCACTTGTTGGAGTAATTTCATCTGGCATCCAGACGATAAACTTTCCAGACACTGTTTGCGCACCACAACCCTGAGAAACATTTCCATCTACATATACATAACGATCTCCAATTCCTCTGTTTGGACTTGGGTCCTCCGGAACAGCTTGTAGATATGGAGTAAGAGCAGTTATCAAAGCAGAATCTCCAGAAACAGCACCTCCCCAACAACTTGAAGAATCAAGACACCTCGCTCCCGCCTGCCCTGGATATGACCCTAAAGCATTTTGAGCTAATTCAAATGCTGTGTGTATGGTTTTTAAATCACTTAACCTCCTAGAATCACGAGCATTTCCTCGTGCAAAGTTAAGCGATGCAAGAACCACAGATGAGAGCATTCCTATAATTGCCACCACCACCAGAAGTTCAATAAGCGTGAATCCTTTTTTCATATTTAATCGAGAGTGTCGATCACATCAAAAACATCTCCTTCATTATGATAAAGGAAATCATTATCTCCACTTGATTTCACAATTACTGTTACCGCAAAAACAGCAAATGCTGCAAAGAGGATAATGATAAATAGTTTATTTTTGAAAAATTTCATCATATACGATCAATTGCTTTTCGAATTGCCTGCTCGATATGAGAGACTCCCATACCATAGTGTTCTATTAATTCTTTAGGGTCTCCCGATTGTCCAAACTGATCCTTCACGCCAATAAATTCCATTGGCATTGGCTTTACTTGTGAGAGGTACTCAGCTACGGCAGACCCAACACCTCCTGCAATCTGATGCTCCTCTACTGTTACAATCGCTTCCACATCATTACTTAGATCAAGCAGTGCTTTTGTATCAAGAGGCTTCACAGTATGAAGATTAAGCACAATGCTTCCAATCCCCTCCTCATCTAACTTCTTTGCCGCAAGAAGCGCGTTATGCAGAAGTGCTCCACTTGCAACAATGCCAACCTTTGGCTTCTCGCTCTCCCATACTCGATATGCTTTCCCAATTTCAAATGGAGTGTCTTTAGTTGTAAATATAGGAGATTTACTTCGCCCAAATCGCAAATACACAGGACCTTTATACTTTGCGGCAGCAATGGTTGCCTTGCGAGCCTCCTCTACATCAGTTGGCACAATAACGGTCATGTTTGGCTGAGCTCGCATAAGAGCAATGTCCTCAAGCTGCTGATGTGTTGCGCCATCTGGCCCAACTGAAACTCCAGCATGCATTCCACATACTTTTACATTAGTGTTTTGAAGAGAAATGAGTGTCCTAATTTGTTCATTATTTCGTCCTGGAGAAAATGCAGCATATGAAGCAATAAATGGCACCTTCCCAACAAGCGCTATTCCTGCAGCAGTTGCAGCTAAGTTCTGCTCTGCTACTCCCATCTCTATATATCTATCAGGAAACTTTTCATTAAAGAGGTGTGAGCGAGTACTTTCCATAAGGTCAGCACACATCACTACAATATTCTCATCCTCTTCTCCTGCCTCAACTACACCGTGCCCATACCCATCACGAGTTGAGCCTTGCTCAAGAGCTTCAGTATTAAACGTGTCTTCACTTAGATGTAGTTTTTTATTAAGCATATTCTTCTGTAACTTTACCTCCACACGTACGTACATTCTTTAGGAAACGCTCTGCCTCTTCTTTGCTTGGCGGCTTTCCGTGCCATGTATAATCACACTCAATCTCAGGAACTCCCTTACCTGGAATTGTCTTTGCAATGATCATCGTTGGCTTTTCAGTTTGAGACTTCCCTTCTTCAACTGCATTTACAATCTCCTCAATATTATGCCCATCAATCTCAATGACGTGGAAATTAAATGATTTGAATTTGTCCGCAAGTGGCTCAAGTGGCATTACATCCTGCGTCATTCCATTAATTTGAATATTGTTTCGATCAATAATTGAGATTAAATTATTAAGCTTATTATTCCCTGCAAACATTGCAGCCTCCCATGTATTCCCAGCTTGAAGCTCTCCATCTGAAAGGAGGCAGTATGTATAGTTTTCTTTTCCATCCATTCTAAGTCCGTATGCGATACCGGATGCTTGTGAGAGCCCAGACCCTAGTGGCCCTGAAGTTGTTTCAAGACCAGGTAATTTATCTGGCTCAGGGTGCCCTTGAAGGCGTGTGCCAAATTTTCGCAGCGTCATTATTTCCTTTAGAGGAAAGTAGCCTGCGTGTGCCATTGCCGCGTATCGCACAGGAACAATGTGTCCATTTGAAAGAATGAGTCTATCGCGCTCTTCCCACTCTGGATCATCTGCCTTGTGATTTAAGATATGAAAATAAAATGCAGAAAAGATATCTGTCATTCCAAGAGGTCCTGCAGTGTGACCGCTCTTCGCTTCAGTTAGCATCTCGATAATAGTCTCGCGTATATCGCACGCCTTTGCTTCAACTTCTCCAATTTGTTCTTTTGAAATAGCCATTATTCGTAGATGCCGTAATGTTCAGATAATTTTTCGAACTCCTTAATAGTATGACCCATGTTTGGTGTTTTAAATAGTGCAGAACCCACAGCTAACCTATCTGCTCCTGCTGCAAGAAGAGCCGGCGCATTATCAAGCGATACTCCTCCATCTACGTGGATACACACATCAGGATATCGTTTATGAAAGTTCTTTATTCGATCTACAACACGTGGATCAAACTTCTGCCCCTGCTTTCCAATATCTACAATTCCCATAAATTGTATGAAGTCTACATACTGTATATATGGAGCGTACTCGGTAAGTTCAAGATCTATAGGGACTGCCATTCCAACTGAAAGAAGGTCTGGCGCAAACTCTTTATCATACCCATACTTCTCTGTAATAAGTTGGATAGTTTTTTTAAAATCTTTTGTACTTTTGAAATGAATAATGACCCTTGTTGCACCAAGATTTATAAAATCTCCTACCACCTCATCAGGGTTTGCTACCATAAGATCTACTCCATAATGAATAGTATCTGCCTCAGGAAGCACCTCACCCCTTCGCAGCATCTCCTCTATTGAAGGACCTGCTCCTGTATATGGCCACGTAGTATTTCCAACATAGTTTCCATCACACACATCAAGCTGCACTTTGTGCACAAAGGGTTTGATTGTGTTTATCTTCTCACTTAACTCAGCGAAGCTCTTAGGAAGTATTGCTGGTGTTACTAATTGCATTGTTAATCTATTTTTGAAATTCTCCGTACATGCCGCTCATCCCCTGAAAACTCAGTCTTGAGCCACAACTCTGCAGCTTTCTTTGCCTGATCAGCTGAAAGAAATCGAGCACCAAGTGAGAGGACATTTGCATCATTATGTTCTCTTGAAAGCCTCACGATATCTTCATCTCCTCCATAGAAAACTGCTGCACGTACATTCTTATATCTGTTTGCAACAATAGCCTCTCCTTGTCCTGAGCCACCCATGATAATTCCAACGTACTTATCTGGATTCTCTGAAATCTTCTCTGCTACTGGCGCCATGATGTCTGGATAGTCATCATCATCCTTTTGTTTTTTGGGACCCATGTCCTCAATAGTGCACCCCAAAGACTCAAGATGTCCCAATACAAATTCTCTTAATTCAAATCCCGCATGGTCTGTTGCAAATAGTACTGTTTTATCCTGCATGTTCTCCTGTTTTAATTACGTGCTGCACGAGAGTATTGGTATATCCAACCTCATTATCATACCAAGCGCACACCTTTATAAGATTTCCATCTACGACTCGTGTCATGTCAAGATCTGCAATTGATGCAAAAGGAGAACCCAAAATATCAGTAGATACAATTGGGTCATTTGTTACGGTAAAGATATCCTTCCACCTGTCCTCATGTGCTGCCTCTACAAGAATGTCATTAACTTCATCTGCAGTTACTTCCCTCTTTGCAATAAAGGTAACGTCCACAATAGATCCAGCTGGCACAGGCACACGAATGGCAATTCCATCAAACTTCCCCTCAAGTTGCGTGTGAGCTTTTGCAGTTGCAAGCGCTGCTCCTGTTGAGCTTGGCACAATATTTACTGCTGCTGCTCGTCCTCGCCTTACCTTTTTATTTGGACCATCTACAAGATTCTGAGATGTAGTGTATCCATGGATGGTATTTAAAATGGCTTTCTCTACTCCAATACTCTCGTCAAGAATTGCCATAAGTGGACTTCCTGCGTTTGTTGTACACGATGCATTTGAAGAAATGTCACACGTCTGAAGCTTCTCTTCATTTACTCCCATAAGCACTGTAGCTCCTTCAATACCGCTTGGAGGAGCATCCTTTACTGGAGCTGATACAACCACCCTCTTTGCCCCTGCTTGTAGGTGCATTTGAGATTTCTCATAGCTTGCAAAGAATCCTGTAGATTCAAGTGCTACATCTACCTTCATTTTCTTCCACGGAAGCTTTGATGGGTCCTTTTCACTTAGAAGTGGGATTTCTTTTCCATTTACTACAAGCGCTCCGTCTTTTACCTCTACATCAAGACCGCTTGGTCCGTATACAGAGTCATACTTTAGGAGGTATGCGATATTCTCTGGATCTCCCAGATCATTAATTGCAACAATATCTAATTCATCCCTTTCAATCGCCAATTTAAAAAAGGCTCTTCCAATTCTTCCAAATCCATTTATTGCTATTCGTGACATATATCTCTACTCTACCACGTCCTCCACAGGTGCCTCTGGAGTTTCTACAGCTACTACCGTTACGATTCGAGAAACTGAAGCTTCATTCCCTGCAGTATCAGTTGCTGTGTACGTAAGTGTATAAAGCCCTGCTGTTGCTGTGTCTACTGTCCCACTTACTACTGGAGTTATATCTCCATCTGTCTCATCTACTGCTGTGGCTCCTTCGTCAGTAAATGAATCTCCTACAGTAATTTCAATTGCAGCTGCTCCAACAAGAGATATCACCGGGGCAATCTCATCCACTGGAGCCTCCTCTACCACCACCTCTTCTTCTACAACAGGAGCTTCCTCCACTACTGCTGGTGTAGTTGTAGCTGTTGTCTCCTCTGTGCTTGTTCCAGTATTCAGTGATGTAAGAGATGCATCAGCTCCTACAACAACAGACCGTGTTGCAGTTGTGAGGTTCCCTGCAGTATCAAGTACTTTGTACGTAAGCACGTGCTCCCCTGCAACTGATGTATCAAGTGGATGCGTTTCAGCTGAGTATCCATCTACTGAAAGTGTGTAGGTAAGATTCTGATCTACATTGTCAGTAATAGTTACTCCTGGCTCTACGTATGCAGTTCCTGTTGCAATGTAGTATGGATTTGCTCCGATGATAGTAATAACTGGCTCTTCTGTATCTACTACGCCTGTATCAGATGTAGGAGCCACGTCTCGCTCAGTCTGCACGATGAAGTAATCAAATGTCACGTCTGTGTTTTGCACTTGATCTAGTGTTACGCGGAAGCTTCCATTTGCTTTGTCGGTAATGAACCAACTTCCTACAACAGGTGATGTGAAGGTAATGAAGACCTTTGAGCTTGCCTTAATCTGACTATTCTCTACAAGTACCAACTTGTTTCCAGCGTAGATTGTTCCAGTGCCTGCTGCTGCTTCTCCTCCCTCATCCTTCTGAGCTATAAGCTGCTTGAAGGCAAGTGCATCAAACTGTGCAAATCCCTTTTCGATCAATACGCCAAGTTCTGCAAATGCACTCTTGAGTGTTGTTGTACTGAATACCCCTCCTGAACCTGCTACTACGCCTGATGCCTCAAGTGCTGCAATACGCTCCTCAAGCGTTTCAAGCTTTAGAGCAATCTCCTGCACTGAAGCAAGTGTGAATGTTGCAAGCTTGTAGATGTCTACTCCCTTTCCAGATACGCTAAGCACTTCAGAAGGTGCTTCCTCTGCGATAAGACCAAGTCGAAGTGGATTATCATCACTTTCAAAGTTGTATCGGTACTCTGCGATCTGCACCGCCTTAAGCTTACTTAGGATGTCATCCTTTCGAGCCTCATCCAGGTATGCAATTCCCTTCTTCTCTTCTCGTGTTGAGATGTTTACAAATGATGTAGCTGCAGCATCTCCAAGCACATGGAGTTTGTATGCTGGAGTTGTTGTTCCGATTCCAATGTTTCCAAGAGCATCGATTGCTATTGCTCCATTTGCTCCGATTCGTGACTCAAGCTTCTCATCAAGCTCTATAATTCCTTGTAGCAATCGTGTAGTAAACGCGGTGTCATATGAGACACGCTTGTACCCACGATCATCTTCCTGCACCATCTCTGGGAATACTGCCTCTACTTCCTGTGCAATAAGTCCATAGTTTGTTCCAGCTTGTCCATTTAGCCACTCAAACTCATCGTTTCGCCACTCGAAAGTAACTCCTCGAAGCTGTGCAAGCCTATCAAGCACTGGATCAAGGTCTTGAATATTTTTCTTTAGACGTTCATCTGAAACACAAGTTCCTGTAAGAGTGGTGTTGTCAGCATCACGTACACAACCAGTTGTACCTGTTCCAATCTCAATGTCATCCTCAACATCAAGCTTAATTGAATCTGGACTCGCAGTACCAATACCTACGTTTCCTGTTCCAAGAACAGTCAGAAGATTTCCTCCTCCATCTGCAACCTGGAATACTTCATCATTTACCCCAAGGTCATTTGTTGCAGTAAATAGAAATGCCTCGTCTGCTCCTCCACTTGCACTTCGTGCTGCATTAAACCCAACATCAAAACCTTGGAAGGTTGCATTGTTGTTTGTAGTTCCAAATGTCTGCATATCAGAACCATTAAATGAAACGAGCGTTCTATTTGCACCGGCACTATCTTCTATCTGAAGACCGTATGTATTTTCCAGAAGGATGTTTCCTCCTGATACCTGAAGCTTTGTTTCAGGACTTGTAGTACCAATACCTACGTTTCCTTCTTGTGTGATTACAGTACGGATATTTGAAACAAGGTCAGAGCTAGCAGCGAAATACAAATCATCAGTTGATGAATCATTTCCAATTGTCCAATCTCCATCTACTGTTTGATTGTCAAAAGAAATCTGAGGGTCTCCTCCTGATGAATCTATGGTGATACTTCCACTACTTCCTACATCTCGAACAAATGTGGCAAGTGGACCTCCACTTCCTCCTCCATATACTCGAATACCAGTACCTGTTGTTGCATCATCATTAATATCAAGCATTGCTCCAGGTGTAGTATCTCCGATACCTACATATCCATCATTTCCATCGATATACAGCCGCGCGGTAGTACTTGCGTAGAAGGAAAGATCATTGCTTGTGTGGTCATAGCTAATCAAACCAGCAGAAGCATGCTTTTCATCTGCAAAGGCAATAGCTCCTACCTCTGCTCCTGAGTTTGGAGATGCAACAGTAATACCTGCATATCCATTGTTATTTCCACGAACAGTAAAGTGGTTATAAGCCGTATTGGCAACCTCGGTAAATGTTCCTGTTGGAGTGTACTCAACGAGCAATCGCTGTGTCGCTGATGGTGAATCATTTCCAATACCTACGTTTCCTGAAGAATTAATATAGAAGAAGTTATCTACATCTGCATCATTTGTATCTGCAACATCAGTACTAAACCCAGTTGTACTTCTTCGGTTAATTGCAAAAGCATCGCTTGAGCTATACGGCCGTCCCCAGAACCAACCACGCTGACTTGTTTGATCATATCCAGTTACTCCCAAGGCACGCACATTACTTCCTGATGAGGCGATGAGATTTATACCCGCATGTAAGAATCCTGACCCTGTTCCCCGAAGAGTAAGTGCTGATTCATATGTATCATTTTCAAAGTGCACTGTACTTCGGTACCCCTCTCCTGAAATGGTACTTGAATCAACTGCAAAGGGTGCAATTTCTGATGTTGTTCCAACACC
Source organism: Candidatus Minusculum obligatum (assembly GCA_002331145.1). GTDB lineage: Bacteria > Patescibacteriota > Minisyncoccia > Phycocordibacterales > Phycocordibacteraceae > Minusculum. The sequence continues at coordinate 878 of DCYT01000002.1, read as the reverse complement.
AACCCGTCCGATAGAATCGATCCAGATTGCAGTATTGGTGATACCTGATCCATAACTATTTGAAGTACCAATTGCGATGTTTGACCCCCCTCCATCAAACATTGCTGCGATACGTGCGTTTGGCGCTGCATTACTATCATCATATGAAGACTCAATAAGAGAAACATAATTTCCAGCACTATAGTCTGTCTGTGTTACGCGCACTCCCTCTCCTGCTGTTGCGTTTTCAAATGTAGCTCCAAGTTTATTTGTTGTATTGATTTCAAGAGGGTTTCCAGGTGTTGTGTCTCCAATACCTACGTTTCCGGAAGCATCAACAGTAACCCTGTCTGCGCCAGTGGTTGCATCTCGAATACGGAATGTATCATCAGTATTTCGAAGTGACCAAGCACCAGTAGGTGAGCCTCCTGTATCTTCAAATGTTAGTGTTGGGTCGTTCCCAGTTAGGTGAAGTAATGAATCTGGAGAGGCCTCTCCAATACCTACGTTTGCAGTAGTACCATCTGTATTAGCAACTGCACGCAACGCAGTAAATGTACTACCTCCATTGTATGAAAGGTCTAGGTCAATAGCACCACGCCATGTTCCTGTTGAACCATTAGATGTAAGTGTAAGAATATCATATGGAGATACGGTACTTGCAGTAATAGTTTTCTTACGACCAATGTTACCAATACCAATACCAGTATCACCATTTCCATATACATCAAGTTGATACTGCGGACTTGTAGTACCAATACCTACGTCTCCAGTACTGTTTACATATAGCTCAGGATCTCCACTTATTGTTTGCCCCCAGATTCCAATACCAGGACCTGTTCCATTTCCATACGCTCCTACACCTCCTGCTGAGCCAGTAGTTAGATAATCAAAGCCAA
>DCYT01000006.1 GCA_002331145.1 Candidatus Minusculum obligatum | reverse complement strand
GGTATCTAATCCCGTTCGCTACCCTGGCTTTCGTCCATCAGTGTCAGGAATATACCAGTTGAGTGCCTTCGCCTTTGGTGTTCCCCACGATATCAACGGATTTCACCCCTACACCGTGAGTTCCCTCAACCTCTTATATCCTCTAGTTATACCGTTTCCCCCGCAGACTATAGGTTAAGCCTATAGATTTAACGAGAGACTAATATAACCACCTACGGACCCTTTACGCCCAGTGATTCCGGGTAACGCTTGAGGCTTCTGTATTACCGCTCCTGCTGGCACAGAATTAGGAGCCCCTTATTCATGAGGTACTGTCAATAAACTTCATCCCTCATAAAAGGTGTTTACGTCCCAAAGGACTTCATCCACCACGCGGCGTCGCTCCGTCAGACTTTCGTCCATTGCGGAAGATTCTCGACTGCGGCCTCCCGTAGGAGTATGGGCCGTGTCTCAGTCCCATCGGTGGGGGTCAGGCTCTCACCTCCCCTAAACGTCGTAGCCTTGGTAAGCCATTACCTTACCAACAAGCTGATATTACGCAGGCCGCTCCCATAGCGATAAATCTTTACCCTTGCGGGACCATCAGGTATTGCCCTGCCTTTCGACAGTATATCCCTGACTATGGGGTACGTACCTACGCGTTACTACCTCGTCTGCCACGGGTCTAAACCCGTTCGACTTGCATGCCTTATCCACGCCGCCAGCGTTCACCCTGAGCTAGGATCAAACTCTAAATAAGAATAGGCGGAACGAAAGAAAATACATCTTCATTCCACTTTCTTAGAACTTCTCTTTTGTATGTGATCATTACGTACTCTAATATTATTAATACACCATTCTCCGAAGAGAGCGTTGCGTGTGTACTAACTCGAATGTCAAAAATCAATTAAAAACTGCCTCTTTCGACAGTGGAGCTATTATACGCATATATAGTAGTGGGTCAAGGTATAGACGGCTTCTATTTTTTATCCTCTATCCACACTTTTTCTTGCACCAAAATCATAAACTCGTATAGTGGAGAAAGCCGTCAAAGCTTTGCCAAGAAGCGAAGAAGACAACTAAAGAAATTTGATACGAAAGCGCTCTCGCTTACGTATTTTTATTGCCCCAAACACAGAGAAAAGCCGCCCATTGCAATGGACGGCTTTTTTCGTACGGGTATTCAGAACGATTTCAAAATGCTGTTGATGGACTTGTTCGTCAGCTTCGCGAAATCCCAAAGAGTTTTGGGAAATTCAGGAATATCTGCATGACGCAAGTACCCAGCAAGTCCTCGCGAATCTCCGCTTGTAAGCACTTCCAACCGACCACGATTGGTTGTCTTTCTTGCAAGTTTTGCAAGCCAATCTTGCTCGACCGACGAAAGGTTTCTTGCCCTTTCCCTAAGTCTCGCAAGAAGTTCTTTCGCGTTAAATCTTGTTTCTCTCGAAGAGAGAATGAGTTCAAGATTCACCGGCTCACACAGAGACATTGAAGATACAATCCCTGTCTCTCTGTCAGTTTTGGGAGACAGTACAGGCATTGCAGTTGCAACATCAGTCATCGTTATTATCCTTCCCTTTTTAAAGATCAATATGACTCCCTCAAACAAAAATCCCGCTTTGTGAGCGGGACTTTTGGTGGAGAGAACGTTTGTCTATCAGACACCAAAGCCCCAGTCCTTCAGAAGGACTGTAGTTGATGTAATGATAAATGACACGTTAGAAGTCATACATAGAGAGTACTCCTCTATATAAAACTGTCAACTACCCCTTTTTGTATATCTTCTTCTGTAAAGAAACTAATAGCGGTGCTGCCAAGAAGATTGAAGAGTATGTTCCTGCAACAACTCCAACAAGAAGCGTAAGTGCAAAGTTCTCAGTAACACCCGCGCCAAGGAAGAACAGAGCCAAGAGTGCTAGCGCTGTTGTAACTGAAGTATTGATTGAGCGCATATATGTCTGCTGCAAACTCTTCCCTACAGTTATTTCAAAACTCTCTTTTACGTTTCGTTCAATATTAGCTGCAATATTTTCTCGAATTCGATCAAATACAACAATAGTGTCATTTACCGAATACCCAAGAATGGCAAGGAGAGCTACCACAAAGAGTGCATCTATCTCTGCGCCAAAGTAATATCCCATAATGGCAAAGAACCCTGTTGGAATAATAATGTCGTGAAGAAGTGCCAACACAACAATAAATCCATAATAGATAGACGGTACTGGCTTACTTACCCTCCTAAATACATACGCTACATAAAGCACAATAACTACAGAAAGTGCAGCGAGCGCAAAGAGTGCCTTTCTTCCGAGCTCTCCTCCAAGAGAGGGTCCAATAGTTGTCACACGGTCAACTGAAACAGCATTCTCTTCAATTGAAAGAAGTGCAGTAAGAGCATCAAGCTCATCCTGATTTAAATCTCGAGTACGGATAATGTACCCTTCCTCACCTGCTGCTCGTACTGAGTACGAACCTACTGCAAGATTCTCAACCTTTGACGAAATTACATCTTGAGTTGGTCGCTCCTGTGTATATGAAATTTCAAGAAGTGTTCCTCCTGTGAAATCAATTGAAAACCGAAGTCCAAAGAATAGAATTGCTCCAATAGCAGCTGCTAGAAGCAATGCTCCAATTCCTAGGAAAATATTTCTGTAGTGTACGACAAACATAATTAAAGTTTTATTCCGCTACCAAATAATGCACGCGACACCTTCCCTGCTTCTTTTGGAGCAATAGCAAGAAGCACAAGTCGTGTCACGGTAATTGCAGAGAACATTGAAAGCAGTACTCCTAGTGCAAATACAAGTGCAAATCCTTCGATGATTGATGTTCCAAACCAGAACAAAATAATCGCTGCAATTAGGGATGAAATGTTTCCATCTCGAATTGGAAGCCATGCTCGCGCAAATCCTTCTCGTACAGCATCGCGAACTCCCTTCCCTGCCTTTAGCTCCTCCTTCATTCGCTCAAAGATAAGCACATTGGCATCAACCGCCATTCCAAATGAAAGAATAAGACCTGCAATTCCTGCAGCAGTTAGCGTAACCGGCACAAGCTTCATAACAAGCAACATAAGAGCGATATAGAAAAGAAGTGCAACAGAAGCAATAACTCCTGGAAGCCTATACCAAATGATCATGAAGATCATAATGAGCATAAGTCCGAATGCTCCTGCAATAGCACCATCTTGAAGAATTGCCTTTCCAAGAGATGGTCCAATTGATTGTGTAGAAATAAGTTCAATAGGAACAGGAAGCGCTCCGAAGTTTAGATCTCGCACAAGATCTCGCGCCTCCTCAGGTGTGAACCCTCCTGAGATCTGAGCTGTTCCTCCTGCAATAGCCTCTCGCACCACAGGAGCTGAAATAACTGCACCATCAAGGAAGATGGCAAGCTGCTTCCCTACATTGTCCCGTGTAATCTCCTCAAAGAGATCTGCTCCTTCATTATTGAAATTCACAAGAACAATAGGATCATTTGAAATCCCTCCACCCCCGCTTGCGAAAGTAAGCTCTGCAGAATTAATAAATCGCCCAGTTAAACCAACTGACATATACCTATCTTCTTCTACTGCATCAAATGCAGCGTCAGGGTTCTCAATACGGAAATCTAGAAGTGGTGTCTCTCCAATAATACGCACTGCCTCTGAAAGATTGGTAACCCCAGGAAGCTCTACAATAAGTCGATCCTCTCGAGTCTCTGCAACAAATGAACTCTCTTCAACCTGCACAAGAGGTTCTGCAACTCCAAAGAGATTTGTTCGTCGTTCGATTACTTCTCGCAAAGAAATGAGAGACTCCTTTCGTTCAAACTCTGAAAGTTCTGATGTGTCAGCTTTGTAGATCAGATGTGTTCCTCCAGCAAGATCAAGACCAAATGAAAGTGGGAACGGCCCTCCATTCTTTTCACTTATAAATACAAAGGCACTAAGTGAGATACCTAGAGCCAAAACAACTGCTGCCAAAATTCGTGTAATCATATAGTTAGGTAACGGTAGCAAAACAAACTATGAAGAGCAACTTGCGCTTTTTGCAAGATTCTTGAATAACGATACTACCGTCAAAGGCCCCACTCCACCTGGAACAGGGCTTACAAGAACAATACTCTCATAACAATCTTTATCTACGTCGCCAACAATTGCTCCTCGAGACTCGCTTGTACCTGCATCTATAACAATTGCATCATTTGAGACCATGTCTTTCGTAATAAGATTTGCTTTTCCTGCTCCAGATACAATTATTTTTGCACCCTTTAATATCTCAGCATCAATTCCTGTTTCTTTCGTCATAACAGTAACCGAGGCTCCAAGTTCTTTTAAAAGTTTTGCTGCGGGCACTCCTACTAATTTTCCTGATCCAATAACAACAGCAGGAACCTCTTTTGTCTCTACTTCATATTTTTCTAAAATTTCTTTTATTGCCCCTGCAACTGGAGAAATGTGAGCGCTCTTATCTGTAAGTGCATCAATATCTTTCTCCGCCGGAATAAGATTGCACAAAACTTCATTATTTAGATGGTCTGGAATTGGTTGCTGTAATACAACTCCATCTGTACTAGAAATTAGCTCTTTCAATTCTCTCTCTACTTCTTCTTGAGAAATATTCTCTGAAAGTTCTTTTTCTAAAACTTCTACGCTCAACTCTTCTGCTTTTTTCTTTTTGATACGAACAAAGCTCTTTGTCTCAGGAGTTGGCGCAATCATAAGGATTCCTAATACAGGAACTTTTTTACACTCTCTTATTTGCACAGAGAGTACGTCACTAATTTCACGCGCAAGCGCTTTCCCATCAACAATCATAGTAATTAAGCGTCTTTAGGTACAACGTATGAATACCTTCCCTCTTTTGTAACAAAAGCTTCCTTAGAAGAATATGCGTACTTATGCCCAAGCTCCTCTGTAACTTTTGTTCCATCCATTGCAATTGGATAGCAATAGAATCGCCACGCTCCTGCTGCTGTTGGAACTTTCCCAAAAGTAAGGTGTCGCATAAAGAAGAAAACAATGCGAATAACAAATGGTGGAAGAATAACTATCTTCTTTCCTGTTGCCTCCCCCATATCTTCAGGAAGCACCACATCCCCTGGAGGCGTAAGGTTATAAAGAGAAACTGTATTTGGAGCTCCATCAAATGTAAGGATGGTAATAATGTCTGCAATATCATCCTCATGAATAAATTGTCGACACCATTTCTTTGTTGCGGGAATAAATGACGTAAGCATTGTCACAATTGAGTACACAAAACTTCCCTTCAGTTTTCCTGAGAGTGCAGACTGTAGTCCAAACCTAATTCGTCCATAGCGACCACGGGGACCTGAGATTGCAGCAGGTCGCACAATTGAAATATCTAGATCATCTCGCTTATCCACCACCATGTTGTGCAGATTCTCTTCTGCAATTCGCTTCTCTTTTGCATACAAATACACTTCATCACGAAGTGGTGCATCAGTATCAAACAAATGATCGATCTCATTTTTTGGATCTGCACCAAAGATTGATGCACTACTAAAGTAAACGAGGTTCTTTACTGACTTTGTAGCAAATGCAAAATCAAACATGTTCTGAGAACCTTCTACATTCCACTTCCACTGCTTCTTTGGATTCCAATAAAGGTTTCGAATCTGCCATGCGGCATGCACTACAACAGTTGGATTCTTTTTTGCAGCAATTTCCTGCCAAGAATTATCAGACGTGTTTGCTTTAATCCATGTTGTCTTCGGAGCATCTTTTACAAACTCCTCAGGATCTACCATATCGAGAGCTATGATCTCCTCAACATCATCACGTTTACTCCACTGATCTACAAGCATGGCTCCTACATATCCTGCAGCTCCTGTTAGCAATATTGTTTGTTTAGCCATGGTTGATTCGTATTTTTGGAAATAATCGTGAAAGCAATGTCTTTATCGTACGCAGCGCAATAGATATATCAAGCAGAAGTGATCTGTGCTTTACGTAATACAGATCATACTGCAATCGAACCTTTGAGTCTTCAATAGACTGCGGATTAATCTGCCCTGGCGCATAGCGCTGATGTGTCTGAGCCCACCCGGTAATTCCAGGCGCTACCGTGTAGCGCACATTGTAGTACGGAATTGATTCTTGCAGCCGCTCTGCAAGACCCATCATGTCTGAGCGCGGCCCAATAAGAGAGAGCTTCCCTGAAAGCACAGCAAGCACTTGCGGCAACTCATCAATACTTGTTCGGCGCAATGTCTCTCCCACCTTTGTTACTTTATTCTCTGTCTCTCCAATCCATGCCCCATCTTCAACAGATGTCATAGTTCGAATCTTAAAAATCTTGGTTGGCTTTGTGTGCTTTCCCATTCGATTCTGTGCAATAAAGAATGGCCCCTTCCCTTCTATGTGCATAAGCATCCAAATAAACGGAGTGAGGATAAGAAGCAGCAAACCAATAATCAGTCCTCCTAAAATATCGATGAGACGCTTGAGTGCATCGTATGCAATCTGTGGAGGGCGTGATGCATACTCTAGATACCATTCAGGATTAAGTGATGAGAGAGCAACCTTTTCAAAAATACCTTCATACATTTCATTGAAATTAATGAATGTGGCATTTGGTTTTGCAAATACATATCCAAATAAGTGAGAGAGAAGCGGCTTCAATCTATCATCACTTGGGTTTGCGATAAGAACAGTTGGCTCATCACTTGCAAGGCGTTTTGCAACAGCATGCTTAAGTGCTTCAGGTGTATCTCCATCTGCGATTCTTATTGGAGAAAGGCATGTAAATCCATATCTATCATTTGCATTTACCTCCTCTATTAACTCATGCACTTCGGGAGAGTCTCCGATAATAAGAGCTGTCTCACACTTTGCTCGCGACTGAAGCAGTGGAGCTAATACTATTCGCCACGCAACAATAAAGAGTGCTGAGATAAAGAGATAGATAACAAGATTTGCTTTTGGCGCAATAGTAAATATTGGCACAAAGAAAAACAGAAGTGCTGCAAGAATCACATTTACGAGCTGTGAAAAGAACACTGTTGTTGGAAGCTCTGCTTTTGCAAAAAGTGTCTGCTTATCGTAGAGACCTGCTACGAAGAAAATAATTAAAGAAACAACAAACAGCAGTGAGAACGGCACAAGGTGTAGTGCAAGTAAATCACCGCTTGGAACGCTCTGATATCGCACAACAAGCGTCATAAAGAGCGCAAAAGTAAGCGCAAAGAGGTCTCCCAAGAGAAGAATGAGCCACTCGTTTCTGAGTGTATGCATAATGCGATATAATACAACAAATAAGCCATTTTTTAAAGAGTGTGGTACCGTATACGCAAGATGAAAGTTTTACTTGTTATAACAAAAGGAACCTGGGGAGGAGCAACAAAATACGTCTATGACATGGCCCGATCATTGCACGAAAGCGGCGTTGAGGTTGCTGTTGCCTATGGTCCAAAAGGCGAACTTACAACCAAGCTGGAGGAGCTTTCTATCCCCCAATATCACATTGATGGCCTTACCCGAGATCTTGGTTTCTTCCGGGAACTAAAAGCATATAAAGGAATTCTTTCTATTATTGATGAATTTGAGCCAGACATTGTTCATGTAAATAGTTCAAAAGGAGGAATTAGCGCACTCGCTGCAAAACTAAAAGGTAAGAAGGTTGTCTTCACCGTGCACGGATGGGCATTTAACGAAAGACGCAATCCTCTCTTTAAACTTATTTTTAAAATTGCATACTTCTCTACAATTTTCTTTTCAGACAAAGTTATTCTTGTATCAGAAGCTCTCAAAAAACCAATTCGTAATTGGCCTTTTACAAAAAAACTTACTGTTATTCCAAATGGAGTACGTCCTCTTAAGCCTCTTGCAAAAACAAGTGCTCGAAAAGAACTTGCCGCAATTGATCCAACACTAGAAGAGTATTTGAAAAAAACGTGGATTCTTACTGTTGCTGAACTTCATGACAGCAAAGGAATCGATACAATGCTCTCAGCACTTACAACACTTCGCGAAGAAGGAGCCGAGCTCCCTCACTACATTGTTATTGGTGAAGGAGATGAAAGATGGCGACTTGAAAAGCTTATCGCCTCATATGACATTAGCGAATACGTACACCTTGTTGGGTTCGTAGAAAATGCATCTTTATATATGAAAGCTGGAGATATTTTTGTTCTTCCATCAAGAACAGAAGCTCTTGGATATGTTCTTATCGAAGCTGGAATGGCAGAAGTGCCAGTTGTAGCAAGTAGAGTTGGAGGAATTCCAGAAATTATCGAGCACAATGAAAATGGACTCCTTGTTCCAGCAGACAGTGGAGCCGTATTTGCAGTTGCCATTGCAAAATTCTTAACTGATAAGAATAAGCAAAAAGAACTTGCAAAAGCTCTTAAAGACCACGTAAAAGAAAAATATTCTCTTGAGAATATGGTTTCAAAAACAACAGAAATCTACGCTACACTACTTCGCGGGTAAGATCCTCTCGGTGCGCTCCTCTTGAATGCTTTCGCATCGAAGCAATGAGTCCCAGTGCTGTAAATTCAGTAATGAGGTGAGATCCTCCATAACTCATAAATGGAATGGTTGTTCCTGTAACAGGAAGCAGCCCTAAATTCATTCCTGCATGAATCACAATGTGACTTACAAATAGCGATGCGACGCCCATCGTAAAGAACGCCTCAAAGTTTGTTGGCGCACGCCACGCAAAAGCAATCAATCTAAATATAATAATTGCGTAAAGGATTAAAAGGAGGAGCACGCCAAGGAACCCCCACTCCTCTGCAAATGCTGCAAAAATAAAGTCTGTCTCATACTCTGGCAAGAACTGTAATTTACTCTGTGTTCCATACCCTATTCCCTTTCCAAACACCTGCCCTGAACCTACAGCAATTTGAGACTGGTACGCGTTGTACCCGGCTCCTTGGATATCAGTTCGTGGATGCAAAAATGTAAGAATACGATCTCTTTGATACTCTTCAAACACAAACAGCCACATGCTTCCTGCCGCCAACACTCCAATACCAAATACTGCAAATAAGTGCTTTTTGCTAATACCAGATACAAGCACCATAAGAAGCCACGTGAGGAAAATAATTATGGCTGTACCAAAGTCAGGCTGAATGAGAACTAAGAAAAAGATAATTGCCACATATATTCCTGAAAGGAATATGTGTTTGAAATTAGCAATTTCTACGTGCCGTCTTGAAAAATACTTTGCCAAAATAGCTACAACTACAAGCTTGATTGGATCTGATGGCTGAAATGCAACCGGCCCCAAAACAAACCAACTCTTTGCCCCCTGAATTGGATCTGCAATTAAAAATACTAAAACAAGTAGTGCTATTGCTCCTGCATAGAGCGCTACAATACTTGTTGTTCTGCGAAGAAAACGAACATCTATCATTGAAACAACAAAGTACACAAGGAAGCCAATAAGGAGCCATATCATTTGTCGATCAAAGAAACTACTATCAGCGCCAAACGTGTTCATTGTTATAAGTCCTGCAAGAGAAACAAGCAGCACAGAAAAAAGCATCATCGGATCATGCTTTTGTAATAAACCGCCTAGTTTTGAACTAATTGTCCCCATACGCTCTTGGAGTATCAAATACAAACTCTACACGAGTTGGATTATCACGAAATCCTTCATTCCACGTAAAGATAACTTCTTTACTTTCATCAATTCCTATCCTATCAATAACTGTTTGAGATACTGCAAGCACAGTATTTTCTATATCAAAGACGGTGGCGGCAAAAGGAATCCTTCGAAGAGACTCTTCTAAGTCTCCCTGTATTTGCACAGTAAGAGTTGGCTCTGTACTTACATCCTCCCAAGTAAATGACTCTACAGAGAGAGACGGTCCATCTTTTGCCCTAAAGAATGTCTGCTCTGTAATAGTCACAAAAGCTCTTGCCACAGTTGGCGCAATACTTGCAATACGAGGAATAAATATTGCCCTTGTACTTTCATTTGGCACATCTATAACCCCATCATGTCGAGCAAACAAATCTCCTTCATCTGTATATACCTCTACAAGATACTCTGCAGAAATTGCATCTGCATGAGTGTTTGAGTTTGTAATATGAGCAATAACATCTGGGCGCCCATCAGTTAAAACATATTGCGCAAAAGAGACTGTTAGAGGACGTGCTTCATTCTCACAAACAAGCTCACATCCTCCTCCACAATCAATTCCAGACTCAGCACCATTTTGCTCCCCATCAAAACAAGTCGCCGGATTTATTGTGAGTATAAATACAAAAAACCCTCCTAGAGTAAGAACCACAAAGGCAATAATTCCAATTACAAAAAGCTGTCGCTTACGTGCCCAATCCATAGGGTAAGTATACCAAAAAGAAAAGCTCGACAGTTTCCTGTCGGGCAAGGTGCGGGTAGTCGATACAGCCGGTCAGGCTGGTGCTCCCCCAGTAGGGCGCCTATTCCCCGCTGGCGTCTACATAAATAATAGCATGAAAAAATCCACCCTAAGGTGGATGGCTGGGGTGGAAGGATTTGAACCTTCAAATTTCCGAAGAAACTACCAGGTAGAAACGTTTTTATGTGCACATGCCCAACTAACGATTCTCACCCCAAAGAACAAAAGGAATGGAATAGCAGAGATGACAGGACTCGAACCTGTGCTGACCTTGCTTTTAAACAAGCGCTCTAACCGTCTGAGCTACATCCCTGACAAACCCATTCTTTGTGTTGGCGACGACCTACTCTCCCCTTTCGAGTACCATCGGCGCAAAGGCGCTTAACTTCTGTGTTCGGAATGAGAACAGGTGTTTCCACCTCGCCATATCACCAACACAAAAAACACGTTTGTATAAAAATTTAGAAAAGCGAATACATTTCACCAGCAAATAACTGATACTCTACTGTGTCATCCAGACTTCCTTGTTGGAGACGACGACGAATTAGTACTCCTCCGCTCAACACTTCACAGTGCTTCTACGTAGAGCCTATCAACCTAGTCATCTCCTAGGGGTCTTAATGATTCCTAATCTTAGAGTTGGCTTCCCGCTTAGATGCTTTCAGCGGTTATCCATTCCGAACATAGCTACTCGGCAGTGCCACTGGCGTGACAGCCGATAGACCAGAGGTCCGTCCACCCCGGTCCTCTCGTACTAGGGGCAGATCTCTTCAAGAATCGACGGATGTGGAAGATAGAGAACCAACCTGTCTCACGACGGTTTGAACCCAGCTCGCGTATCTTTTTAA
>DCYT01000003.1:41681-41817 GCA_002331145.1 Candidatus Minusculum obligatum | reverse complement strand
CGCCAGGTCAGCATGTCCCTTGATACCCTGGGCTGCACGCGTGATACAATGGTTGGTACAATGAGACGCAATGGGGTAACCCGGAGCAAATCTATTAAAACCAATCTCAATCCGGATTGAGGTCTGAAACTCGACC
>DCYT01000003.1:0-41346 GCA_002331145.1 Candidatus Minusculum obligatum | reverse complement strand
CGGAATCGCTAGTAATCGTGGGTCAGCAACACCACGGTGAATACGTTCTCAAGTCTTGTACTCACCGCCCGTCAAGTCAAGGGAGTTGGGGGTGCCCGACGTTCCAGTTAATCTGGACCTAAGGCAAATTCAATGACAAGGACTAAGTCGTAACAAGGCACGGCTAGCGGAAGCTGGTCGTGGATCAATTCCAAGTGGATTCTCGTACATAGTACGAGGTTATGGCGATCACAATTTATTGTGAGGAGATAGCACACATCCTTAAATGGTGCTTGGCTCCCCATATAGTCAGAAATGGGACATTGTGTTGTGGAATTCGCAACATAATGGTGAATAGGCGGAACGAAAGAGAATATGTCATTTTCGTACTCTAGTATTGCAAAAAACACCTCAACAGGGGTGTTTTTTGTATATTGACATAAAATATTTATGCGTGGTATAATAAATATAGGAAGTAAGGGAGGTTTCTTTGAATCAGTTGTATGTACCGGTGGTTGAATCACCGGAAGTAATTGAAATGAAGCGTTGCGAGCGCAACATCAAATTGTTGCTCGTAGGAATCATTGCGTGTCTGGGAATGTCAGCGGTGGCTGGAATCAGTTTCCTGCTCACAGTTGACTACCTTCTTTGGTTGAAATAACCAAAGCTTCACAAACAGAAGGCCCGAGCAGAATGCTCGGGCCTTGTTTATTCAAGAACTGGCTTTTAACGGTAGTATGGCCTGCCAAGATTTTTTGTGGCGACAGCATCATCAGCGATCGCTTGTTCTCGAGTACGTTCCATTTGAGCACCAAATTTGTAAACACGTCCAGGTGCTTTCTCATCTGCATTTGTTTGTGCTCGTGATGGACGGCTCAAGCGATTCTGATTCTGTCCTTTACACAAAATATTCCTCCATTGCTCTACAAAGATCGTATATATTCAAATTACCTCTCTTTGTTTACTCCGTCAATGATTAGGGTATGCTTAAGCAAATATGTTTGCAGGAAAGAAAATAACAGTTATGGGTCTAGGACTCCTTGGTCGCGGTGTAGGGGACACAAAGTATTTGGCGCAGCAGGGAGCTGACTTACTTGTAACTGATCTAAAGACAGAAGAAGAGTTGAGATCATCTCTTGATCAGCTCAAGGAATTTTCAAATATTACGTATGTCCTAGGAAAGCACCGTCTGGAAGATTTTGAAAACAAAGACATGGTTCTTAAAGGAAATGATATTCCGCTTAATAATAAATATATAAATCATGCGAGAGAGCATGGGGTAGAGGTTGTAATGAGTGGAGCGCTTTTTCATGAACTGAGTAATCTCAAAATGATTGGAATCACAGGGACTCGAGGGAAAACAACAGTTACGCACCTTATTCATCACGCTCTTGAAAACTCTCTTTTGGGAGGAAATATACGAGGAGTTTCAAATCTCGAGCTTCTTGATCAAACAGAAGGGAAAGACATTGCTGTATTTGAGCTTGATAGCTGGCAGCTGCAAGGATTTGGAGATAGAAAAATAAGTCCAAATATAGCTGTATTTACAAACTTTATGGAAGATCACCTTAACTACTATAAGGGCGACATGGACCTTTATTTTAAGGATAAGGCAAATATTTTCTTACATCAAAAAGACGGTGATGTGCTTATCATTGGAGAGGAGATGGAGGAGAAAATAAAAGAGTATAGGGATAATTATATTGTTGCCAGGAGAGGAGATGTTGACCCATCGTGGCACCCAAATTTAATTGGGGAGCACAATGAAAAGAACGTAGCGTGTGCATATCATGTCCTAAAAATATACGGACTTACTGATGAGCAGATAAAAGAATCATTCATGTTCTTCAAAGGAATTGAGGGAAGGTTAGAAGATATTGGAGAAGTAAATGGTGTACAGATTTTTAATGACTCAACTTCAACAACTCCAGCTGCAACCGCAGCAGGTATTGCTGCACTAAAAGAGGGAGGGAAGACAATCGTAATTACAGGAGGGGCAGATAAAGAGCTCCCACTTGATGGATTTAATGAGGTTCTAGACTCTGCAGATCATGTGATATTACTTGCAGGTTCCGGTACAGAAAAGTTGGAGAGAGATGAAAAACAGCACAATTCTATACAAAGTGCTGTTACTGAAGCGTTTGGCACTGCAGAGGAGGGAGATGTAATTCTATTTAGTCCGGGGTTTGCATCATTTGGAATGTTCAAAAATGAATACGATCGAAATGATCAATTTCTTGCATGTATAAAAGAAGCTCGCCTCACATAGTGTGAGGCGAGGATTCAATGTAGATTCAGCTTGGAACGATATCGTCTTGTGATGCGCCGTTTGTTTTCATGTCGACGGTCTTTATCAGGTTGCGTCGAACAATAACGAGTTTGCGAGCGATCAATAGGCGAGGTTCTATTCCGAGTTGGTCCACGATGATAGGGTGAGAACAAACGCTTCTCCTTTTCTTCCGTATTCACTATACAGAGGTTATAAACGCTTTGTCCACAGGATTCTCCACATGTCCCTAATATCATTGCTGTATACAAGCATATTTGCTAGTATGGCCCGTACATCATGCGCGTATAGCTCAGTTGGCTAGAGCATTCGACTGATACTCGAAAGGTCCTAGGTTCGAATCCTAGTACGCGCACAAATGAACATACTTGAAGCAAATAAAATTCATTGCATCGGTATAGGTGGCGCTGGAGTTTCAGCACTTGCAGGTCTTTTGGTAGGGCTTGGAAAAGAAGTAACAGGAACAGAGGATAATGAGAGTCCTCGGACACTTAACCCTTTAAAAAAGAAGGGTGTTTCTGTTATCTCAGAGAAAGATAAGCTGCCAGAGGCAGATGCTTTTGTGTACAGTGATGCGTGGCTTACAAATCACCCAGAGGTTTTGGAGGAAGCAAAGAAAAGAGGGGTGCCGGTGTATTCATACTTTGAAGCGCTCGGTGAAGTTTCAAAAAAATATAAAACCATTGCGATTGCCGGGACTCACGGAAAGACAACCACAACAGCAATGCTTGCTCGAATGCTAAAGAATATTAATCCCACGGTAATTGTGGGGAGCATCATGCGCGATACAGATACAAATGTATTGATTGGAGAGAGCGAGTATTTGCTTGTAGAGGCGTGTGAGTACAACGATCATTTCCTACATCTCTCTCCAACAATTCTTGCAATTACAAATATAGAGCTTGACCACATAGATTATTTTAAAGACATTGATCAGCTTGTAGGTTCATATAAAAAACTTGTAGAAAAACTTCCAGAGGACGGGGCGCTTATTTTAAATAAAGCAGGAAAGTATGAGCAGGCACTCTCAGAGCATGCAAAGTGTAAGGTGATTGATTATGCAGAAGTGGAAGCACCCACGCTATTGATTCCAGGAGAATTTAATATTGAAAATGCAAAAACTGCCATGGCAACTGCTATTGCAGTAGAGGGGGAAAATGAATCTCACAAAGAAGGACTAGAAAGTTTCCCAGGTACATGGCGCCGCTTTGAATTTAAAGGGAAGACAAACGAAGGAGCTCTAGTGTATGACGATTACGCGCACCATCCAACTGCAATAGAGAAGACAGTCGCTGCAGTAAAGAAGCATTTCCCAAGCAAGGAAATTGTTGTTGCCTTTCATCCTCATCTTTACTCACGAACACGTGACTTTATGGATGGATTTGCAGAGTCGCTAGCGCTTGCTGATAAAGTTTATGTTGCACCAATTTTTGCAGCACGAGAAGAGTTTGATGGTGTTACAACCAATAAAGCATTGGTTGAAAAAATAAATGAAGTAGGTGGGTGCGCAGAAACTATTGATGGTAAGGAAGGTCTGCAAAGTGTCGTAGAGGAGTGCGGTAAGGACACAGTTCTCTTTACAATGGGAGCAGGAGATATCTACACTTGGGTTCCTGAGTACGTCTCTGTGAACTTTTCCTAAGGTACACTGTAGGTAATGAAAGAACTACAGTTGCTTGCTCTCGCAACGTTTTTCAGCCTTATCATCGGAGGAGGACTTTTTCTTTTAGTAGAAGGGGATTCTATTCCAGGATTTGGTTCTAATTATTCTCCAGCATTTAAAACATTAGATGTAGGTATTGATGGTCCAACTGATGTATTGGTGGAAAGAAAGAACTACATCTTTAGAGATAAAGATGATTATTTGGCATTCTGGGAATTGTTGTATGGGAATGATCCAACAGCTCAAAATGCACCTTTTGTAAACTTTACGCGTGATCACGTAATTGCAGTTGTTGCAGGAGTAAAGTCATCCGGAGGATATGATATTTATATACGGGACATTATTGAGGGAATAGATGAGCGGTTGATTGAAACAATCATCATCTCTCCTGATGAGAACTGCGCAGCAACTGGGGCACTAACAAATCCATATCATATTGTTGTTGTGAAAAAGACTGACAAACCTCTTCGTGCAATTGAAGTAAGGGAAGAATATAGTTGCGGAGAATAGGTCTCTTATGTAGGCTAGCTGCATGGGAACACTATTTGTTGTAGCAACTCCAATTGGAAATCTGGGAGATATGACGCATCGAGCAATCGAGGTGCTTTCTAGTGTGTCAGTTATTGCTGCAGAAGATACACGAGTTACAAAAAAACTATTACAGCATTATGAAATTTCTACTCCACTGATTTCATATCACGCACAAAGTAATGATTCAGTGCTTTCAAAAATTGTTGAGCAATTAGAAAGGGGTGATGATATTGCTCTTGTAACAGATGCGGGAACTCCTGGTATTTCAGATCCAGGGAGCGAGCTTGTACATCATGCTCGAGCAAAGGGTGCAAATGTTGTGTCAGTGCCAGGAGCATCTGCACTAACTGCAGCGCTTTCCATTGCGGGCATTCCAACAAACGAGTTTACGTTTCTTGGATTCTTGCCACACAAGAAGGGAAGACAGACACTTTTTGCTGAAATTGCACAGTCAGAGCGAACGATGGTTTTTTATGAATCTCCACACAGAATTATGAAAACTCTTGCTTCACTTCAAGAAGTTTTGGTTGATGGACAGAAAGTGAGTATTTTTCGTGAGATTACAAAAATGCATGAAGAGGTTGTGCAGGGAAGCGCAACTGAAGTTTTTGAATACTTTACAGAGAATGAAGAACATATTCGAGGAGAGTTTGTTGTAGCAGTTTCTTCTAAATAGTATAGTAGGTACAAATGTACCGAACACTTCTTATTATTCTTTCGATTTTAATCATTCTGACGCCATTTTCAGGTATTCCTGGTGGTGTTGAGGATGCTTTAATACAGTTGTTTGCAGCTGCGGTACTGCTTCTTGTGTTGCTTCTTCCAAAGCCGGAGTCAAAGAAAGAGGTAATAGAGGAAAATCATGATTTCTAAGGTCAGCATGATGTTTTTTGGAGCTCTTCTTGGAGGAGCTCTTATTGTCGTTCCAACAAATAATTTCTCTTTTATCGCAAATGGTGATGTTTTCCTCAATTCTGTTGAAGAGCAGCAGGAAAATGTTCCGCATATTGAAACTCCAGAAGCAGTAAAAGCGGTATATATGAGCGCATGTGCGGCAAGCTCGCAAAGCTTCAGAGATCATTTCATGGAGCTTTTTGCTGATACTGAACTTAATGCAGTAATGATTGATGTAAAAGATTTCAGTGGAACAATTGCTTTTGCTGCAAAAGACAAAAGATTGCAGCAAGATGATGCAACAGGTTGTTTTGTAAGAGACATGAAGGAGTTAGTGAAAATGTTCCACGATGCTGGGGTGTACACCATTGCTCGTATTACTGTATTCCAAGATCCGTACTATGCGGTAAGGAATCCTGAAATTGCAGTGCAAAAAGAAAGTGACAAAAGTGTATGGACAGACCACAAAGGGCTTTCATTTATAGATGTGGGAGCAAAGTCATATTGGGATTACATAATCCAACTAGGAAATGAATCATATGCAATTGGTTTTGATGAACTTAATTTTGATTATGTGCGGTATCCGTCTGATGGGGACATGAGAGATATCTATTATCCAATTACAGAAAGTGCAGTTAAGGCAGATCCTGAGTATGGAAAGGCGAAAGAGCTTAAGAAATTCTTTGCATACCTAAAGGAGAATACACACAAGGATGCAGTAACTTCAGCTGATCTTTTTGGAATGGTTACAACAAATACAGATGATTTAAATATTGGGCAAGTTATGGAGTATGCAAACCCATACTTTGATTACATTGCACCAATGACTTATCCATCACACTATCCCTCAGGATTCTTTGGTATTACAAATCCAAACGAACGCGTGTATGACGTGATGAAGATCTCACTTGATGAGGCGGTAAAACGTTTTGTTGCAACAAGTACACTCGTACCCCTTGAAGGAATTGTTGCAATTGCTTCTACAACACCTGCGCTATATCCAAAAGAGGTAGATAATATAGACAAGATTCGTCCATGGATTCAGGACTTTGACTATGGAGGAAATTATGGGCCTGAGGAAGTTCGTGCACAGATACAAGCGGTGTATGATGCAGGACTTACTTCTTGGATGCTTTGGGATCCAAGTAATCAATACACAAAGGCAGCACTGCTAAGCTCTGAACAGTAGCAGAACTCTTGTATACTAAAGACATGGAAGACCTTGATAAGGTTACATATTTTGGTGCTGCCGATGCGCGTGGAAAGAATACTCCTTTTGGTATACGAAAAGGGGACAGAGCACGTCACATGTACGTTATTGGAAAGACAGGAATGGGTAAGAGTACCCTTCTTGAGAATCTTGCTATTCAAGATATCAATAACGGAGAAGGGCTTGCCTTTATCGACCCGCACGGATCGACAGCTGAAACTCTTTTAGATTATATTCCTGAGCATCGTGTTAAAGATGTGGTGTATTTTGCACCATTTGATTTAGACAACCCCATTGCCTTTAATGTTATGGAGGATGTGGGGTATGACAAGCGACACCTTGTGGTGAGCGGTCTCATGTCTACCTTTAAGAAGATTTGGGTAGATGCATGGAGTGCTCGAATGGAATACATTCTAACTAATACCTTGCTTGCGCTTCTTGAGTATCCAGGAGCAACATTACTTGGGGTAAATAGAATGTATGTCGATAAGGATTACAGGAACGATGTAATTTCTCATATTACTGATCCGGTTGTAAAAGATTTTTGGACAAAAGAGTTTGCGGGATACACAGATCGATTCACTCAAGAAGCAACACCTGCTATTCAAAACAAAGTAGGGCAGTTCACAAGTAATCCAGTGATTCGAAATATTATTGGGCAAGAGAAATCTTCTTTTGATATTCGAGAGTTAATGGATGAGAAAAAGATCTTGATCATTAACCTCTCAAAGGGACAGGTGGGGGATACCAATGCGCAGCTTCTAGGATCAATGCTCACAACTCGTCTGTACTTGGCTGCTATGAGTCGAGCTGATCTGCGAAAAGCAGAGCTTAATAAACTTCCTCCATTTTATTTCTATGTAGATGAGTTCCAGAACTTTGCAAACGAAACATTTGCAGAAATTTTGTCCGAAGCACGTAAGTATAAATTGAATCTAATTATTGCTCATCAGTATGTCGAGCAGATGGAGGAAGAGGTTAAAAATGCTGTATTTGGAAATGTGGGAACCACAATATCCTTTAGGGTTGGGCCGTTTGATGCTGAGGTGTTAGAGACAGTATTTACACCAAACTTTACAAAAGAAGATCTTGTAAATCTTGGGCAATATCAGATCTACCTTACACTCATGATAAATGGTGTTGGGTCTCAACCATTTTCAGCTCTCACTATTCCTCCAATAGAGCCACCAGATATATCATGTCGAGACGAGGTTATCGCACACTCTAAAAAAGCATACGGACATGATCGTGCGAATATTGAGAAAGCTGTCTTTGATAGCCTCTCTCCATTGCAGCCTGCAGGAAAAGCAATGAAAGAAGAAAAGAAGGTTTCAAAAAAGAATGGGAACAAAAATGGGAATCATGCTCCAGCAAAAAAGAATGAGCCTAAGAAAAATGAAAAGACACTAGGTGAATTAAGAGAGACACTCCAAAAGGTTGCGGGCAAAAGTGGAAAGAAGGAGGTAAAAAAAGAATCGAAAGGAATGCAAGCTGAACTTAATCCGCTTAAAGATGCTTTAAAGAAAGTTGGCGTAGAAAAGAAAGAAGCTCCAAAAGCAAAAACAAATGAAGTTCCTGAGGAGGTATTGAAGCAGATCATCGCTGATGATTCGTAAATTACTTTTTCTTTTATTCTTGGTGCCAGCTGCTGCATCTGCAGAAGTGTATATAAGTGAGATTGCATGGATGGGGAATAGTGAGAGCGCAAATTACGAATGGATAGAACTTTATAGTACAGAGCAAACTTCCCTTGAAGGCTGGAGTCTAACAGCAGTGGATGGAACCCCTGATATTTCCTTGGGGGGAGAGATAAATGGAACATTGCTCCTTGAGCGAAATGAAGCTTCTTTATCTTCCATTGCAGATATTTTGTATGCAGGAGCATTAGAAAACTCAGGAGAAATTCTAATTTTAACGAATACTGATGGAGTAGAAGTTGATAGGGTAGACGGGTCATCAAGCTGGTCGTCTATAGGGGGCGATAATGCAACAAAAGAAACAGCACAGTATGCAAGTGGTTCTTGGAAGACTGGTGTTGCGACACCAGGTACCGTAGAGACTGTTACAGAAGAGGTTGTTGTAGAGGAGGCAACTTCTTCATACACAAAGCCAGAGTTGGTGCTAGATATTCCAAAAGAGATTCGTATTGTTGCAGGAAATGAATCAGTTTTTTATGCAAAGGTTGGAGATACCGATGGCACGAGGTTTGATAGTGCAACAGTTGTTTGGAATTTTGGTGATGGTACAAGAATTCAAGGAAACAATATCTATCATGTCTATGAATATCCTGGTACGTATATAGCAAAGGTAACAGGTAGGTATGGTAGAGAAGAGGTTTCTCAGAGAGTGGTTGTAACTGTGTATGAGTCAGACATTTCATTTTCATATATAGATCAAAATGTAGTTCGTATAGAAAATGGTGATAAAGGAGAGCTTGATATCTCACGATGGAGAGTTGTAAGTGAAGAAAATATATTTCAGTTTCCAGAGGAAACATTCATTATGGGAGAGACATCACTAATGCTCTCTCACAAAGTTGCAGGATTCTTTTTCTCTAAAGACGCAAAACTTACCTATTCAAATGGAGAGGAGGTTTCTAAAGCTAAAAAAGTAGAAAGAGAAGTGGTGTACGTTCCAGCTAGTAAGGAGGTAGAGATTCAAGAGAAGGAGGAAGTTGTAAGTATTCAGCCAGCTGCAGCTGTGGTTGCTGATACAGGAGGCAGTACTATCTCCATCTGGGTATATTCATGGATAGTGCTTGTTTTGCTAGTTGGTGGTAGTATCGTCTACATACGAAGATATGGCTAAACTAGCAGTAGTTACAGGAGGTGCCGGGTTTATTGGCTCACATTTGTGTGAGCGCCTTGTCGCTGATGGGTATCAAGTTATCTCACTAGATAACTACTTTACGGGTTCAAAAGAGAATCATGTAGAGGGTGTTGAGTATCGAGAGGGACATACAAAAGATATTGCAAAGCATATTGTAGAGACTCCAGATATTGTATTTCATCTGGGAGAGTATTCTAGAGTACTGACTTCTTTTGATGATGTTGAGAAGGTGTGGGATTTAAATGTGAAAGGAACCTTTGGAGTTTTGGAGTTCTGCAAGAAGAAAAATATACGTCTTATATATGCTGGCTCTAGTACAAAGTTTGGAGAGTTTGATGATGCGGATAATGGAGAAAATAAATCACCGTACGCGTATTTTAAGACAACAAACACACAGCTTGTAAATAATTATGGGGAATGGTTTGGATTAGATTATGCAATTACCTACTTTTACAATGTGTATGGTCCACGAGAGCGTGCTGGAACATATGGGACAGTAATAGAGATTTTCAGGCAAAAAATACTAAACGGAGAAAAACTTAAGGTTTTTGGAACAGGAGAGCAAAGGCGTGCATTTACACACGTTAAAGACACGGTAGATGGGATTATTTTAGTTGGGGAAAAGGGTGAGGGAGATGGACATTGTATAAGTGCAAAGAAAGAGTATTCAATTATGGAAATAGCGAAAGCTTTTGGTGGTGAAATAGAAATGAAAGATGCTTTGCCTGGAGATAGAAAGCGATCAAAGTGTGATTATACAAAAATGGAAGAGCTTGGTTGGGTGCCAAAAGAAGATGTCCTTGATTATATAAAAGAATCTAATGAGTCCTAAAAAGAAAATACTTATATTTTCAATGAGTTACTACCCAACATTTGTTGGGGGAGCTGAGGTCGCTATTAAAGAGATAACGGATCGTATACAAGATATTGAATTTCATCTTGTAACACTTCGTTTTGATTCGAATCTTTCAAAAGAAGAAAAGGTTGGAAATGTGCATGTGCATAGAATTGGTTTTTCTATTCCAAGCCCATCTCCTGATGATTTAAAGAAGTTTCCACTCCACTATATGAAGCACATGTATCAATTCTTAGCTTTTTGGGAAGCAAAGAGACTGCATAAGAAATATAATTTTGATGCTACGTGGGCAATGATGGCGCACTCTACTGGAATTCCAGCTGGAATGTTCAAGAAAAAATTCTCTGATGTGCCATACGTTCTGACTCTTCAAGAAGGAGATCCGCCAGAGCAGATTGAAGCAATGATGAAAAAGGTTTGGGGTCTATTTACGCAGGCTTTTACTTCAGCTGATTATCTCCAAGCAATTTCTACATTCCTTATGAATTGGGGAAAGAGTATGGGATTTTCTGGAGAGTCAGTGCTTATTCCAAATGCAGTAAATGTAAAGCACTTCACAACTCCAGTTTCTGAAGAGGAGATAAAGGATGTACAAAAAAAGATTGGAAAGAAAGAGGGAGAGACTTGGCTTATTACAACCTCTCGTTTGGTGCATAAAAATGCAGTAGATGATGTCATTCGATCTCTAGAGTTTTTGCCAAAAGAAGTTCATTTCTTGGTGCTTGGAACAGGGCCAGATCAGAGTATGTTAGAGGAGCTTGCAAAGAAGAAAGAAGTCGCAGATAGGGTACATTTCTATGGTTTTGTAGATCATTCAGAAATTCCAGCTTTCTATAAGGCATGTGACATTTTTATCCGGCCATCTAGATCAGAAGGGATGGGGAATTCATTTATTGAAGCAATGGCGGCTGATTTACCTGTAATTGCAACTCAAGAAGGAGGGATTGCAGATTTCTTATTTGATAAAAAGCTAAATCTAGACAAAAAAGCAACAGGCTGGGCAGTGCAAAAAGATAATCCAAAGCAAATTGCGCTTGCGGTAGAAGATATTTTACAAAATGAAGAGGAGACTAATGAAGTCTTGGTAAACGCAAAGGAGATGGTTATTGCTAAATACGATTGGGAGGTAATAGCAAAGGAAATGAAATCACTCTTCGACAAGGTGCTTACAAAAGGCTAATATAGCCATATATGAAGATTCTCGTGGCTACAGGATTATATCCTCCAGAAGGGGGTGGTCCTGCCACCTATTCAAAGGCGCTACACGATATGTTGCCGTCACATGGGGTTGAAGTAACAGTGCTTCCATTCTCTCGTGTGAGAAAATACCCTCCGATAATTCGCCATATCGTATATTTATTCCTTTGTCTAAAGCTTTCGAAAGGCTGTGATGTTATTTATGCTATGGATCCTGTTTCTGTGGGGCTTCCTGCGTGCATTGCTTCATTTTTTACAAAAAAGAAATTTGCTCTAAAGGTTGTTGGAGATTATGCGTGGGAGCAAGGAATGCAGCGTTTTGGAGTAACAGAACTTCTCGATTCATTTTTAAAGAGAGATTGGTATTCACTCCCAGTGCAAATACTTCGAAGTATTGAAATTTTTGTAGCAAAGCGTGCGCGTAAAGTTGTGGTTCCTAGTGAATACCTTAAAAAGGTGGTTACTTCTTGGGGGATAGAAAAGGAAAAAATAAAGGTCATTTATAATGCAGCACCAAATGTGGAAGGGGTAGGGCACAAGAAAGTTTTGCGAGGACTTCTTAAGTATCACGGGAAGTACGTTATTACTATTGCCCGTCTTGTTCCTTGGAAGGGAATAAAAGAATTAATAGATGCTGTTGATGCTGTAGGAAAAAACGGTATTGATGTACAACTTCTTGTTGTGGGAGATGGTCCTGAGAGAGAAAATCTTGAAAAGCATGCAGAAGGGAAGAAAGTTTCTTTTGCAGGAAAACTCCCACATGATGTTACGCTTGCATACCTTAAGGCTGCAGACGTGCTTGCTTTAAATACTGGGTACGAGGGATTTAGTCACTTGCTCCTTGAGGCGCAGGCAGTTGGTACGCCGACAGTAACAACAAATGTTGGAGGAAATCCAGAGCTTATAACACATGGAAAGAATGGTCTTTTGGTACCATATAAGGATACCAAAGCGCTTACAGGAGCGGTCACGCAGGCCCTGATTAATGAATCCTTTAGAAGAAGTGCACGGGATATTGGAAAAAGAAAGGCGGCAAAGTTTTCAAAAGACAGAATGGTAAGAGAAACAAAAGAAATGCTTGAATCACTATGAAGGTACTAATGCTCTCAACAGACAAGAATGCACTCAATGCAAACAGTGAAGTTCGTTTGCGGTTTGTTGAATATGGAAAACATTTCGATGAATTACATATTCTTGTTTTAAATACTGGAATGGGGGAAGGGAAAGAAGAAATAGCAGAGGGCGTGTGGTTGTACTCAACACGTTCAATGATGAAGGCGCTTATTCCATTTGACGCACTCTCTATTGGTGCACGTATTGCAAAGCGGAATAAGGTTCAAGTGATAACAACACAAGACCCATTTGAAGTTGGAGAGATTGGTGCACGTATTGCAAAAAAGGTTGGTGCAAAGCTTCATGTGCAAGTACATACAGACCCTACAAGTCCTTGGTTTATTAAAAATAATCCAAAAAATCTAGCTCGGCTAGGACTCATGCATCGTGTATTAAAGAGAGCAGATGCAATTCGTGTTGTAAGTGAACGTGTAAAGCGAGGAATAAAATCAAAACTCATTGATGTAGTTGAGCCATCAGTACTTCCTATTGTACATGGGCTCTCTGCTACACAGCCAGAAAAAGATAAGCCGAGATTTCCTTTTACTATCTTGTGTGTAGGACGGCTAGAAAAAGAAAAGCACTGGAACACAGCAATTGATGTTTTGAAAGAAGCACATAAAAGTTTCCCAGGAGCTGGGATTATCTTTGTTGGAGAAGGGACAGAGAAGAAGCGACTTGAGGCATATGTTCGCAGTAAAGGACTAAAGGATTCAGTGCATTTTGCAGGGTGGAGTAATAAGCCGCATGAATGGTTTGGTAAAGCACATTGTCTATTGCACACAGGAGCATATGAGGGGTATGGGAGAGTATTAATTGAAGCTGCGTTGGCAAAGCTTCCTATTGTAAGTACAGATGTTGGAGTTGTCGGGGAAGTATTCCGCTTAGGGCAAGATATATTTGCATGTCCAATTGACGATGTTGCCTGCCTTTCAGCTGGAGTGCGAGAGCTAATGAACAACACATATTTGAGAGAGACAATTCCGCGACAGGCATATGATCAGGCAGTGGCACATATTGCAAAGTATAAAAACGCAGCAGAACTTTTTGCAAAAGATATAGAGCAAGCACTAACTCCATGAAGCTTTTAATTATTACTCAAGTGGTAGATGTAAACCATCCAATTCTTGGATTTTTTCATAGGTGGATTATTGAATTTGCAAAGCATGTGGAGCACTTACATGTTATTGCGCTTCAAGTGGGGGAGCATGATCTTCCAGAAAATGTAACTGTACATTCGCTTGGGAAAGAAGAAGGGGTGAGTAAATTTGAATACGTACGAAGATTCTATTTGTATATCTGGAAACATAGAAATGAATATGATCATGTATTTGTGCATATGAATCAGATATACGTTTTGTTGGGAATGTTTATCTGGCACGGCTTAAAAAAGAGAGTACTACTTTGGTATATGCATAAATCAGTAACAACTTCTCTAAAGTTTGCACATGCTTTTGTTGATGGCGTAGTTTCTGCCTCAAAAGAGAGTTTTAGGCTAAAGAGCAAAAAACTTCACATTCTTGGACATGGTATTGATACTGAACTTTTTGCTTATAAAAATAAAGCGGAAAGTAAGACACTCAAAACCCTTTCTGTTGGTCGAATTGCGCCTGTAAAACAAATTGAAGTACTAATTGCTGCAGTTTTAAATTGTAAGAATTGCACTCTTTCAGCTGTTGGGGCGCCTGTTACAAAGGTAGATAAAGAATATGAGGAGGGACTTAAAAAAGAGTCTGACCCAAGAGTTTCTTTTTTAGGTGCAAAAACACAAGAAGAACTACCTTCCTTATATCAAGAGGCAAATGTTTTTGTAAATACAAGTAATACTGGAAGCATAGATAAGGTTGTACTTGAGGCGATGAGTACTGGTACACTTGTTGTCTCGACGAATGAGGCATTTAAGGATATGTTTTCTACACTTCCTTATAGTGCATATGTGGAAGAACACAATGTTTTAGAGTTAACACAGGCACTAGAAGAGGTTGCAGTAATGCCTTCTAAGGAGCGAGAGTTTATAGGGAAACAGCTGCGGGAGATTGTAAGAGAGCAGCATGCTCTCTCCAATCTTGTCCCAAGAATTTTAGAAATATATGAAAAGTAAAAACGTACAAAGTCACTATAATAATGACGTGCTAGAGCGTGCAGGAAGCGCTTATGAGTTTGATAGGTGGCACAAGGATGCAATTTCTGAAGCTGGATATTGGATGACTCGAAAGGGTCTTTTGAAGGTTTTAAAAAAAGTTAATGCAAAAGAATGTTTTGAACTTGGGCCTGGGGCAGGAACATGGACAAAGCTTTTGTGTGAGAGATTTCCAAATGTTCACATCAACGCATTTGATATTTCTTCACACATGTTGGAGATGGCGGCAGAAAATGTAAAAGATTGCGATATAGATTTTATTGAAGGAGATTTTGATGCATATGATGGAAAAGAGGAGTGGTGTGATCTGTTTTTCTCATCTCGAGTTTTTGAATATTTGCCAGATCAACAAAAGGCAGTAGATACAATTGGAAGAATTTTAACGCCTGGAGGACAGGGAGTTATAAGTACAAAGTACCCGAGGGGTGCAGCGCCTTCTGATTTGCACGAAGGAAGAGTTCATCCGAATGCCTTTAGGGCTCTTCTTAAAAACGCTGGTCTTGAAGTTGTGTCAATTTCACCTCTTACGCTAACAGTGCCGTTTTTTAAGTCTGCAACATTAAATAGAGTCGCCTATGTATTTCTTGGGTGGATGCCCCTGTCCATAATCCATGCGCTCTTTTGCGAATCGTACGTTGTTCATTTTAAGAAATCATGACAATTGAACTCTTTGGATTGCCTGCAGTAGGAAAAACAACATGTGCTGACATGCTGTGTGAAAAAAGTGAGTATAAAAGACCAGAATTAGAAACAAAGCTTGCTGTTATATGGTATGCGCTTCTTTTCTGGTTCAGATATCCAGTTTTTTGTGTAAAGCTTTTGTTTTTTACGATAAAACACTCTAAGCACAGTTTGTATACAAAATGTGTGCATGGATTAGGAGTTCGTCTTGCTCGCTATATGGTCCCAGTATCTGGAATGAGGGTTGTAGATGAAGGTTTAATTCAGAACATAATGAACCTTTCTGACGAACAGGTTTCAGAAAAGGAGATAAAAATGCTCTTTGCGGCAATGCCAAAAATTGTAGATAAGTATATTCATATTGTTGTTCCAAATAATGTTCAAGAAATGTATGCAAAAAAACGAGGAAGAGTTTTTGCAAGAACAAGGTCTAAAGAAGAAGACAGCCTTCTCTTGGAGATATCTTCTGTCCATGAAGAGGTGTTGAGCAAGTTGTTGGCTGAAAATAATTTTGATGTACAAACAGGTTCTTGTGAGACAATAAAAATATGATTCGCGGATACTTTAAAATAATTGCTCTTTGGCTTGTAAAGTTTTTTTCAAGCAATGAGCCCCATGTTTCTGTTCTTATGTATCACTCAGTGTCAGGAGGAGACACAAAATACGACGTGCCGAAAACTCTTTTTGAGAAAGAGTTAAAATTCCTTGCCCAAAAACATAGTATCGTTCCGCTCTCTGATGTGGTTACTTATGCAAAAGGAGAAAGAAAAATAGAAAGATCAGAGATTGCCATAACTATAGATGATGGGTATTTAGATACATATACAAATGTATTTCCGCTTTTAAAAAAATATGATGTACATGCAACAGTATTTCTAACTTCAAATTTGGAAAGAAAAGAAAAGCTCAGTGATATTGAACGCTTAACTAGGGAGCAGATAAAAGAAATGTCTGACTCAGGGCTCGTATCTTTTGAGATTCATGGAAGAAATCATCTAAATCTAAAAGAAATTTCAAATGAAGAGTTTGAAGCAGAGGTGGCGGGCTGTAGAGACGATATAATTTCATACACAGGATACACACCAAAATATATTGCATATGCCTCAGGACACAGAAATAAAGAAATTGAAGAGAGGGTAGAGAGCTTAGGTCTTGTTGCTGGTTTTGGAATTACAGAAGGAATAATTAATCCAGGAGATAATCTCTATCGGTTGCGAAGAATACAGATTGATAAAACAATGTCATTTACTCTATTTAAATTACGCACAACACGTGCAATACACACATACAATAAAATACTCTCATGGCTTCGTGGCAAAAAATAAAAAACGTATTGCATAAACTTTTTTCTGGAGAAGAAGTGGTTTCTTCTATTATTTCCAAAAATGATTGGGAAGATCAGTATAGAAAAGGATCTTGGGACAGGCTGATTACTTCTGATCAGCCAAACACGGTGCATATTGCTGAATATTGTCTTTCTCTTTCTAAAAAATTAAATCGCCCAATCTCAATTGTTGATTTGGGTTGTGGAAATGGCGGGCTGGGAACAGCACTTGGAAATCTAACTGTTCCTGTTGCTTCATATCTTGGTGTAGATATATCAGAAGCAGCTCTTGAAAAGGCAAAGAAAATTTTTCCTCAAGGGGAGTACAGGTGTGTTGATTTATCAAAAGAAATTCCAGGTGAGGCAATGGAGGCGGATGTAGTGATTTGTAATGAGGTTATTTACTATATTCCCATGGCACCATTTCTTGCACGTTTAAAGAAGTCTACTTCTTCTGTTGTTGTATTTTCTTATTATAAATCTTGGCGCTCATCTTTTATTTGGGCCTATATACGCTTGTACTTTGGGAGAATAAAGCGGTATTGTGTAAGTACTGCTAAGCAGAAGTGGACTATTGTTATCTATGAGCAAAAGTAAAAAAATACCGTGTTCTGTAGGAATTTTGACCTATAACGTTGCAGGTGAGCTACCAAGGCTTCTTGAAAGCATTAAAGATTTTGATGAGATTGTTCTTGCTGATGGGGGGAGTACCGATGGCACTCTTGATGTGGCAAAGCAATATGGGTGCAAGGTTGTCTCACAAAGCAATCCTGGAAATCCAATTGAAGATTTTGCAAAAGAAAGAAACATTTCTTTAGATGCAGCAAAGCATGAGTGGTTTTTCTATGTAGATTCTGATGAAGTTGTGTCTTCTGAGCTTGTTGAAAAAATTCGATCAATTGTAGAAAAAAACGAGGAAGAATTTTTAATCTACAAAGTTCGTTACGTAAAAACAAGTCCAGACTTATCTATAAAATACAGAACATTTAAAGAGTATTATCAGACAAGATTTTTTAATAAAAAGTCAGGGGCACGATTCAAGAAGAAGATTCATGAGAAAATCTTTTTTGATGAGAGTCTTTCAGTTGGAGTTATTGATGAGCCTTGGTACGTGCTTTTGGAGGAAGAGCTAGATTTTGTAGAGTACAGAAAGAAAGTTATTTATCGCATGAATGAAATGGCAAAGGGCCAAAAGCACACTCTTGGAAACTTTATTGCTCGAGGAGTGTATAAGCCTTTTGTTGAAAGTGTAAAAACTCTTGTGAAGATGCTTTATGTAAAAGTGCGGTATGGGAAAGAGGGTATACCGGCACAGTATGAGCTTAATAGGCTGTATTTACAGTGGGTGACTTTTAAAACGTACATAAAACACTTTGTTCATGGTTAATACAATTGGCATAGGTTTTTCAAGAACAGGAAGCACGTGGCTTTCCAGGTGTCTTGAGGAGCATCCAGAAATTTGTTTTTCAAAAGAAAAAGAAACACATTTTTTTAATCTTGATGCACGATTTAATGAAGGGGTAGACTCATACCATTCATATTTTGACTGTGGAGATGAAAAAGTTGTTGCAGAGTTTACTGCGGTTTATACACGTGATTCAGAAAAGGTCGCAGAGCGTATTCATGCATATAATCCAAAGACAAAACTTCTTGTAATGCTTAGAAATCCCGCAGATCGAGCTTTTTCAAATTATATATACCGAAAGTCTCGAGTAGGAGGGTATGAGTCTTTTGAAAAGGCTGTGGAGGAAAATGATCAAATAGTTCAAGAGGGATTGTATGCAAAGCATCTGGCACCATTTTTTGAGTTATTTCCAATAGAACAGTTTATTTTTGTAGTTCAAGAAGAGAGTAGAAAAAATCCAAAAGAAACTATTCAAGAAGTGTATGGGGAGCTTGGTATAGACTCTCAATTCATACCTTCTTGTATTGGGAGAGAGGTGAATGCGTCAAAAGATCATGCGTATAAGCTTCCGTGGCTACAGCATGCAATTCAAAGAACTCGTATGGCCGTACATAAGTCAAAATTACTTGGCCCTATTAGGAATCTAGTGAAATTTTTTGGAGTTACAAAAATAATTTCAAATGTTCAAAAGGCAAATGAAGCAAAGGGTGAAGCAAAAGAAGAGATGTTGGAAAGCACTCGCAGTAAGCTTCTAAAGTATTATGCAGAAGATATCCAATCTCTTGAGGAGAAAACAGGGCTTAATTTAGATATATGGAAAAGATAACCCTCTATTCAATATTTCACGGACGTTTCCCAAGCGAAAAAGCTCATGGGATTTTTGCAGCAAAAGGAGCTGAAGCTTTTGCAAATGAAGGGGCCGTTGTAAAGCTCTTGGTTCCAAATAGAAGAGGTGTACAAAAAAACGCATTTTCATTTTATAAAATAAAGGAAAACTTCTCAGTACATTATCTATTTACTGTTGATCTATTCAATTCTTTTTTAAAAAAGTTTGCATTTCGAGTAAGTCTTCTTTTCTTTTCTGTAGGCAGTTTACTTTTTGTTTTATTTGATCGATCTAAAAATAAAGTTATTTACACAAATGAGATTATCCCTGCATTCTTATTTGGAGCGCTGACACCTTATAAAGTGGTGTATGAACTACATGATTTTCCCGAACAAAACTTATTTTTTTATAAAACAGCTTTTCGATATATAGATTTGTTTATTGCAACAAATACTTGGAAAGGGAATCAGCTTCGAAAGGAATTTAATATTTCAGAAGAACGTGTCTTTGTTGAATTAAATGCGGTAGAGGTATCTGATTTTGTACTTGATGTATCAAAGGATGATGCACGCAAAGAGCTTGGGATTTCAACTAAAGAGAAGGTTGTTGTGTATACAGGGCACTTTTACTCTTGGAAAGGAACAGATACTTTACTTGCTGCAGCAAAAAAATCTCCAGACATAGATTTCTATTTTATTGGTGGTACGAAGGAAGATGTTATTCGTATCAAGAAAGAGTATTCAGCAGAAAAGAATATTCATATTGTTGGGTATAAGCCACACTCTGAAATTCCTCTTTGGCAAAAGGCAGCAGATATTCTTGTTCTTCCAAACACTGCAAAAGAAAAAATTTCAAAATATTACACTTCTCCTATGAAATTATTTGAATATATGGCAAGTAAGCGTCCTATTATTGCTTCAGATTTGCCTTCTGTACGAGAGATAGGAGGGGAGAGTGAGTTATATCTAGTAGAGTCTGATAATCCTCAGAAATTAGCTGAGGAAATATATAAAGTCTTAGAGTCTGGTGGAGATAAGGTAGAAAAGGCTTTTGAAAAAATACAGCATCATACGTGGCAAAAGCGTGCCAAGCGTATTCTTTCTGCATTTATATAAATAAGTTAGGATTAGCACTAATGAGCAAATATACAGGTAATCTTGCAGAGCGTTTTTCAAATAAACATTATGTAAAAGACTCCTTCTCAGAGGAAGGGCTTTCTGCTATTGATGCCTGTCGAAAGAAATTCTCGTTTTCTCAATCTGTGTTATGGACTCCGTATTTTCCTCGTAATAAGCAACGGTATCAAATTGTAAAAGATCACCTAAGTAATTTTTTAGGAGAAAAAATTCTTGATGTTGGGACACGAGACAATACTCTTTCTGAGATGATTGAGCGCCCTGTTGCGCTTGTCGATAAAAACAATCCTGATCTTCCAGAATTTAATTGGGAGAAAGAAAACCTTCCATTTAAGGATAATAGTTTTGATACGCTCGTTTGTCTTGATGTTTTAGAGCACATTGAGAATTCGCACGAAGCACTTGCAGACCTTGTTCGGGTAAGTGGCAGGCATGTTGTTATCTCACTTCCAAATTGTTGGAGAAAAGCAGTGGGAGAGTTTGCAAAAGGAAGGGGGCGTTGGGCAACATATGGTTTCCCGCCAGAAAAACCAATGGATCGCCACAAGTGGTTTTTTAACGTAGAAGATGCAGAAGATCTTATTTTCTACAATGCTCCAAAATATGGATACTCTGTTGAGAAAGTGATATATCATATCCCCAAAACCATTCTTCGTTTGAAGATCATGTATCCATTATTGCAGCTGATTCTTCCTGAGTATCAGTTCAAAAATCTTTTTACAGAGACCGTATTCTTTGTGCTCACAAAGAATTAGTCCGTTCGCATTGTTTTTGCACAGCTGCTTGCGCTGATAAAGAAAGAGTTGAGTAGGGAAGATTTGTACACGTGTATGCAATATTTTCTCTAAAAGTTTGCGCTCCATATGCAAAAGTTGTCATGATGCGCTCTTTCCCCGTTGCATATCCTCCACGGTGTAATCCTGTTGTGTCACAGAAGATAATAGTTCCAGCCTTTCCGGTCATAATTTGATGTTCTGATTCAAGAATAGCTTTCTCCAGAGCACCATCTTCCGGGTATGAACCCGCGGGTGGTTTTTGTGGAAATAGATTTCCGTATTGCTTTCCTGATACTGAATTAGGAATGTAAGTAAATGGCCCTGCACTTTTGTCTACATCGTTAAGATAGATAAAAACTTTACAAAACCTTTGCTCTTGAGGGTCTCTGTGCCAGCGCTGAGAATATTCTCTCTCTTTCCCTTTGCGCACTTCTGTTTTTTGAAGGAAGAAGAAGGCGAGTTGCGAATGCATTCCAAGGTAACTATTTACAACATTAAGTATTTCAGAAGAGAGTGAAAGTCTCATAATAGGGTCTTCAAGAGAAAGTGGTGGAATTTTTTTCCAATAGTCGAGGAGATATGACTTTTTTGTTTTTGTATCAAGTGTTTTTTCAAGTTGTAAAATGTGTTCTTGAAGTTTTGGCAAGAGGGAAGAATCAAAAAGCTCATCAAGAGAAGAGGTTGCAATGCCGGTCGATTGTAAGTCACTCAAAATTCTTTCTTGCGCTTTAGAGAGTTTGAGCGGCTCTTCTTTAAAAGAGTGAATACTTTTTTGGTTGAAAAACCTCCATAAGGGAAGAGGATGTTTTATTTGAGCCCAAATAAAGAAAATATATCGTTTTAGGAGAGGTAGCATGTTTGTGCGTTGTCGTTATGAATATAGTACACTTCTTTGTAATTGTATGAAAACTATACTTATCAGCATCTCAAAAGATGCAATGCGCCGAAACATTATTGATGCACCTTTCTGGGAGGCTTTCCAAAATGAAGCAAAAGATGTTCATAGCGTCATTGTAGTGGAGGAAGAGAAGGTTTCTTGGTATGAAGAAAATTATGGAAGCGACAAGGTTTCTATTTGCGGGTATAAGGGAGATACAAAGAATATTTTTTGGAAAATTGGAGATTTCTTAGCACGAGCAGGAATTGATACGCACAGTGCTCGATACTATCGCATGACTGCGCTAGCACATGGAAACACTTCTTGGGCCACAACTCTCCTGAAAGGAATTATTGGGAAAACACTGGTATACATTCCAGGATTTAAATTCTTTGTTCGTAGACTGCTTTTGTCTTCAGTACATTCAAAGCAGATAAAAGCAATTTTTGATGAGAAGAAGCCAGATGTTGTATTCACTCCATCAATGACAGATATTGAGTACGATATTCCAATTGCAGCAGAGGCAAAACGTCGAGGAGTATTCTTACTCGGGATGGTTCGTAGTTGGGACAACCTTACAAGCCACAACCTTCTTGGTGTTATTCCTGATAAGTTTGTGCTTCAGAATAAGTTTCTAAAAGATGTTGCAGAAAGTTTTATTCAAGGAATCAATACTGATATTAAGGTGTCAGGGCTTCCGCACTATGATATGTACAAGCATCCAGAGCCTCATATTGTAGAGAAGGAAGAATTTTTCTCTCAAATGGGACTTGATAAGGAGAAAAAACTTATTTTGCTTGGAGGTTCAGACCTCTACTCTGTGCCAGAGATGAAGCATCTTATGGTGACACTCAATGAGGCAATTGAATCTGGTGAACTTAAAGACATGCAGGTTCTTTTCCGTCCACATCCAAAATTCCCATGTAAGAGAGATGAGTTTGGAATGGATGCATTACAGCACATTACTATTGATGATGGACAGGGAGAGTTTACATTCTCTGAAAAATTTATAAGTAGCATTGTTCACTCTGAATTAGTTGCACATATCTCCTCAACGCTTGCTATTGATGCGGCAGTGCTAGGAAAGCCAAACATTTGTATTAATTATGATGATCCAAGTGCACAAGTGCCGTATTGGGAGTCAGTAGGGCGAGCATACGACACGTTTACGCATTATGAGCACCTTCTTGAAACTGGTGGAGCAGCACTTTCACACTCTCCTGAAGAATTTGTCTCTCACATACAAATGTACTTAGAGAATCCCAAAATGCATGAAGAAGGTCGTGTAAAAATTATCGAAGAGTTTGTAGAGCCATTTGATGGAAAGGCGAGTGAAAGGCTCAAAAATATTGTTATTTCTAGTATTTGACGTGTCCTGTGCTTTGGGTGTAGGGTAGTCAATACTGCTAATTATCTAAGAATGAAAAAACCAGAAGATATAAAGGTTTTGGGAATTATTCCTGCTCGGGGTGGATCTACTCGAATTCCTCGTAAAAACATAAAAGTAGTGGGAGGGAAACCTCTCATCTGTCATTCTATTGAGACTGCAAAAAAGGCAAAAAGCATTGATGCGTTTATTGTTTCAACGGATGATGAAGAGATCGCAGAGATTGCGCGCAAGGCTGGAGCCGATGTGCCATTTCTTCGTCCAAAGCATACGGCAAGAAAGTATTCGGCAGAGATTGAATACCAGCAACATGCACTAAAATGGCTAAAGAAGAATCGTGGCTGGGAGCCTGATTTGGTTGTGATGATTAAGCCAACATCACCACTTAGAACTCCTGAAGTAATTGATGAGGTGGTGAAAATGGCAAAGAAGAACCCTCAATTTACTATGGTGACTACTGTGTCTCCTCCACCATTTCATCCATACCGAATGTCACGGCGCGCAAAAGATGGGTGTCTTGAACTTATTGTTCCAGACATGGTCAAGAAGGAAGACTACAAGGTGTGGGGAGGTTATGTGCCAACACAGAAACTTCCAGAGATATACGCGCACAACACCATTGTTGATTTAATACGAGCGGATTGTATTGAAGCTGGAACAGAAGCAGTCTTCAAAGGTCCTATTGGAGGGGTTGTTACCGATCCAAAACTCTCTGCAGATATTGATACAGAAGATGATCTAGAGTTTGTTGATTTGATGCTTAAGGCGCAGAAGAAAAAGAAATAACATGAAGTATACTGATGAGAACATGTTCAGCTTTAAGGATTTAATTATTTTTGAACTCTCAAAGAACCACGGTGGGGATGTTGAGCATGGTCTTAAAACAATTGATGCTTTTGCAAAGCTTGCAAAAGAAGAAGGAATTAGAGCAGCAGTAAAACTACAGTTTCGAGATTTAAATACATACATTCATCCAAAGCAGGTTGAGGCAGGGGACCCTCGCGTAAAGCGATACTTTTCATCACATCTCTCAGAAGAAGATTTCGGGAAGCTTGTAGAGGCAACAAGAGCTCATGGACTCCTTACTATCTCAACACCATTTGATGAGGCATCAGTTGATACTATCGATCGACTTAATGTTGAAGTTATAAAGATTGCGAGTGCTTCTGCAAAAGACAAGCCACTCCTTGAGCGAGCTGTTAAATCAAATAAGCCAATTGTGTGCTCAACGGGAGGCCTAACGCTAGAAGAGATGGATGATCTGGTGGCTTTCTTTAAAAAACATAATGCCACTTTCACACTTCTTCACTGCGTTGGAATGTATCCAACTCCAAAAGAAGAAATGCAATTAAATCGTATTGATGTAATGAAGGCTCGGTATCCGGATGTTCCTATTGGATTTTCTACTCATGAAGATCCTGAGAATTATTCAGTGGTGCAGATTGCACATGCAAAAGGAGCGGAATTGCTTGAGAAGCATATTATCTTGAAGGATGAAAAGTTTGCAGACGATCCTTCTTTCACGAAGGTGCTTGGGTACACAGCGCAGCCTGAGCAAGTTCGAAATTGGATCAAGGCGTATAAAGAAGCAAAAATTATGTGTGGAACTGAGTCAGAGGACTCATATATTCCAAAGGACATAGAGATACAGTCTCTGCAAAGCATGATGCGTGGCGTGTACGTAAAGGAGGATGTTTCAAAAGGAGAGGCTCTTTCAAAAGACAGTGTATATTTTGCAGTGCCTCTTGAGGAAGGGAAGTTGGATAGCGGATCGTTTGAAGAAGGAATGATTTCAGACCGTGACTACAAGAAGGATGAGGCGCTTGGCGCATAAATACATATGAAAAAGATTATTTTATGGGATTGGGACGGAACACTTGTTAATTCACTTCCGTATAAATATGAGGAGATTTGGAGCCATGTTTTTGAGGGAAACGAAGAAGCTCAGAATATTGTTCGTGATTTTATAAAAACTCCAGAAGGGAAGCGATGTAATAGGTATGGGCTTATCGCATACACTCTGCAGAAGACAGGAGAGCTTTCAGAGAGCGTTGAGCCAAGTGAGGATCCAATAGTAGAGAAGTATGCTGCTTTATATAAAGAGGGTGCTGCAAATGCCATTCCTACATTTGGTCTTTTGCCAGGTGCACAGGAGGTATTAGAGAAACTCTCAGGGGAAGGGCATCACATGCACCTTGTCTCTGGTGGGGGAAGCGATGAAGATCTTGATCAGCTGCTAACAAACATTGGTGTTCGAAAGTTTTTCAATGGAGTATTTGGCTTTGGTATTTCAAAGGCAGTGGGTACAGGTTTTGGGAAGCACGATAATTTTTTACGTATTGCAGAGATTGAAGGAGTATCTGCTCCAGAGCAATATGTTGTTATTGGTGATACTCCTAAAGATAAAGAGTTTGCACAAAAGATAGGGTGTGACTTTATTGGGGTTGCAAATCAATACAATGAATGGACTCCGTCAAAGGATCCAAAGGTTGCAGCTAACCTTCTTGAGGTTCCTGGTCTTCTCTCATAACTTCTCGATAGAAAGTAGCAATACTTAGCACAAAGCGTACAGCTTGTGTTGCAAGAATGCTCGCAATTGCTCCCCAGATTCCATAGAGAGGAAGAAGTATAAATAGGAGCACTATTCGCACAATAGGACTTACTGTATTTAGTATATAAAGACTCTGTTTTCTTTTGTGTGCGATAAGAGATTGAACAAAGAGTACTGAAGGAGAGAAGAGAAGCGTTGCAGCAAATACTTGAGAGTAAAGAATTGACTCAAGGTATTGTGGGAAGAGGTATTGGAATATATATGGCGCTGCAAATATGTATGCGAGCGCAACTGCAGCTGATGCCAAAAACATCAAAAATGCTTTAAAGGGAAGAGAAGCGGCAAGTTCTTTTAGGCTTCGCGCACTAGCTTTTGGAAGAGTAAGGATTTGGAGTACTCGACTTATAATCCCAGCTTCTTTCGGCGGTGTAATAGCAAAGCTGTAGATCGCAAGTGGAGCAGCTCCTAAGAAGTGGAACATAAGAACTTTATCGAGCTGTCCTGCGACAGTTCCGATGATGTTCATTACACTTAGGTGCTTTGCATACTGAGCTGTCTGCTCAATGTCTTCTACAGCAGGTTTATATACATGTTTTGTGCGGATATATAGAAGTACAGCAATAAGGGCGTTTGACGCAAAGAAGGCAAGAATGACAGGAAGTGGTTCAGGGAAAAGAAATGCTGTTCCAATCATCGCAATGACAGGGAATCCATCCATCGCAAATCCATACTTTGTACTACGGACAAAATCCTTCTTTCCTTGAAGGAAAGAATTAAAGATAGAAAAGCTTTTGTGTATTGGAGACAGGAGGGCGGCAAAAAGGAAAGAAACTGAAAGGACGATATTTTCATTTATGAAATAGTAGCCACTTGCAGCAAGTGCAATTGCTATAGCTGCTGCATTCCAAAGAAGAATTCTTCGAGGAGCTGAATGGAGAACACCATCAAATCCTTTTGAAACAGCTTGGACAACTGAAGAACCCATTCCTGTAAGAGAGAAGGCTCCAATAATTCCTGCAAGTGCAAGAACGAATTTATAGACTCCATATGTTTGAGGAGTGAGAAGGTTCGCAAACGCAATTGCAAGTGCTAGTCCAAAGAGTGTTGTTGCAAATTGTCCAACACTAAGTACGAATCCACCTTTTGCAAGGTAGACCATGTCAGTTTTTGTATACTTCTCACTCCATCGAAGCAGATTCGTAATTCGTTGCTGCATAAAGATTGTTTGTAATGTCAGTATAGCAATTTAACGCTTCAATACTACGTTAGTTGCTTTCAATGGTATAGTTTTTTCATGCAAAAGTTTCTAGAGCGAATTCTCCTCGGTGTT
Source organism: Candidatus Minusculum obligatum (assembly GCA_002331145.1). GTDB lineage: Bacteria > Patescibacteriota > Minisyncoccia > Phycocordibacterales > Phycocordibacteraceae > Minusculum. Next base: position 14,354 of record DCYT01000003.1, on the reverse strand, counting down.
GTCTTTTTACTACCATTTATTCCACTTCTTGTATTTGATGGTCTCTTTTTTCCATTTATTACTGGGAAAGCGTTCGTGTTTCGTATCTTAGTTGAGGTTGGGGTGATTGTTCTTGCTCTTTTGGCTCTCACTGACAAGAGGTACATTCCCAAAATTACTCCAATCACGGCATTTTTTGGTCTTTTTGTTGCTGTTATGCTTCTTGCGGATGTTTTGGGAGCAAACATTACAAGAAGTATTTGGAGTAACTTTGAACGAATGGAAGGGTGGATAACACTCATCCATTTATTTGGTGCATTTATTTTGTTTGAAAAAGTACTTGGTCTACACGGTTTGTGGAAGAGGTGGATGCAAGTTTCGTTGGGAGTTTCAGTGCTGGTAGGAATTCATGGAGTATTTCAAGTATTAGGAATAGCTGATATTCACCAAGGAGGTGTTCGTCTTGATGCCAACTTTGGAAACGCTACATATCTTGCGGTGTACAGTTTGATGCATTTCTTCTTCGCACTGCTTCTATTTTTGAAAACAGATGCTCGTGTATATAAATTTTTGTATGCAGGAGTTGCTGTTTTAAATATGGCGCTCATTTATTTCTCTGCAACACGAGGAGCTCTTCTTGGTCTTGTTGCAGGAATGGGGTTGTTTATTTTGCTGTACGGTCTTTTCAAAAAAAGAAAAGGAGTTGTTGCAGCTGCAATTGGGTTCGGGTTTTTGGTGCTGATTTCTTTCGGAGCACTTGTTTCTCTAAAGGGCTCTCAGGTTGTATCTGGCAGTCCAGTGCTTTCTCGTATCGCAAGTATTTCCCTTGAGGCAGGGGAGACACGCTTTAAGATTTGGAGCATTGCCTATAAAGGATTTCTAGAGCGGCCAATCATTGGGTGGGGTCAAGGAAATTTCAATCTTGTATTTAGTAAGTACTATGATCCAAGTCTGTATGCTCAAGAGCCTTGGTTTGATAGAGCGCACAATGTATTTGTGGACTGGCTTGTGGCAGGAGGAATCCTAGGACTTGCCTCATATGTATTGTTGTTTGGAAGTGCCTTGTATTTTATCTATAGAGGTAAATCTTCTGCAGAAGAAAAAGCAATATTTATTGCTTTGCTTGGCGCATACTTCGTTAATAATCTTTTCGTATTCGATAATCTTATAAGCTACATCTTATTTATTTTTATCCTTGCTCATGCAAGTGCAGGTATAGAGAAAGGATTTAGCCTTCCCAAAGTTTCTTTAGATACAAATATTGCACGATCACTCATTATTATCGTTGGCTTGTTTGTTGTGTATGCCGTAAATGTTCCTGCATTAAATGCAAACGGAGCTTTATTGAGAGCTCTTGGGCCACAGTATGGAGTTGGTGAAAAACAAGCTCTTTTCCAAGAGGCGCTCTCGTACAAATCTTTTGCTGATCAAGAGATTAGAGAGCAAATGGTGCAGCTTGCGCTTAGGGCGCTGCGGCAAGAAAATCTTTCTGTTGATGCAAAGATTGCACTGTTGGCAGATGCAGTTACAGAGATAGAGAAGCAGGCAGCTCTTATGCCAGAGAGTGCTCGTATACATCTGCTTTATGGACTTACACATAGATTACTCGGCAGCAATGAGAAAGCGTATGAGATTTTGTCTCGAGCAAAAGAAATTGCACCTCAAAAACAAAGTGTAATTTTTGAATTTGCGTTGGCAGCAGAGGCAGCAGGGAGGAAGGAGGAAGCACTTCTTGCTTTCAAGAAAGCCTATGAGCTAGATACGTCATATGAGCAGGCTCAAGTTTTGTATGAACAAGCAGAATTGCGACTTTCAAAATAAGGCATCTTTGGTATAGTGCTCTATAAGTGAGTGTTTTTGAGCACACACCGATGTTTGTAAAGATCCGCCCCCGGGCGGGTTTTTGCATTTTTTAGAGAGAGGAATACAATAGAGAAAGAGTTTGTGGAAAGACATGGGGACGGCTGGACTCACGTATTAACATCGGTGGAGCTCGCACCCGCCCCCTTGTCTCTTCAGAAACCAATCTACGTAAACTACGTAGTTACAACTTATCCCCAAATTTTTTATTTTGTACGCATAGAGAGTCGTTCGTGTTCGATAATACATGCATGGACACGCAGGTGAGTTCCTGTATACGGGTCGACTTTATATAAAAATAATCTACGTAGATTCTATGCCGGCAAAAAAGAAAACTACGCGTAAGAAGGCAGCTCCAAAGCGAAAGGTCGCTAAGAAGGCTCCTGCAAAAAAGCGTGTAGCAAAAAAGTCACCTGCTAAGAAGCGAGTTGTGAAGAAGAAGGCAGCTCCAAAGAAGCGAGTGGCAAAGAAAGCTCCAGCTAAGAAGCGGGTAGCAAAGAAAAAAGCAGCTCCAAAGAAAAAGGCTGCCAAGAAAGCTCCTGCTAAGAAGCGAACAGCTAAAAAAGCTGCGCCTAAAAAGCGAAAAGCAGCTCCAAAGAAGCGTGTAGTAAAGCGACGAAAGTAGTTTTCCGCACAACACAAAACCCTCCAGAAATGGAGGGTTTTGTGCTATGCTCATTCCACAATGTTATCTGGCCTACAAAAGATGTTTGGTGGAGAGCCTGGAGCTTCTGATATTAAGCAGATGCGTCCTTTTGTTGTTGAAATTAACGCCTTAGAGCAGGATTTCAAGGCAAAAAGTGATGAAGAGCTAAAGGAGGTTACAGCATCTTTAAAGAAAGAACTTGCCGACGGCAAGGATTTTGAAAGTGTTCTAGCGCGGGCCTTTGCAAATGCCCGAGAGGTTGCATTTCGAACTGCAGGACTTCGTCACTATGACGTGCAGCTTTTGGGAGGACTTATCCTAACTCATGGAAAAGTTGCCGAGATGCGAACAGGAGAAGGAAAGACTCTTGTAGCGACACTTCCGGCGTATGCGCATGCTCTTAAGGGGAAGGGGGTTCATGTGATTACCGTGAACGATTATTTGGCTCGTCGAGATGCCGCGTGGATGGGGCAGGTGTATCACGGACTTGGAATGAGTATTGGAGTCATTACAAGTGATGGATCGTATTTGTATGATCCTGATCACTCAGACATCGATAAGGAGCGTGATGAGAAAGGGTTCTTCAAAATCTATGAGGAGTTCTTGCGCCCTGTAACAAAGAAGGAGGCGTACGAAGCTGATATTACATACGGAACAAACAATGAGTTTGGGTTTGATTATCTTCGAGACAATACTGCGTATGCTGTTGAGCAGCGAGTGCAGCGCAATCATGACTTTGCTCTTGTTGATGAGGTTGACTCTATTTTGATTGATGAGGCACGTACTCCTCTTATTATTTCTGCGCCGTACCAGGATTCAGAAAATCTCTATGAAGTGTTTGCAAATGTTGTAAAAACTTTTAGCGAAGAAGATTATGTCATCGATGAGAAGCAGAAGGCAGTACAGATAAAAGACTCTGGAATTGATAAAGCAGAAAAGATTTTAAATGTAGAAAATCTTTATGCTGCAGGAGGAGTAAAGTATGCACACCATCTTGAAAATGCTGTTCGCGCAAAAGCGCTCTTTACGAAGGATAAGGAGTACGTTGTTCGTGATGGAGAGATTGTAATCGTTGATGAATTTACCGGAAGATTGCAGCCTGGACGAAGGTGGAGTGAAGGACTGCACCAGGCAGTTGAGGCTCGAGAAGGAGTAAAGATCAATCGAGAGAGTAGGACAATGGCTTCTATTACATTCCAGAATTACTTCCGAATGTACAAAAAGCTTGCAGGTATGACAGGAACAGCATACTCCTCAAAGGAAGAGCTCTATACGGTGTATGAGCTTGAGGTTGTGCCAATTCCAACACATCGTGATGTTGCACGTATTGATCACGATGACTTTATCTTCCAGACAGCAAAGGGGAAGTACCAGGCACTTGCAAAGAAGGTAATGGAGCTACATAAGAAGGGGCAGCCAGTACTTATTGGTACTGTTTCTATTGATGATAATGAGGTCGTTGGACAAACCCTAAAAGATGCAAAGATTCCTCATGAAGTTCTTAATGCGAAGAATCATGAGCGAGAGGGAGAGATTGTTGCAGATGCTGGAAAGAAAGGAAATGTAACTGTTGCCACAAACATGGCAGGTCGTGGAGTTGACATTAAACTTGGAGGGGAGACGGCAACAGAAAAGGAGCAAGAAGAGATTAAAAAGCTTGGGGGACTCTTTGTTATTGGAACTGAGCGACATGAGGCACGTCGTATTGATGATCAGCTTCGAGGACGATCAGGTCGTCAGGGAGATCCGGGAGAGACGCAGTTCTTTGTTTCTCTTGAAGACAAGCTTATGCGCATCTTTGCCACAGACTCTATCAAGGCAATGATGGGTCGATTTGGTATTCCAGAGGATGAGCCAATTGCAAATAAGATGATCTCAGGAGCGCTAGAGTCTGCACAGCAGAAAATTGAAGGAGTAAACTTTGATGCTCGTAAGCAGGTGCTTGCATACGATGACATTCTTAATCATCAGCGACAGATTTTCTACGATAAGCGCGACACTGTGCTTAAAGGTACAGGAGAAGAGATTGAGGCGTACGTAAAGAATATTGTAGAGGGAACTGATGCTGCAGAAGCTCTTCTAAAGAAAGAAGAAGATTTTACAAAAGAAAAACTGTATCAAGGAATGCGTGCACTGTTGCTGCAGCTTTTTGATGCACTCTGGATTGATCACCTTGAGACTATGGAGTACTTGCGACGCTCTGTTAGTTTGCGAGCGTATGGTCAGAGGGACCCTCTTATTGAGTATCGTAGGGAAGGACTCAATCTCTTTAAGGAGATGGAGGCTTCTATCGATGAGAAGGTTATTTCTCTTGTTCCAAATATCGAAGAGCGAAAGGAGGAGCCAAAGCCAATCAAGATGGAGACAAGTGGAGGGTCAGAGACTGCATCTACTGGAGCTCTCGCAAAGAAGAAAGAATATGGTCGAAATGATCTTGTAACTATTACTGATGGAAAGGAGACAAAAGAAGTAAAGTTTAAAAAAGCAGAATCTCTACTTGAGAGTGGGTGGAAGATTGTTAAAAAATAATTATGGCATTTGTAGATGAAGTTCGTATTTTTGCTCGAGCAGGCAACGGCGGAGACGGTGTTGTTCGTTGGCATGCAGATAAAGGAATGAAAGGAGGTCCTGCAGGAGGTGACGGAGGTCGCGGAGCTGATGTCTATGTAGAGGCTGTCCGTGACTTTGCGTATCTTTCAAACTATCGACATACAAAAAGTTTTGCAGGAGAAGATGGTGGAGATGGATCAAAGAAAAATATGGAAGGGAAGAATGGAGAAGATCTAATTCTCAAAGTTCCTGTTGGTTCTGTTGTTACCAATACTGATACTGATGATGTGGTAGAGCTTTTGCATGAGGGAGAGAAGGTAAAAGTTTTAAAAGGAGGAAGTGGGGGATTTGGAAATGCTCGCTTTAAGAACTCTCGGAATGTTTCTCCAAAGCAATCAACCCCAGGGAAGGCAGGTGAGAGAGGCAATTTTCACATAGAGTTAAAACTTGTAGCAGATATAGGTCTTATTGGGCTCCCAAGTGCCGGAAAATCGTCTCTATTGAACGCATTAACCAATGCTAAGAGTCAGGTCGGAGCATACCCATTTACCACCTTAGAGCCGCATCTCGGAAGCTATTTTGGGTATGTATTGGCAGACATTCCAGGGCTTATCGAAGGTGCCGCAGATGGCAAGGGGCTTGGAGATAAGTTTTTGCGCCATATCTCGCGTACACGAGTGCTTTTCCACCTTGTTTCTGCTGAAGATGAGCATGTTGTTGAGCGGTACAATACTATTCGAAACGAGCTATCTCGGTACGATACATCCCTTACAGAGAAGCGCGAGATTGTCGTGCTTTCAAAAGCAGATCTTGTGGACCATGAGACACAAGAAAAGTACGTACAAGAGCTTGAGGGAGCGGGGGCGCAAGTATGGGTGCTTTCTACCCAAAATCCTGGTATGTTAAAGGAATTCGGGAAGAAGCTCTCAAAGCTTCTAGAAGATGGGCGCTCTGCTATAGAACAAAATAAAGATGTCGAAGTATAAAGCAACAATAGGACTAGAGATTCATGCTGAGCTCAAGACGAACACAAAGATGTTCTGTGACTCCAAGAATGATCCAAACGAGCGTGAGCCAAATACTCACGTGTGTCCTATTTGTATGAGTCATCCTGGAACTCTTCCAGTTATTAATAAAAAGGCAGTTGAGCATGTGTGTAAAGTTGGTGTTGCGCTCGGTGGAAAGATTGCAGACTTTACTGAATTTGATCGGAAGAATTATTTTTATCCGGACATTCCAAAGGGGTATCAGATTAGTCAGTACAAGTTTCCACTTGTAAGTGGAGGAACTTTAAATAATGTAGAAATTACTCGTGTGCATCTTGAGGAGGACACTGCTCGTTCAACTCACAAGGGAGATGAGTCTCTTGTAGATTTTAATCGTGCAGGAATTCCTCTTATGGAGCTTGTTACAGAGCCTGTAATTCATAGCGCAGAACAGGCGAGTGCATTTGCTCGAGAGCTGCAGTTGCTACTTCGGACTCTTGGTGTGTCAGATGCCAATCTTGAAAAAGGGGAGATGCGTATTGAGGCAAACATTTCAATAAGTGACACAGAAGAATTTGGTACGAAAGTTGAGGTTAAAAATCTAAACTCATTTAGATCTGTTGAACGAGCTATTGCGTATGAGTTAAAGAGACATGAGAAAGTTCTTGAAGAGGGAGGAGAGATAGTACAGCAGACTCGAGGTTGGGATGAGGGAAAGCAGGAGACATTCGGACAACGTATTAAAGAAGGTGCTGCAGAGTATCGATATTTCCCAGAGCCAGACCTTCCAAAGCTTCAGCTTTCAGAAATTCCTGAACTAGCGGAAGAGGTTTTGAAGAAGAGTCTTCCAGAGCTTCCGTCCGAGAAGCGAAAGCGCTATGAAGATCTTGGCATGAAGCCTGAGGATGTTACTGATCTTGTGGCCTCTCTTGAACGTGCAAGATTCTTTGACGCTGTTATAGAGAAGCTCCAGGCTCCAGAGAAAATTAAGCGAGCGGTCAATTATCTCACTTCTGATATTGCAGGGTATTACAATGAGCACTCAGACAAAGTAGAGTTTGAAACTCTCACACCAGATGCTTTTGCAGATTTAATTGAGATGGTGTGTGAAGATAAAATTTCTTCTCGAGGCGCAAAAGATATTTTGAGAGTTCTTCTTGAAGACGGGGGAGAGCCAGAGCAGGTTGCAGAAGAGAAAGGACTATTCCAGGTACAGGATGCGGGTGCTCTAAAAGAAGTTGTGCTTGAGATTATTTCTGAGAACGAAGGTGTCGTTGAGGAATATAAAAATGGAAAGGAAGCATCACTACAATTTCTTGTTGGGCAGGGTATGAAGAAGACTAAAGGAGCTGCAAATCCAGGTCTTCTAAAGGAGGCTATTCTAAACGAGATAGGTTAGAAAATAAGGTTATATTGGACTTCTTCTTGCCGAGACTTACATGTCTCGGCTATACTGTATGCATGAAAGAGCTAACACTTAATGGTCGTACGTACCTATCGACAAAACGTGCAGCAGAGATTACAGGATATACAACAGATTACGTCGGGCAGCTTGCTCGAGGAGGGAAGATTGATGCTCAATTAGTTGGGCGCAATTGGTATATAGATGAGGCTTCAATAAAGAAGCATAAGTTTGGGGAAGCACAGGTTTCAGTAAAAGAAGAGAAGGAGGCACCAGCTCCACAGCTTGAGGTGCTTGTAAGTAATACCGAAGAAGTTCTGGAAGAGGCAGAAGCTCCAGCAGTAGAAGAGGTGCCTGTGGCGGAAGAAGCACCTGTCGAAGAGAACGCTCTCAGTGAGATGCAGAACGCTTGGCAGGATTGGTATAAGGCACAGAAGGCGGTTCCTACAGAGAACGAAGAAGTGTTCTTAAGTGAAGCAGATAAAGAAGTAGAGGAGGAGAAAATTTCTGAAGAGGTTCAGGTTCCAATTACAAAGTCAGAACCAGCTCCTAGGGAGGAAGAGATTTCAGTAGAAGAGGAGGTTGAAGAGAAAGAGGCTGCTCAGCCTACTCCAAGTCCACTGCCTGTACAGAGATCTTGGTCGGGGACAGGGCTTGTTGTTGCCGCTGTGCTAGCAATAGTTTTTGTTGGTGCTCTTACGGTTACAACAGGGTACGTACTCACACGTAACACAGATTCTCCAGTTGCCGCCGCTTACCAAGGAGTTAAAGATTATGTTTTGGGAGTGCAGCATTTTGAGTCTAAAAAGTAAGAACGTTTATCCGAGATAACCGAGATATCCTATAAAATAAAGATATATCGATAAAATCTCGGATAGCGAGAAACACGTGATATAGCTTAAATAAAGGGAAAGAACTCTCACAAGGAGTTCTTTTTAGATTTTGGAAGATTGGCCAGCGGCATCGACTTTCATTAGTTAGGTCAATGTAATGAATATAAAGGGTATTTTGGAAGCTTCAAACATGCTCTGTAAGCCCTCTCTTTGTAAGCGCTTTATGTAAGTGAACATAAGATCTCGGATATATAAAAAAGTAATTAAAAGATATCCAAACAATCATAAGAAGACTCTCATGATCTATTTAAATGGCTTGTTTTTTAGAAATTTCGCTATAACGGTTATTTTGTGTGTCGCAAAATAATGAGTTTAGAAACAATGTGATCAGAGGGGGTAGTATTAAATTTTTTCTATAAAAGCTACTTTTCTTTCCAAAAAAAGAACACTTCTCGCCTAGTTTAAGAGTCTGTACACACCTGTTTTTGAAAAAGATAAGGATTTTCTCATGCAAAAACTGTTTTCAAAAGATTTTTTTTGAACATTTTTTATACTTTTCTCGTCCAAATATTCTTACTACGTAAATTACGTATTTTACATAATTTGTATCCACATGTAGTACGTGTCGATATTGAAAATATTGGTTAAAATAATAGGGAAATCGTTCTTCCGAACTATGTCTGCCGAGCATAAAAAATTTATTTCAACAAAAGAAGCTTCGTCTATTGTCGGGCGTACTTCTGACTACGTAGGTCGACTTGCTCGAGAAGGAAAAATTCCTGCAAGTAGGATTGGACGCTCTTGGGTTGTTGAGAAAAAAGCTTTACTTGAATTTTTTGATATTAAAGAAGCTGTAAAAGAAATCAAAAGAGAATCTCTCTCTAAGGAAAGAAAGATTGAATATAAGAAAGTTCAAGCTCCTAAGGTTCAAGATGACTTTAAAAATACTTTTGCAAAAGGTTTCGATAAGCTTCCATTTGAAAATGCAGCAGCACTTGCCCTAACCGTTCTAATTGTTTTTGGAGGGTACTCTTTGGCCGGGGCAACAGGAATTTCTTCTCTTCCATTTAAATTGATTTCTGCTGTGCATGAGAGGGCAAGTGATATGCATCGAGTACTTGCTCGATCAGAGCGCCACCCAGAACTTGCTCGGGCCAACTACGTAGTTGCACAAAATAAAGTTTCTAATGAAGTAAAGTTTGAGGCCAATAATATTTTTGCAACAGGATTTGCAGAAGTAGAGTCTTTTGGAAATCGCTTTAAGTACACTGGTGTTCAAAAAAGTTTCGCTTCTACGTATGTTCCAGGAAGAAGTTTGATGCTTCCAAACTCTACAGATATGTGGAATGGATATAAGGCACTTGGAGAAGGGCTTGTCGTAGCAGCTCATGGGTCAGTTGATGCGTACACAGGGTTTGTTAAATACCTTGGCAAGGAAAGCCTTTCAAATGCTCTTGCTGTGCAGAACATTGCACAGGCAGCAAGCGCCAATATTTTGAACTCATATGAAGAAGGTCTAGGGGCGTTTGTTGTTCTTGCTCAAGAGATTCCAAAAGCGCAGGCGGAGCTAGTCTACGGATTTGTTGATGGAAGTTTTGTGCTTGCAAACACTCTTGCTTCTGTGCCGTATAACACAGGAGGAGCTATTCTCGCTTCAGCACAATCAATTCCTGAGGCAAACATTAAGATTGGAAGTTCTGTGCGAGAGAATTCTCCAAAACTTGGAAGAGCAATTATTAGCGGGTATGTAGATTTCATTTACAACTTCGTTGATAGCACATATGCACTTACAGACACGTATAAGGATGCGATTGAATCAACAGGAGACACGATTGGAACAGGCTATGCGTATGCTCGGTTTGATTTACCTACAACAATCCTTGCAGGTGCAAATTCAGGTCTAGATGTTTCTACAGAAAAAATTGTGGGAATGGTTGAGTTTGCTGGAGAGCGTATCGCAGCAAATGTTTTTGTTCCAGCAGTAGAAACTGTAATGGCAGTTCCAGAGAATATTGGGTCAAAACTTGCGGGCGTAAAATCTCCTCTTGCAACAAATACAACAGAGAAAGTTGAGGAAGCTCAAGCAAATGTAATTGGAGGAGTTGCAGGTGGCGTACGAGATATTTTCGATCGAATCTTTGGTCGAAAGAAAGATCCGGTGCTTCTTGTAAATCCAGGGCCTGCTCAGACAAATGTTGTTATTAAGGAAGATGAGCCAGTATATGTTGCTCCTCGAAATGTTACTCAGAATTTCTTTGCAAGCACTGACGTAAATAGGCTTTACGTAGATTCAAGTATCACTGCACTTCACGCAGCTCTTTCAGCTGAGATTCAGAAACTAACTGCTGCTAACCGAAATCAGATTGTTCAGAATGTTCAGACCATTCAATGGGTTAATAAAATTGAAGACATTAGTGACACCATAATTCGTCGCCCAGAAGTAATAGGAGGATTTTTGCGAGGAGTTCAGATCAATGAAGGGTCTTCTTTCACTGGAACAACAGTTGATGCAAATGCCTTCACGGGAGGAACTGCAAACTTTGCAACAACTACAATTAGTGATCTTACGGTAACAAATAACATTACTGCTGGAGGAACACTTACAGTTGGAGGACTTACTTCAAATGGAGTGCTGACAGGTCCATACTTTAGTGCAACAAGTACTACAGCAACATCAACATTTGCAGGAAGTTTTGCAATTGATACAGATGGGTTTGTATATGCTACAAGCACAGGAAATGTAGGAATTGGAGTGCTTTCTCCTAGCTCATTACTTTCATTGCAAAATGCAACGAATACTCAGCCAATTGCAACATTTGCTGATGACGGAGGAAGCGAGGTATTCCGCTTTACAAATGGCGGGTACTTGGGGATTGGAACTACAAGCCCGTATGAGGCTCTCTCAGTTGTTGGAAATGGAGCCTTTACAGGAAACCTAACTGCAGCAACAACAACGCTCTCAGGAGATCTAACTGGAACAAATGCAGTCTTTACAAATGGAACCACTACCAATGCAACAAGTACGAATCTATTTGCAACAAACGCAACACTAACAAACATCATTGGCACTAGTGCAACTATCACCAATGCAACAACAACCAATTTCTATACATCAGTATTGAGTGCAGTTACTAGTACACTTACAAATCTTGTTGCAACAAATGCAACAACCACCAACGCAACATCAACGCAACTTGCAATTAGTTCTCTTACTTCAGGAAGAGTGCCGTACGTCACTACAGACGGACGATTAATTGATGATGCGGATCTTACCTTCAATGGTACTCGTCTTACTGCTACTGATCTTGTTGCAACAAATGCTACAAGTACCAATTTGTATGTGTCAGGTGATCTCACTACAGGGCTTACGCAGGGATCAATTCCATTTATTGGATCAAATGGACTTCTTACACAAGACAACAGCAACTTCTTCTTTGATAATACAAACAATCGGCTTGGAATCGGAACAACATCTCCATATGCAAAGCTCTCAGTAGTGGGGCAAGCGGTTGCTGAGTACTTTACTGCCACATCTACATCTGTTGCGTCTACATTCCCAGAACTTACTTCTACTAATGCAACAACTACAGGAACCTTCTCTGCAGCAAGCGGAGGAGCACAAGCATCTGGCCTTACAGTGCTTGCAAATGGATATGTTGGAATTAATGACACAACTCCAGAGTTCCCACTTGATGTGACAGTGTCTGCAAGTAAGCCTGCTATTTTCAGAGCTACAACTGAGCCAAGAGTACGGCTTGTTGCAGGAGGAAGTAATGTGGGACTTCTAAATGGATATACAGGAGACTCATTCCGTGTGTACTCTTCAAGCGGACTTCCTCTTCATTTGGGATACAACGAAACAACACAGTTTGAGTTCTCTTCAGGGCAGGTTGATTCAAGTGTGGCAATTATCCCTACTGCAAATGCAACATATGATCTTGGATCTCCAGCGTACTACTGGGATGATGCATACTTTGATAGCGCAACTATAAACAACCTTTCATCTGCAAGTACTTCAATTGCCGGGACAAATAATGCTTCATTCTCTATTAACTCAGACAATGCAACTTCTGATGCTGAGGATGCATCTCTTATCTTCTATCGAGGAGTAGTAGTACCAAATGCTGTAATTGGATGGGATGCGTCAGAGGATCGCTTTGATTTCAACCAGAACATCTTCATTCAAAATGATAATGGATCAACAGGAACAAGTACTGTTACTGTACGTGCTGCGTCTTCACAAACTGGAAATCTCTTTACCGTACAAAATAATGCAGGGCTTGAACTTGCGAACTTTGATGTAAATGGATACCTGGGACTTGGAAGTTCTTCGCCTTCTGTACGGTTAACTGTTGGTACAGGAACACCAAGCTCACTATCTGCTGCAAATTACTACAATAGCGGGTACGTAACAGGAGACCTTGAAGTAGATGGAACTATTTATGGAACAGTTAGTGGAGCAGTTACTCCAACTGGATTTACAGAAGGGTCAGTAGCCTTTGCGGGGTCTGGAGGAACACTAAGTCAGGACAATGATAACTTCTTCTGGAATGATAGTGCGAATCGCCTTGGTATTGGTACTGCCACTCCTGCCACATCAGTTGATATTAAAGGAACAGACGCTATTCGTATCCCTGTTGGAACATCGGCACAGCGACCCTCTACTGAACTTACCGGACAAATTCGATACAACTCTGACACAACACAGTATGAGGGATACAATGGAAGTAACTGGCTTGGACTTGGTGGAGTGATTGATATTGATCAGGATACCTACGTAACAGCTGAAGAGAGTTCAGATGAAGATTTCCTTCGGTTCTATACGGGAGGAACTGAGCGGGTGACAATTAATAGTTCTGGAAACGTAGGTATTGGAACAACTAGTCCTGAGACAGCTCTTGATGTATACGGAACAGTTCAGTCATCAGGTGCTACTCCAAACTTCTGGCAGGCTGACTCTTTTGCAAGCGGATTGGTTCACAAGCTTGCATCAGAAAATGCAGGGTATTCAATCAGTGTCGATTCAGGAAATGTTTCTTCAAGTTCATATTTCAGAGTGCTAGTAGATAGCGATGAAAAGATTCGTGTTGATGATAATGGAGACTTTGGTGTGGGAGATGCAAGTCCAGACTTTAGGCTTGAGACTGTCGGCACAAGTACGTCAGGATACTTTGGTATTACTAACAGTACAGATGGAGACATTCTAACGGTTGATACATCTGGAAACTTTGGTATTGGAACAACCTCTCCATATGCAAAACTATCAGTAGTAGGACAAGCAGTAGCTGAGTACTTTACTGCAACAACCACTTCTGCAACCTCAACACTTCCAAATCTTTCACTCACAAATCTTCTATTTGGAAGTGACTACATAAATGACATAACAGGAAATGCACTTTCAGTAAGTAACGGAGTACTAAATGTTGCGACAAGTTCATTGGCTTCAGGTTTCTTCCAAAATGGAGGAAACAGTTTTGGGGCTTCAGCAGTGCTTGGAACAAATGATTCAAATTCTCTTGCGTTTGAGACAAATAATTCTACAAGGGTAACTATTGATACTTCTGGAAACGTAGGTATTGGTACTTCTACCGATCTGGGTACAGGACTTACCCTTGATTCTGGCAAGGACATCACCATTTTTGAAGATGATTCAAATCTTTCAGCAAGCATTCTCTCTGCAGGAAGCTTTGGGGGGAAGCTTGATTTGTATCGTGTTGGGTCACCTCAAATTGTCCTTGATTCTGCATCAGGGGTTGTCTTTAATGAGCAGAGTATTGGGCACTCATTCCGTATTGAGAGCTTAAGTGATGAATATGCTTTCTATATTCCAAGTGACAGTAATAATGTGGGAATTGGAACTTCAACGCCAACAGACAAACTTACCGTACAGGGTGGCGATATTGTTTTGAATGAAGATGATGGAGAGCTTGTTGCTGCGCGTATTGGTGCAGGAACTTTGTCTGGAAACTTCTCTTTGTATAATAATTCAGCCACGCCTTCTATTTATTTGAATGCTGGAAGTGGTAATGATAGTTACTTTAATGTTACGAGTGGAAACGTAGGTATTGGTACCACAAGTCCAGCATCACGCCTAACAG